>JBIIRB010000084.1:0-3844 GCA_044341785.1 Bacilli bacterium | reverse complement strand
CATTGATTCAAGTCACGTTGAAACAACTCATTTAAAAAAATGAGAAAAGTAAAGTTTTTGATAAGGAGAAAAAGAAACAATGACTTCCACGATTTCACCATCTTCTTCCGTGGTTTCGGTTTCCTCTTCATCCACATAAGAAATCACACCGTCATTGCCTAAAATTCTTAAATAGAAATCATTCACTGCCCGCGCGAGTTCATTCAGCCATTGATAGTTTTGCCAGAATACATTATAAGCTTGGAAATTATTTCGAATCGTAGGATGGATGAGATTCACTAACGTTTGTCGATGGTTAGTTATGCCGGTGTATTGGGCCAGATTGAGTAAACTTGAAATCGAACTAAAGTAACCTGAATAACGGATGAAATCATTGGCGCTTTGTAGTGTTATGTAAAGTGCGACCAGATTAGCGTCTTCTTCACGCATCACCCCTTTAGCGTGCGCGAGTTCATGGGCCATGGTGAACGGAATCGACGACCAGGGAACGAGTTGATTGACCATCGCTTCTGTGGTGATGGCGATGCTCACCCCCGTAATATTAAACTCCGTAAATAACCAAGAGGTTAGCATGGGTTTCACGTTTGGGGTCAACGACGTGAAATAGTCTTCGGGTAAGGACGTAAACGCTTCGGCTAGCAACGAGTTTATTTCTTGTAGCGAATAAGGAGAGATCAACAATCCTGATGCATCAAACGTTAATCGAGAAGCGGTCGCGTTAAAATCATCAATAAAATAACGAATGATGGAATCAAAAGAACTTTTTTCCACAGGTTGTTCATACAGTGACAACGGTAAGGGAAGACGTTGATAGGCAATGCCCGCGGTTGAAAAATAAAACGTGACGGTTAATCCTACTATATTTACAATTTTAAGTAACCTCGTTCCCACTCGTTTCCATGATCGTTTGAATGCAATAATGATTGTTTTATATAACGATACAATCAAATAAGCTACGGTGATGCCAAAGACCCATTCCGCGATTGAAAAAGGAATAAGGTTAATGATAGGGCCTAAGATCAATTGAATCCATCTTGCAAAGGTTTGCGTCCAAAGTTCACTTGCGTCCACGTTTAAAGAAATGAAGTAAAGCAAACCGAATGTCATGACCCACACCATCAAGAGGATCCAAGCAGAATTAATTTTAATTAAAGGTTGACTCATGCTTTTATCATATCGCTTTTTTTAAAAAATGCATGGTTTCAAAACCCATTCAAATTATAATGAAGAAGAAACGAGGATAGGATGAATATGCTGAAACCCATTCATGGTGTCAATTTAGGCGGATGGTTTGTTTTAGAGCAATGGATGAAACCATCGCTTTTTGAAGGTTTATCTGGACCCGATGAAACGATTTTTTCCCAAGAAAAGACCAATGCCAAATCCATTCGCATGGATCACATCCAACGTTTTATTCAAAAAGACGATTTAGTTTTTTTGCTTCATCATGGTTTTCATCAGGTCCGTTTGCCTGTCCCATGGTGGATTGAAGGCGAAGCACCTTATATTCGTTTATTAGAATCCCTGGATGACGTGATGCGGTGGTGTGACGAATTAGGCATCGAGGTTTTGCTTGATCTTCATACGGCTCCAGGTTGTCAAAATGGATTTGATAACGGTGGCATTACGAATCAAATCGAATGGCATCGTCATGAAAGCAACATCCAATTAACCATCGATAAATTGGTCATGTATACGAAACGCTATGCATCGTATCGTTGTTTCATTGGTATTGAACTGCTTAATGAACCTCATGTCACGGTTCCGCTTTCAACATTAATGCATTTTTATGCATTAGCCTACCGTGCTATACGTCCAATCACGCCTAAACTCATTGTGATGCATGATGGTTTTCGACCGGAAGATCCTACTTGGAAACAGTGGTTTCAACAACAGCAGTTGACCAACGTGGCGTTCGATATTCATTTGTATTTATGTTTCAATGAAGCGTATCGCCAATTAACGATCGAACAGTTATTAGAAGTTCCTCTGATTCAATGGAAAAAATTAATTAGGGATATTCAAACCTATATACCGGTGATCATTGGGGAATGGTCGCTAGGATTCAATGAAGATCGGTTACAAGGCAAAAGCCCGATCATGATTGAACATATCTACCGTTTACTTGCCTCATCACAAATGCTGGCCTTTGAAGAGGCGTTCGGTTGGTATTTTTGGAGTTATCGGATTGAACGCGATTCCCATGTGGGATGGGATTTTAGACGGTTAATTGAAAAATCCATCTTTCCGAATGTTAAGCAACCGAATCTTTTTCCCGCAAGGTAAACCCACCATACAAACCAAGCGCGAATAAAAGTAAACCTAAAGGAAGACTCCACGCTAAACCATCCCATAAGTTTGGATACGTATCGAGCGCTTCTAACGCGATTGAAAAAGGAGAAGCGATTAAAAGACCAAGGATGGCACTATACAAATAGCGTTGATACCGTTTTAATAACCAACCGAGCAGAAAAGCAAACACCAAAACGCCCATGATTAATCCTAAACCGACCCATATCAACGGCAACGCTGCATTTAAAATCAGCAATATTTCCAAAGTCAAAAGGCTTTGCAGTAACGCGCTCGTTGTGTCAAATAAATACACATAAAATCCTAAGACTAACAACACGAGTGATCCAGAAATACCCGGAATGATTAAGGTTCCTGCTAATATAAAACCTACCATGATTAAGGTTAGTATCGTTTGCATACTAAGCGTATCCAGTTGCTGATTTTGAGTGGGTAAAAAAGGCAAACTGATGACTAAACCTGCGGTGATAAGCGTCATCACAAGATGACGTTTCCAGTGGTGCGTATGGCGTTGCTTTTCATACAGGTGAGGAATAGAACCCACAATAAAACCTAAAAACAATAACGTAAACGGTAAAGGAGCAAACTCGATGAACGTTAAGATGAGAAAGAAGGTGATCAGCACACCGATCAAACCACCCAACGCAATCCACCATAAATCTTGGATGACTTTAACAGGGTGTTTCCATACTTGATTGATGCCGTTAATGATGCGTGGATAAACGCCTAGTGCAACCGCAAAAACACCACCACTTAATCCAGGAGCTAGCATGCCTAAACCAATGAGCACGCCTTTAAGACCATCAAGCCACCAACGTTGTTTCATATCAAGAGTAGAAGATCCAAATCACAACATATGCCACAGTGACCGCTGCCAAGGTCATCGGGATTGCAATTTTTCCAAACGCTTTAAAAGATACTTCAATGCCTTCTTTACGCAAAATACCTAAACCGGCAATATTGGCAGAGGCACCAATCGGAGTTAAGTTTCCGCCTAGAGTTGCACCTGACATTAAACCAAAATAGAGAAGAAAGGGGTTAATACCTAAATTTTCAGCAAGGATGCTCATCACAGGAAGCAACGTAGCCACATAAGGAATATTATCGATGAACGCTGAAAATAACACCGATAACCAAACCGTTAACGTGAATAACAAGAAAGGGTTCCCTTGACCTAAGTAAGTTAAAAGGTTTGCTAAATCTTCAATCAATTGAATATCGGTCAGGGTTTGAATGACCACGAATAACCCAATTAAAAGGAGCAGCGTATTCAAGTCAATGTTGGATAACGTTTCTTTTAATCGCGCCATTGAACGATGACGGAAAAAATCATAAATCATCGCTAGGAAGGCAACACCGAGGACAATCCATCCGTTGGTTAATTCGGGTTTATTCTCAATAAACGATGCTCCGATCAAAAGACCAACGATCAACAAAAGTAGTATGGAAGGTACAAGGTTGGTAACTTGAACATGAGGTTTTAAGTTGAGCGGAAGATTGTATTTTTTTAGTAAAACAAGCATTACAAAAACAG
>JBIIRB010000083.1:0-3857 GCA_044341785.1 Bacilli bacterium | reverse complement strand
AAACACATACCCACTCGTAAATAACTCAAATATAATAAAAATAAAAAAAATAAAAAAGAAGGGAACGGCTTTATACCATTGCTTGTTTTTTAATTGACCTAACCCCATTAAAAAGAAGCTACGTAACCCAACCATGAATGACTTAGGATGGTGCTTCGCTGCGTGGGCGATATCAAAAAACACACCAAAGATGGCAAAGAATAGTTTTTTAAAGAATTGAGCTGTTTTTAAACCGAACTGAACAAACCATGCGCGAATGGTTTTAAAGGTCAAATTGAAATTTGCCATGCCCTTACCTATTTCTATATTTGACCAATTTTAACACGTGTAAGCGCTAACTTCAATGCGAATTTTCATCTTTGGACGAATTTCGGTTATTGATAAACCTTCACGGATTGGATTGCCATCGTGAACGGAAGATCTTCTTCTTTGACAGGTCCACCCCAATGCCCACCAACGGCTAAATTGATAATTAAATAATAAGGTTTATGAAAAGGCCACTCTTTATGAGTATCGCCGGGTTGTTTGTGAAAACTGACTTGGAGAATATCATCCACATAAAATGACATACTCGTTTCATCCCAATCTAGCCGGTAGTCATGAAAACGATCTTGCACTGAGGGGATGACATTAAAAAACGTTTTATGATTATTAAAGCGATGATTGTAAGTCGCGGTGTGCAAACTAAAATGAACCGTTTCCGGTTTACGTCCGACGAGTTCCACTAAATCAATTTCGCCACATAAAGGCCATCCTACTTGCTTGATATCATTCGGAAGCATCCAGATGGCAGGCCAAGCGCCGATTCCTTTAGGAAGTTTAGCCCGGACCACAAAACGTCCATACGTCCAAGCATGTTTTCCTAACGTATTTAAACGGGCGGATTGATAGGCACGAGGCCCATTGACATATGGTAAAGCGCGTAAATAAAGCACACCATTTTGTATCCAGCTCGTGGATCGATGATCCACATAACTTTGCAATTCAGCGTTTGCCCACTGATCACCAACTTCAATGGTCCAATCATCGTTGGAAGGACGGCCATTATGAGTAAATGATGCATCAAAGACTAGTTTTTGAAAGGTTTTCATACGGGATTGATTAAGTCATCGTAAACGTCAAGCTTGTTGAAAGGTCAGACACACGACCGACATAATCCACCGCGCGAACTTGTACGTCGTATGTGCTATTACGCGTTAATGTTTTAAACGTAAATTGATTCACATCATTGGATCGATAATATTCACCATTTAAAAAGATTTCATAATACGCGACACCAGCATCATCGCTGGATCGATTCCAATGGATCGTGTTTTTGAATTGGGCTAGAGCAAGATTGATCGGTATGGTGGGGTTAGTCACATCCACAAGGGCGTAGTCATATTGATACATGCGTAAATAATCCACTTCAAATGTGGTAGGAAAATCAAGCGGTTCAACCCCTTGTGAACCACCCCAAGAACCCCCGACCGCTAAATTAATAATAAAGAAAAAGTCTTCATCGAAAGGGAACACTTCTTCATAAGGAAAGGATGATGTAAATTGGGGGGTGTATAAAAATTGGGCAAATCGATACCCATTCACGAACAGTTGAATCGATCCAGGAAGCCAAATCATGTCAAAATCGTGAAACTCGGTTTCAGCGTTTGGCACCGTGCGACTGCCACTGGGATTATTATTCAACGTGTGATTGAAACCTTCCGTATGCGTTGCACCAAAAATTTCATTCGGTTCATAACCCACGTATTCGAGCATATCAATTTCGCCGCTGTTGGGCCAACCGCCATAAATGTTAAAGGTGGGAAGCATCCACAACGCTCCCCATGTCCCTAGACCTCCAGGCATCTTTGCACGGAAACTGACACGACCATATTTCATATCCACTTTATATTTAGAATTGATGCGACCTGATGTATATTGCTTTCCTGAAAAACTTTCACGTTTCGCAGTGATGATGAGTTTGCCATCTTCCACAGTGATGTTTTCACGACGGTAAAATTGTAATTCTTGATTACCGCCTCCGTCGCCATTCACTTCCACATTCCAATGGGATTCATTCAGCGTATCGCCCTCAAATTCTTCCGCCCATGTGCAAACCCAATGATCATCGATTCTTCCAACACCACACCCTTCCACCGGAGTTAACGGAAGTAACCCATTAGGAAGCGAGGCGTTAGACGGAGTAATACAGCCGATTAAAATCGGCATTAACATCATTAATATCGATTGTTTTTTCATATCATTCTCCTGTGATTCCTGTGCGATCAATGCTTTGAGTAAAGAGGCGTTGACCTAAAGCATATAGTACTAATAATGGCAGAATCGTCACCATGTTGCCCGCTAATAAGATGGCTTCATTTAATTGAGCACCCGGTGTCCCTGGTGGGAATAGTGTCTCATAACTTGCCCTGAAATTGAGTAATAAAAGTGGAAGATTTGCCGTACCGCCTACAAATAAACCGGTAATATACGTTTCATTCCAATACCAGACAAAACTAAATAAGAACACGATGACAAAAGAAGGAATCGTTAAGGGTAAAACAATCTTGGTAAATACACCCCATTGGGAAGAACCATCAACTTCGGCAGATTCTAACAAAATGGTTGGAATCGTTTTATAAAATTGATAAAAAATCAAAATATAAATCGCCGCATTAATCCCTTGACCGGATAACGCGGGCAAGATCATCGTCCATTCGGTGGAAATTAAATTGAGATTTCTAAAGATGAGCACGTTAGCGACCATCGTCACTTGATTCGGTAAAATAAAGGTTGCGAGCATTAATGCGAAGAATATTTTCTTAAGTGGGAATTCAAATCGCGCAAATCCATAACCGATTAAAGCTGAAGAAATCGTCACCGATCCACTGACTCGTAACACATAAAAAGTAGCGTCGATGATGGAATCCGGAGCGTTTAAAACCGAGAAAGCTTTCACATAATTTTCGATATACCAAACCGAAGGAATCCAGCGAACACCTGGATTAATCAAGTCGTCTACAGTTTTAAAACTGTTCACAATCATGAATAAGACTGGATATAAATACACATAACTAAAGGAAATGAGTAAGATATAAATCACACCGCGATAAATAAAACCATCCGCATTTTTCATGCCGAGGAACCAGCGTTTTAATTTGATTGAGAAGGATTGGATCATTAGGATTTTCCTATCCTTCTTGGATTTTTCGGAGCAAAAATAAACACAAAGATGCCAATGAGCATGACCATCAGGAAGAAATAAACCCAAGCAATCGCAGCAGCATATCCATACCCAAACCAGAACGCACTATCCGGTGCCCCGACGAGCATATGCGTACGAATCACTTCTAAAAGACCGCCCGGTTCAACGAACAACGACATGGAAACGATGATATAAATGACCGCGACGGTGGTTAAAGGCATGATGGAAGGTAACGTGATTTTCCAAAATTTTTGCCAAGGAGAAGCTCCATCAATAGAAGCTGCTTCATACAATGCCGGATCAACTTTTTGTAAACCCGCTAAATAAATCAGAATGGGAATGCCGGCATACCAAAGAATAAATAGCAATGAATTTAACACGAGTTCAAGCGGATCAGCAACCCAACTTGGTAAGGCTTGTGAAAGCACCATAAACCAATCGCTGTTTTGTAAATTGGATAACGTAATCGCATCTTGATTGCTTAGTTCATTAATGACAGGACCGGTGGTGATGATGACGGGTAAAAAGAAAATGCTTCGCCAAAATCCTTTGAATCGAATTGGGTTATTCACCAAAACCGCAATGATGATACTAAAGACGATGATGATGGGAACCGCCAACATCATCTTGCCTACATAATTAAAGAATAACGGTAAAAGTATGCCACTACGCG
>JBIIRB010000016.1:0-13772 GCA_044341785.1 Bacilli bacterium | reverse complement strand
ACGATGTCGACGGCTGGTTGATTATCAGCAGCTGTTGAAAAGATTTGACTCTTCGTTGTAGGAATGGTCGTATTGCGTGTAATTAATGGCGTCATCATCTCCCCTAAGGTTTCGATACCTAAGGTCAAGGGAGTAACATCGAGTAACACAACATCCTTCACATCCCCACTGATGACGGCACCTTGAATGGCCGCGCCAATCGAAACCGCTTCATCGGGATTGACGGATAAGTTTAAATTTTTGCCCATGACTTGTTTGACTAAGTCTTGCACAGCAGGCATCCGAATCGAACCACCAATCATCAAGACTTCGTGGATGTCATTTGCGGTCAGCTTAGCGTCCGCTAATGCCTTGCGAATAGGTTCTTCAGTCCGTTTTAATAAAACTTTGGTCATTTCTTGAAATTTAACACGTGACAATTTGGCTTCAAAGTTAATCGGCCCCTTTGCAGTTTGCCCAACAAATGGGAGTGAGATGGTTGTTTCTAATTGAGATGATAACTCAATTTTTGCTTTTTCGGCAGCATCACGGAAGCGCTGTTTGGCCATTTTGTCATCTAGCAGCACACCAAAATCTTTTTTAATCTGATCACGAATCCAATTAGCAACGATTTCATCCCAATCGTCACCACCTAAATGGTTATCACCCGCAGTAGACAATACTTCGAACGTTCCATCACCAATATCTAAAATGGATACATCAAACGTACCACCGCCTAAATCGTAAACCAGAACTTTACCAATTTTTTTGCTTTCCATTCCATAAGCCAAACATGACGCTGTCGGTTCGTTAATGATGCGCATCACTTCTAAACCTGCAATTTTTCCAGCATCTTTAGTTGCTTGACGTTGAGCATCATTAAAATAAGCAGGCACAGTAATGACTGCTTTGGTAATCGTTTGACCGAGTGACTCTTCGGCATACTTTTTCATATAAGCTAAAATTTTTGCCGATATTTCTTGCGGAGAAAATTCCTTATTCAAAACACCCACGCGAACTTTCTTATCCGTTCCCATTAATCGTTTGATTGATAAGATAGTGTCTGGGTTGACGACCGCTTGGCGCTTAGCAGCATCACCAACGACTTCTTCACCGTTGGCTTTGAATGCGACCGCGGAAGGAGTTGTGTTTTTACCTTCGGGATTAGGAATAACTTTGACTTTACCGTCTGCTTGCATGTAAGAAACAACCGAGTTGGTCGTTCCTAAATCGATTCCAATAATAATTTCTTTTGCCATAATGTTATCCTCCTATTAGGCTTCAAATTTTTCTGAGTTTGGAGACTCAGTAGCTTCTTTAATCGGCTCTTTTTTTTCAACTTTCTTCTTCGAGACAACGACCATCGCGGGTCTGATGAATCGATCTTTTAATCGGTACGCCTTCGAGAAGATGGCGAGCACTTTATTATCAGTACTTTCATCCTCTTTAGTATCGACTGCATGCATCTTTGTCGCATCAAACGTATCTCCTATTTTGATCGGTACTTCGGTTACACCTTCAGATTCGAGGGCACTTTTAATTTGATTATAAATGTATTCAAATCCGACTAAATAGTTTTTCAACACATCTTCTTTGGGTTTATTGCCGAGGGCGAGATGGAAGGCATCTAAGGCTGGCATCAATTTTTCAATAAAACCTTCTGCTCGATATTTTAATGCTTCAGTGTAAGACTTTTCTTGAGCCTTACGTTGATTATCAAGATTGGCATAGGCAAGCGCGTATTTATTTTTCCACTCTTCAATTTCAAGTTTAGCTTTTTCAAGTAACACTTCTATTGTCGGGGGAGGTGTGTCTTGCTCAACTGGCTTTTCTTTTTCTACAGCAACTTCCTTTTTTTCTTTTTCTTGGTCCGTCATATTTATTCCTTTCCTTTCTTGGTAAAAGCTTTTTCAAGCATTTCGGAGAGATATTCAAGTGCGCTTAGCACCTTATCATAATCCATGCGCGTGGGTCCAACCACGGCAATGCGGCCTTCGTTTTGACCAGGGATATGAAGTTTGGTGGAGATAATGGAAACATCGGAATGATCTTGGCCAAACTCACCTATTTTAATCATGATATTGCCTGATGAATCATTGGTAATGGCGCGAATGGTTTGTGGAGAATCAAGTAGCGAAAGGAGATTGCGAAGTTTATTCGCATCATTGATGAACTCAGGTTGAGCAAATAATTCATTTTTACCATAAAGTTTTAAACGGTCATTGGTAAAGTGGAGGACGGCTTGAGCAAAAGCTTGATAAATAAAGTCATTGTCAGCAATAAAATCGTGAAGAATCGGTTTGATTGCTTCCATTTTTTCGACCACAGAGGCGATGGGCGTTCCAGCTAAGCGTTCATTTAAAAGTTTGACACAGCTTTGCACTTCTGGCATTTCAATATGCGGAGGCAAGACAAAGGTCTTATTTTCAACGTAACCTTGGTCCGTCACAAACACTGCAGTCGCCGAGTGATTGGCTAACGGGATGACTTGCAAACTCACTAACTTTTCTTGCCGTGCGTTAGGTCCGAGTACCACCGAAGCGAGATTGGTCATGTTGGACAAAATTTCACAACTCTGTGCAATCACATCATTAATCGATTGTGATTTTTTTTGGATAATCGTTTGTAATTGATGTTTGATATCATCATCCACACTGCGAGATCGTAATCGATCAACATAATAACGGTAACCTTTTGATGAAGGGATGCGACCACTTGACGTGTGCGTTTTTTCCAATAAACCTTCAGATTCTAACGCTAACATTTCGTTACGTATCGTGGCTGAAGAAAAGGATAATTTGTAAATTTCAATCAGCGTAACACTACCTACAGGAGTAGCGGTTTTGACAAAATGCTCAACAATGTATTTAAGGATTAAGTCTTTACGATTTAATGCCAAGCGAATCACCTCTTTTAGCAAACACTTTCTATGAGTGCTAAAACTATTATAGCAATCGAATTAGCACTGTCAATAGATAAGTGCTAAATTGGTGAAGAAGGATGAGTTAAGAGTTTTAATACGACGTAGTCGAGCAACAAGAAACCTTCATCCGTGAGTGAAACATGCTCACCGTGGTGATTGACCAATAAACGATTCGTTAAATCTTGCGTGATCGCACCGAATTTTTCGGCATAAGCATGGCCAAATTCACGTTCGAATTCATGCGTAGAAAAACCCTTTTGCATCCGGAGTTTTAACATAAAAAAATCAGTCAATCGGTCCTGCGTGCTCAGCACTTCTTGTTCCCCTAGCCACTCGCCTTTCGAATATTTGGTTAAATTCTTGGTGTTGACATAGCGAACACCTGCTTCATAACCAGAAGCCCCCAGGCCACAACCATAATATTGTTCATTATTCCAATAGGTTTGATTATGCAAACTTTGCTTACCCTGCCGAGCAAAATTTGACACTTCATAACGTTCATAACCTGCCACTCGAAGTTGATTCAAAATGAGTTCGTAATGTTGACGCGACATTTCTTCCGGGGCTGGTTTGACTTTTTGAATACCGAATACGGTATGAGGATGAATCGTTAACGCATAGGTCGCAATATGATCCACATCTAGAGCAATGAAAGCATTTAAATCTTGTTGAATCATCGCAGGTGTTTGATGCGGTAAATCATAAATAAAATCGACATTGATATTCTTAAAACCAATATCCTTCGCTAGTTGAATGATTCGAAAGATGTCTTGTTGATGATGGTTTCGGTTCATCGCTTTCAATAAAGTTTCATCAAAACTTTGCACCCCAAAACTTAACCGATTCACACCATAACGTTGAAACAATCGTAACTTTTCTTCATCGGTGTTTTCGACGTTACATTCGATGGTAAATTCGCCATTTGGAACGATGCACGTTTGAAGCAATTGTAACAGGGGTTCAAGTTGAACAACCGTTAATGCTGTGGGCGTACCACCACCGATAAAAATCGTTTCAACGGGCGATTTAACTTTTTGTTTGATTTCGAGTAATAATTGCTGAAGATACAATGTGGCTTTCTGTTCATGAAACAGCATTTTTGTAAAATCACAATAATGACAAAGATGAGAACAAAACGGAATATGAACGTAAAGGGATCGAGGAAAATTAAGATTTTGACTTGGCATTCTTTTTCTTAGATGAACTTGCTTTTTTGGCGACTGGTTTAGGTGATTTCTTTTTTGATTTCACATCACTTTTTAAAGGTTGGACTGTTTCAAATGTGCGCTGGTCGAGTTTCACAATGACGCGTTCGACTTCTTCTCGCACTGCGGTTTCACGATCAACTTTTTCTTCGGGTTGTTTGAAAAAAGGAACTTTATTTTGCAAAAAATAAGCGATGAGTCCAATGGAACTCACGAATAAAAGTAATAAAATGACGATGACAACTTGGTTATTGAGCAATGCTTCTAAATTCATAAAACCTTACTTTCTACTCACAGGAGTATAAACAAATTTGTTTTTGTATTGTTCTTTACGATAATACCCTAACTGGGTTAAATGTTCCATGGACGTTCGTGCAGTTTCATAAGCACAACTTAACTTCTTTTTAAATTGTGCAATCGTATAAAACTTTCCGATGGTGCAATGACGAGCATAAAAATGGGCTTCAAGTCGCTTAATCGAAGGATTAGTTTCTAATAAATGTTCTTCTAGCTGCATCGCTTGATGCTCTTCTAAGCCAAGGGTGACCGCTTCATGCGCTAATGATTCGGTAGGCTTGATTGTTTTTAGTTCGGATTTCATCGCTTTCATTTGAACGGCAATTTCTTGCTCTTCGCGTGTTCGCGATTGCACCCGTTCTTGTTTGAGTTGTTGACCTTCTTGTTGTGTCAATCCATCAAGTAAAGCTTGCGTTGGACTTTCAAGGATGGTGATGAGAAAATTAACTAAATAAGTGATGTCAAAAGTTTTCTGAACTTCTTGAAGGACTTTGACGAACGTTTCTTTTTGGGTGGTCAATAAAGACTCGATCTTTAAATAAAGTGGCACGTGTTCAAAATCTTGATGCGATAAATAGGCTTTGAAGAGTAATAGTCCCATCAGGGGATTATGAAGAGAAAAAGGTGCGATTGCGAAAGTAAAATATAAAACCAATGCCGCTTTAATTAAAGGTGAATATTGGGCGACTTTGACATATTCAAATAAACTAGCCATTGCTTGTTCAATGGAAGGTCCTTGAAACGTTGAAGCCGACTTTAAAACAACTTCGGTAGATTGATAAACATACGGGTCTTCACGGTATAATTCGACTAGTTCTTGCGAGGTCAAGGTTGTATAAATCGAAACAAGAATGTCTTCATGAAAGACAGGAAAACGCTTTTCAGACAATAACAGTGTCGTTTGGTAATAACCAAAAATAATTTTCTCTTCATTGGAGGTGGGGATATAACCAGGCTGCAGCATCCGTGCAACGACTTTTTCGGTAATGGATGTGCTGAATGAACGACTTAATTCAACCAACGAAGGTAAGATTAGCGGTTGAACAAGGGGTTCGAATAAACCGATCGGTGAACTAATTTTACCTAGTTTAACCATCGCTTTAGCCATTTGACGATCAAGATGATTTAACTTTTCCATCATCGCAGGGCTTAGCACAATAAATAATGGATTACGCTCGATATTTTTAATAGCTAAATAGCGTAAAAATGGCTGACGATATTGAAGAACGGATTGCCAGATGGTGTCGACGATGGTGGTGCCTAAAACTTTCGCGATATCCGATCGTGATGCATACGTTTCTTCAGTAAAGCGAATGGCCAATTCTTGATTGCTCATGTCAGGTTAAAAGATATCTTATTATAGTCAATTTTTAGTCGTTTTTAAACCTTTATATTTTTAATCGTCGTCAATGGATAAAACGGTCATGAAAGCTTCTTGAGGAACTTCGACTGAGCCGATGTTTTTCATCCTCTTCTTGCCCTCTTTTTGCTTGTCTAAAAGTTTGCGTTTTCGTGATATATCACCACCATAACATTTCGCAAGAACGTCTTTGCGCATGGCTTTGATATCACTACGGGCTATGACCTTACCATTAATGGCGGCTTGCACTGGGATTTCAAATTGTTGACGTGGAATGATTTCTCTAAGTTTTTCAACGATGATTGAACCCCTAGCATAGGCATTTGTTTTAAAAACAATGGTTGACAAGGCATCAATCACTTCACCATTCAGCATAATGTCCATTTTGACTAAATTCGAGACACGATAGTCCCCTAATTCATAATCAAATGAGGCGTAACCCCGTGATAAACTTTTTAATTTGTCAAAAAAGTTATAGACAATTTCAGCTAAAGGCAATTCATATTTCAACACCATGCGCGTTTCATCATGGTATTCCAAATCCAGATAGATCCCCCGTCGAGCCTGGCATAAATCCATTAAATTACCGACGTATTCTTGGGGGGTGGTGATGGATGCTTTCACATAAGGTTCTGCAATTTCTTTAATCAACGTTAAATGGGGCAATTTGCTTGGATTATCAAGCATTAACTTCTCGCCACTATTCAGATAAATGTGATAAATGACACTCGGTGCAGTCAAAATGAGATTCAAATTATATTCTCGTTCCAAACGTTCCTGAATCACATCCATATGTAAAAGACCTAAAAAACCACATCGATAACCAAACCCTAATGCTTGTGAGGTTTCAGGTTCAAACAATAATGACGCATCATTGAGCGAGAGTTTTTGCAAGGCATCTTTTAAATCCGAATATTTTTTTCCGTCCACAGGGTATAAACCACAAAACACCATGGGGTTAATTTTGCGGTATCCAGGTAACGGTTGAGCGGCAGGACGTTCATCGAGGGTGATGGTTTCACCAGGATGAACATCACGAATATCTTTGATTTGGGCGGCTAAATAACCGACTTCCCCTGCGTGTAAAATATTGCGTTTCACTTCTTTTGGGCTTCTGACTCCGACTTCTAAGACTTCATAAACATTTTTAGCGGCCATTAAACGAATTTTATCACCGACTTTGACTTGACCTTCTTTCACACGAATCAAGACAACGACACCACGATAGGCATCGTAAAAAGAATCAAAAATAAGCGCTTTTAAAGGGGCATCCGTATTGCCTTCCGGGGCAGGAATTCGTTCCACAATCGCTTCAAGTACTTGATCGACATTTAAACCCGTTTTGGCTGAAATTTTAAGTGCTGAACTAGCATCAATGCCAATGCGTGATTCAATTTCTTTTTTAACCAGTTCGACATCCGCAGAAGGTAAATCAATTTTATTGATGATGGGTATAAGGGTAAGATTGTTATCCACCGCTAAATAAACATTCGCGAGTGTTTGGGCTTCAACACCTTGCGAAGCATCCACGACTAATAAAGCACCTTCACAAGCGGCAAGAGAACGCGATACTTCATAAGTAAAATCAACATGCCCAGGTGTGTCGATAAGATTGAAGGTATACTCAATGCCATTTTTAGCTTGATATTGTAAGGTGACTGACGTCAGTTTAATCGTTATCCCGCGTTCGCGTTCTAAGTCCATGGAATCAAGCATTTGTTCGCGCATTTCACGTTGACTAATCGCACCGGTTAATTGCAAAATACGATCCGCCAAGGTGGACTTACCATGGTCAATGTGCGCAATGATTGAGAAATTTCGAATATTTTTAATGGAATAGCTCATGTTTTACTTCGTCATCATACCTTATTTTTAAGGTTTTGTCCTAGCTAATGGTCGTTTTCCAAAACGCGCGCAACGTCAATAAAACTTCTTCGGGTTCAGTCACCACGCGATAATCTTGATACTGATGTTGAAACATCACTTTATATGCTGGCGTTAAATACCGATCATCTAAAAGCAAAATCATGCCTTTATCCGTTTCTGAACGAATAACGCGACCCATTGCTTGTAGGACACGATTCATCCCTGGATAGGTGTACGCAAACGCAAATCCATCTTGTTGATCTTTATTAAAATATTCCTTAATCAAATCGCGTTCATACGATAGTTGTGGCATGCCCACCCCTACAACGATGCAACCGATGAGGCGATCATCCACTAAATCGATGCCTTCTCCAAAAGCACCACCGAGAACAACCAATCCCACGGTGGTGTTACTCGGATTACTTTTAAAGGCTTCTAAAAACTTGTGTTGTTCTTCCGCTTTCATATCGCTTCGTTGAATGAGGATATCCACATCAGCATTAAACTTTAGCAGAGGCCGAATTTGTTCTAAATACTGGTAACTTGGGAAAAAGATTAAATAGTTTCCAAGTTTACTTTCAACAGCGTCGTGAATATAGCTGGCAATCATTTGGCCACTCGATTGTCGATCTTTGAAACGGGTTGAAACAAGAGGAGCAATCATTAAACATAGATTTTCTTTAGGGAAGGGCGATGGCAGTTGTAAAACAGCATGGTGCGTTTCAGAACCTAGCATGGGGAGATAATAAGGCATGGGGGAAAGGGTGGCAGAAAAAAGCACGCTAGCCCCCAGTTGACTTAAGGTTTTCGCCACATACAAAGATGGATTTAAACAAAACAAGACGATTCGACCTTCTTTTTCTTGCAATTTTGAATAGTAAAAAGCGTGATGACCCGTAACCAATTCACTCAACTTAACCATGCGATTGCATTCAAAATAAAATTCCATGATCTCATCATCCAGTTTCATTTTTAATTCCTTTTGCATCGCTTGTAAGGAAGTAAAGATTTTATCGAGTAATTTAATGAGCAAGGGATCGAGCATTAATGGCGTTTGACCGATTGGATTTTCATGAAGACGATTAAAATACGCAGATAATGTTTTTAAATGTTTTTTTAACGTTTTGTTAGCTAGTTTGGTTAATTTCTTTTTCGCTTTTAAATAGGTCATGTAATCAAGTGATGTGGAATACATGTCGCGAGCGCGTTCAACCAAATTATGGGCTTCATCCACTAATGCAATATATTGGTGACCTTCATCTTCAAAGAAACGTCGTAAGTACACATTCGGATCAAACACATAATTATAATCACCGACAACGATATCCACATAAAGCGATAAATCAAGCGAGAGTTCAAAAGGACAAATCCGATGTTTACGTGCGATCTTAACAATCGTGTCATAATCAAAATGATCATAGGTGCTTAAACTCTCTTCAATGACATCTTTGATTTTATCGTAATAACCTTTGGCAAACGGGCATTCATCAGGATTACATCCAGCACCTTTGGTAAAACAGATCTTCTCTTTTGCCGTTAATACAACGGCACTTAGTGAAGCACCTTGTTTTCTTAATAACTGAATGGCATTCACTGCCGCTTCTTTACCCGATTGTTTCGCGGTTAAATAAAAAATCTTTTGATTACGTTCTAACTCCATCGATTTGACAAACGGATATAACGTCGACATGGTCTTGCCGATTCCAGTAGGCGCTTCAGCATAAAGACGCGATTGCTTTTGCGCCACACCAAACGCGTATTTAGCAAGGGCACGTTGACCTGACCGAAAGTTTTTAAAAGGAAACGCTAATGATTTTAATGAATCTTGCCGATCCCGCGATTTTTGATGAAGCACTTCATAAAACCTTAAATATTCTTGAATGAGTTCATCGATATCATGGGTAATTTCATCCAGGGTAAAGTCATAAGATTTTTCAAAAATTTCTTCGGTTTCTTGATGGATATAGACAAGCCGAATCGTAACTTCTTGCACGTCATGAGCATCTGCATAAATAAAACCATAGCAAGCTGCTTGCATCAAATGCCATCGTTCATGTTGCCGGTGGAAGGTTTCTAAGGGAGCCACAGTCGTTTTAATCTCTTCAATAAATAGTCGACCATCCTTCATGAACACACCGTCAGCTTTTCCATCAAGGAAAACCCGATAAGGAGGTTTTTCAAAAACGTGACTTAAAGTGACCTCAGAAAAGTAGTCATGACCTTGTTTACTTTGATATTCAGCATGAAGACGAGTGCCTTCGCGCATCGTAGAGGTGTTAAAAACACGAGAATCAATATCGCCGGTTCGTAATAAAAAATCCACTAAGTCATGAACACTTAAGCGTAGTGTCATCACATTATTCAACGCATTCATGCGTTAAAGTATATCCATTCACAAACGCTTGCCAGGACATCCGCTTTTTTCCTTCAAGTTGCACATCATCGAGGGCAATTTGACCATCCGACAATTGCAACCATAGCCCTTTTGAACTCGCGGTAACAAAAGTGCCCAACGGATGGGTGATTAAGTCATTGATGGGATGGGCTCGATAAATTTTTAATTTTTTTCCTTGATAACGAACATAGCCACCTGGGACTTCACTTAAACCACGGATCCAATTGATAAACTCTTTTTTGGGTAGTTTTAAATCAAGATGTTCCATTGGGGGTTTGATTAATGGAGCGAAAGTGACGTGCGATTCATCTTGTGGAATACCTATCAATTCATGATTTAAAAACTTGGCCACTTGCGTTACCGTAAACGAAGGCGTTAATGCCATAAATTTTTGATAAAGCGACGTATAGTTATCCTGCTCCACAATCGGAATGGTTTGCTTTGCATACATCTTTCCAGCATCCATCGCTTGGACCATCTCCATTAAAGTAAGGCCGGTTTCTTGATGACCATGGATAAGTGAAAAGCGGATTGGTGAAGCCCCTCGCAAGGAAGGCAATAAGCTTCCATGAATATTAAGACAACCGAGGCGTGGCGCTTTTAAAACCGCTTCTGGAACAATTTGGCCATACGCAAGCGTCACGATTAAGTCTAAATCTAAAGAGGCTAAAAACTGATGATCGTCTTTAATTTTGATGGGTTGAAAAACAGGAATATGATGTTGCAAAGCTATTTTTTTGGTCGGCACCATCTCGACTTCACCTTGACGACCAACCGGTTTATCAGCTTGGGCAATGAGCGCAACCATGTTAAACCCTGCTTGAATCAAGGCAGAAAACGTAACTGCCGCTAGATCAGGGGTCCCCATGAAAGCAATCCGATATGACGATACTGGTTTCATGAATGATTATCCTAATAAAATCGCGCGGCAAGGAAGGGCTTCTACATTAGCAATTTTTAATGGTAAACAAATCAAGTCATACGTACCAGGATGAATCGCTTTTAATCGTAGCCCTTCAATGATGATGTAATTGTTTTCAAGTAAAAGGTGATGGGTAGGATGACCTTCTTGAGCGCGTTCAATCCCTAAACCGTCAATACCGATGCCGATTAGACCGCACGTGATTAAAAACGCTGCAGCCGAGGTTGCAACATACACAAAATCAAACTGAAAAGTTTCAGAAAGACTGTTTTTCGTTTTAAACAAGGCAAAAGTTCCTGGTTTAAAAACAAACCCTTCAAGGTGTTTTTTTTCAATTGCGCCGGTGACATGAGTCAAATCATATACAACGGCTTCTTTCATGAAGGATGATAATTTTTCTTGATTTGAGGAAGCACCATGCTTGATCATGTGCAGCGGAAAATCAATATGAGTCCCAGTATGTAAATTCATCGCAAGATCCGTTTCATAATAACCATGAGCAGCAAACTCATCATGTATCGTAAAGCGCGGTTTTTTATGATCATAATTTTTATAAACTTGCATATCGGGATGAATCGTCATTGAAATATCATAGATTTTTTTATTCATACTGTTCTCCTAATAAATCTTTTTCATGCTGATAAAGCTTGGGAAGGCGGTTAAGTTGTTTGATCTGATCAACCAATTTCCAGGTAGCTTCGATTTCCATCGCCGAAGGAAATAACGTTTGATCGCCTGCAATGAAGTCTTTAAAAATCTTTACATAAGCTTCTTCATTGATGAAGGAATATGAGCGAAGCGATTCAAGTTCATGAGGGTATGATTGTTTTCCTTCCATCACTGTCCATTTAACTTTAAGTAAGGGTGAAACATTAAAAACAACAGTCACGGTTTCAAATTCAAACCGAATTTCGGTCAGTTTTTTACTTAGCCGCTTACCCGTTTGTATGGTGAAGATCGTTTTCTTAAACTGGGGTATTGAGGAGGTAAAGCTAACATGAGCAAATGTTTCTGTCATCGAATCGGGTAGCACATTGAGTTCACGCCGATAAGAATCATATTGGCCTAGGATGACACTTAAAGGGTCAAGGACCAAACTCTTAAAAAATTGAACCTTAGCCTGTTGAAGGGAAGCAACATCCAATCGGTGAGGTAATGGCATGACTGCAAGGGAAAGCGTCTCAAATAAGTGACTTTGAATCATGTCATGAATCGCACCGGTTTGATCATAAAATTTCCCCCGCGATAAGATCCCTAACGTTTCAAATGCTGTGACCGTGACTTTTTTTAATGCAGGAGCATGCAAAAGTCGATTCCATTTCGGATGTTTTTCTCTTATTGAAACTAATTCGCGTATGAGTGGTTTAGCTAAATAATGATCGACACGAAAAATTTGTTTTTCATCACTATGTTGATGGACTAAATCATTAAGTAGATTTGATCCCAAACCGTTTTCCCCAAACGGTTTTTCAAAGGCGATACGATGATGGGTGAGTTGTTTTTTAAATAACAAAGCTTTCGTTAAATTTTCTAAAATAATAGGATACATACTTGGAGGAGTAGCAATATAAAAATAGCGATGCGAATACGACTGCATTTGTTTAGATAAATGGCCATAATCATGGAGGTCTGTCGATTGCATATGAACGTAATGCAAGTGCGGCGATAAACCATTAAAATCAGTTTGCGATAAACCGCGTTCAAGGGCGAGGAGTTCATATTCTTTAATATTTTTAACTTGACGACCTACTAAGATGATGGCATCAAGACAATTGGGTTTTTCTTTGATGAGGGATGCCAAAGAGGGCAATAACTTATTGAAACATAAGTCGCCTGTGGAACCAAAAATCACCATCACATGAGAATTCATTGTAAGTTTATTTTATCATTAAATCGACGGTAAAAAAGTTTTAATCTTCTTTAATAAGCGTTCAAAGTTTCGATCAACATGATGGGTTTTTTGAGTTTCAATGGCGACACTCGTGGCCTGAATCCCGTTTGGAAAAGTAAGTTGATTAAAATTCAATCCTAATCCAATGATGAATGAATGCACATGATCATGTTTAACGACGGTTTCGATTAAAAAACCGGCAATTTTTTTAGAACCAATATATATATCATTGGGTAATTTATGTCTGGCTTCGATACCAAAATCATCTTTTAAAAAGGAGATGACCGAATGAATCAAAGCTAATTCAATTTTTTTTAATGTATCAAACTGAATGGTTTTTTTCCACAAAATAGAAAACAAGAAATTTAGATTAGGATCGGCAACCCAGGTACGATCAAATTGTCCACGCCCAGCGGTTTGGAATCGAGCGCGAACCAAGGTTAAATGGGGTAAAGAAAGATGATTTTTTAAATACGTATTTGTTGAATCAATCGATGCAAAAGTTAAGCGACGGGCAAATTTCATTGGCTTATCGCAAAATAGCACGTGGCTGAGGCAACCACTTCACCCTCGACGGTGGCCACACCTTCAGCAACACCAAACGAACTGCGGTATTGCGTAATGGTGGCTTTTAAAACTAAATGGTCTCCAGGAATTACTTTTTTTCTAAATTTCACATTTTCAATCTTAGCAAAATAAGCAATCTTGCCTTTAAACTCAGGGGCAATTAATAAACAAACTGCACCCACTTGGGCGATACTTTCAACAATTAAAACCCCAGGCATGACAGGTTCATGAGGAAAATGACCAGGAACCCAAAATTCTTTGTTCGTAACATGTTTAAAGCCAGTCGCGGAGATGAGCGGGGTCACTTCTGTGATACCATCAATCAATAAAAATGGATCACGATGAGGAATAATGGATTGAATTTGGT
>JBIIRB010000002.1:0-44902 GCA_044341785.1 Bacilli bacterium | reverse complement strand
ACGCAGTTGCTAATATAGACATTGTTCTAAATCAATACTCGCCATCAAAACAACCATGTTTTCGGGTACATATTTTTGCATCAATTGGATAGCATGTTTTGCTGATTTTCTTTTTAAAACAATAAATGCAATTGAAATAAGGTTATCGACAACATAATGGTTATTAGGAAGTGTTTCTTCGACCATGGATTCAAGATTGAGTAGGGAAGATTTCCGCGATTGGAATAGCTGTGCAAAATAAGGAATCTGGCGACTCCATTCTTGGTGATGAGCTAACGCCTTTAAACTTGCTTTTACAATATTTCGGAAAAGTTGTTTTTGGACGATTGGGGTTCCTCTAGTCCTTTTAGACTTAAGTGCTTGAATCCAATACGTGTACAAATAGGCTGCAGCCAAACTGCGCGGATGTTGATGGGTCAAACGGGCAAACATTTCCCAACGATTGAACTGCGGATTTTTGGTAAGTGGAAAAGGTTTTTCATTCTTTCGCTGCAATGCTAAAAAGCCGATTAAACGAATGAGCAAAAATCCATCCTGCTCGAATTCAGAATCAGATCCCCATTGTTTGATGGGTTGATGGTGGAGGTAGTTTTTGATTGCAAAAGCAAGATTTGATGTGGGAATTGTATGGTTAGGTTTTTCAACAAACCTTAACCGATCAAACCATTGATGATAATGATTTAAAATTTCGTGTCGATGTAAAAATGAAAATTTCATCAAAGCTTGTTGTTGTTGAAGGAGAAAATCGATCATCGGTTGAATCAGAGGAACGTTTTTCTTTAATGCGTAAAAAGATGAAAATTCTAAATCGATTTGCGCGTTTAACCGATGATTATGCCGTTTCAACATAACGTCATTTTAACATCTTAAAAACTGAATTAAAATAACTTCTTTTCATCAGCAGGTTTAACGAGTAAAATAAATATCGAGGTTCTTATGTTTTTTAAAAATAACTCGATTCTTAGTGTCTCGCCTGTCATGGCTAAGGCATTTAACACCATTTATAAACAAATCGTCAACCATGATCGGATTGTCGTTTTTCGTCATAAGATTCCTGATTTTGACGCCTTAGGAACACAAATGGGCCTGGTAACTTGGTTAAAAGACAACTTTCCTAAAAAAACAATTCGTTTTGTTGGTGATGATCACGTCACGTTTACTCCGCGCCTTTATCCCAAGATGGAAGTCATTGAAGATGGTTGGTTTGATAAACCTTTTCTTGCTCTGATCGTTGATACCGCTAATCGCGATCGTATTAGCGATGCCCGTTATGAAAAAGCTTCTATTAAAGTCAAAATTGATCATCACCCGAATCACGAACCTTATGGTGACGTGGTGGTTGTTGATACCACATTTTGTGCAGCGTCAGAATTGGTTGTGAATATGATCATGCATTTTTCAAAAAAACACCAATTAAGCCAAGCATCCGCTAAATATTTTTATACGGGTATTGCAGGAGATTCTGGTCGCTTTTTATACAGTTCAACAACCGGAAGAACCTTTGAAATTGCAAAGTTATTATTAAAAACAGGTATTCATTTATCCAAAGATGTTTATACCCCGATGTATCAGAAACAATTAGACGATCTTAAAGTTACTGCCTATATTCTTAATCATTTTAAAGTTTCTCCCAAGGGCGTTGCTTATTATGTGCTACCTGATGACATTCAAAAAAGTTTAAAAATTACCGCCGAACGAGGCAAAGAAAATGTGAATCAGTTTGCTAACATTGAAGGCATCCATGCTTGGTGTTCGATTACCGAAGACCCAAAAGATAAAGTTTGGCGTGTTTCGATTCGTTCTAAAGAAAAAGCAATCAATGGCGTAGCCGCTCAATTCGAAGGTGGCGGTCACGCACAAGCTTCTGGTGCTAAGTTAAATTCACTCGCGGATTTAGAAAAATTGATTGAAGCATTAGACGCATTGCTTTAAATTCACTCAAGTTAAAGCAAGGCTATGTTAAAATAAAAGCAATGAGGAAACCACTGTGTTCGTACCGCTTCATATCCATACATCCTATTCTTTCTTACAAAGTGGTTTTACAATTGAACGACTCCTTTTAAGCTTAAAAGAACATCAATTTACAACAGCTGCGATTTCCGATATCGATGTCTTGTTTGGTGTCCCTGAATTTTTCACGCTTGCCAAAAAGCAATCGATAAAACCGGTCATTGGACTCGATCTTTTAATCGAACAAACCCATTCAATTTCGCTTTTTGCGATGGATGAACTTGGTTATTTAAACTTATGCCAATTATCAACCTTAGTCTCAAGAAACCCAATTACTTTAGAACAACTCAAACACCACAATGAAGGATTAATTCTTGTTTACCACACGCGCAACGCTAAGTTTCAAGACCTTTATTTACGTGGTCAAGAAGTCGTCATCCAACATATCAAGCCCCTTTTCCAATTGTTTAAACAATTTTATTTAGGGGTAGAAAATTATCTTCCAGAAGATGAAAAATTAGTTTCGTTTTTAAGAGGTTTAGAAACGTCGCATCACTTCGAACTTGTGGCTTTTCCTCTCATCAAATATCCAAAGGCAAATGATGCCATCGTTCTTGATATTTTAAATGCCATTTCCAAAGGAAATACTTTAAGTGACAAAGAAAAGTCTGGCCCTTTTTACTTTGAGCATTTACCGACGCTTCAACAACGTTATTCTGAACAAGAACTCGCTCAAACACTCAAGATTGCGAGTTTATGCAAGTTTGATTTCATGATCAAACGCGGCAGTCTTTTAAAATACCCGGTTCCCGCTCAATCTGATGCAACAACCACGTTGCGAATGGACGCCATCGAAGGTCTTCAAAAACGCACGATTGATTTTTCTAAAATTGAATATTTCCATCGTCTTGATAGTGAGCTAAAAGTCATTGATGAGCTAGGCTTTTCGGATTATTTTTTAATCGTGGCAGATTTTGTAAATTATGCTAAAAACAAACATATCTCAGTTGGTCCGGGCCGTGGATCTGCGCCAGGTTCATTAGTCGCTTTTGCTTTAGGAATTACCGAAATTGATCCGATTGAGCATCAGTTATTGTTTGAACGCTTTTTAAATCCTGGTCGTAAAAATCTTCCGGATATCGATATTGATTTTTCTGATATTGATCGTGAGCAAATTGTCACTTATTTACGCCATAAATATGATTCTACTAGAGTAGCCAATATTATTACTTTTCAAACCATCCAAGCCAAACAAGCGATTCGAGATATTGGTCGCGTTTACCAGTTTTCATCCAAGACAATCGATCTCATTTCAAAAACTTTAACCGATTCAAAATTGGATTTACGAGGCGCTTATAAACACAATCAAGCATTCAAACAATTGTTTGATACCGATCCCGAATGTGCTGAAGTCATTAAATTAGCGCATAAAATTGAAGGTTTTGTCAGACAAAGTGGTTTGCACCCCGCAGGTGTTGTTTTAAATCAAACGACACTGAATGATGTTTTACCGCTGATTGACAACGGAAGCTTTTTAGTCACGCAATATGAAATGAATTATTTAGAACCGCAAGGTTTTTTAAAAATCGATCTTCTTGGTCTCCGAAATCTAACAACGGTTGAGCGTACACTACAACTCATCGAAAAAAATCATCATGTTAAATTAAACATGGCTCAAATCCCCACAACTGATTCCCGCATTTTTGAATTATTAAAAACGGGCCATACTTTAGGTATTTTTCAACTTGAAACCGAAGGCATGCGAAAGACCATCAAGGAGCTTAACCCAAAAAGTTTTGAAGATATTGTTGCTATACTTGCCCTTTATCGACCAGGACCGATGGATAACATCAAGTCTTATATTGCGCGTAAAGAAGGTAAAGAAACTTTTGCTAGTTTAGATCCACAGCTCAATGCCGTTCTTAATCCTACTTTTGGCATCATCGTCTATCAAGAACAAATCATGAAAATTGCTCAAATCATGGCGGGTTTTACGTTAGCAAAAGCGGATGATTTCAGACGCTCGATTTCGAAAAAGGATGTTAAATCACTCGAATCCCTTCGCGATGCTTTTTTAGAAGGGGCTTTGACTCAAGGTTATAAATCAAACCATGCTTTATCCGTCTTCAATCATATTATGAAATTTGCGGATTACGGTTTTAATAAATCCCATTCTGTTGCCTATGCTACCTTGTCGTGTCAAATGGCCTACTTAAAAGCGGTTTATCCCCACGAGTTTTTTGCAAGTGTTCTCGATCAAACCTCATTAAGCAATGAAGGTAAACTTTCTTCTTATTTAGATGAACTCAAGGCTTTTCGTATCCAACTTCAATTGCCTCATATCAACCATTCATCGACCTATTTTGTAAGCCATGAAACAGGCTTATTGTATCCTTTATCCGGTATTAAAGGCATCTCGAAAGATGTGATCAAAGCAATCCTTGAAGAACGTGAATTGAATGGAGTTTTTGATGATATCTTTGATTTTGCTCTCCGGATGTATGAACCGAAATTTTCACCGATTTTATTAGAAAAACTCATCGATGCCGGTGCGTTTGATTCGCTGCATAAATCTCGAGCAAGTCTGCGCATGTCAATTCCAAACATCTTGCTTTACGCCTCCGTCAATTATTTAGAAAGTACGGGTCAAGAAGGATTCATTGAATCGCCTCAATTACCAAAACTTTCGCTCGTAGAAGCCAATGATGATCCCTTGCTCAACTTAGAAAAAGAAAAAGAAATTCTTGGCATGCCGATAACAGGTCAAGTGCAAGGTCGTCCACGCATTGCGATTCCCAATCGAAAATTAACCGCAATTGCTGATGTGGTAACCTCCGGAAACACGCAGCAAATTGGTGGCTACATCAAATCTAAAAAAACCGTAAAAACAAAAAACAATGATGCGATGGCGTTCATCACCATCATCGATGACTCGAGCATGATTGATGTGGTTGTATTTCCAAAACTATATGCTGATATCGGTTTAAAACTTGAAAAAAATCTTTTGGTGGTCATTACGGGTAAGTTCGATGAAAGTAGAGGAAAAAATTTCATCGCTGATAAAGTAGAAATCATCGCGGAACCTAAATCATGAACCAAGTCATCATCATTGATGGAAATTCATTATTATTTCGTGCTTATTTCGCTTCTGCTTATTCAAGTGAAACGTTGATGCGTACTCAAGATGGCACACCTACGAATGCTATTTTTGTTTTTGCTAATATGATTTTGAAACTAATTAGTTCGATTGCCCTCGGTGATCATCTTCTTGTGGCGTTTGACACGGGTGAACCCACCTTTCGCCATACTCAATTAGAAACTTATAAAGCTCAACGTAAACCGGTTCCTCAGGATTTGATTCTGCAGTTTCCGATTGCACGTCAGCTTTTAAAAGCACTGAATATTTTTACTTTTGAAAAATCTGGTTTTGAAGCCGATGATGTGGCAGGTTCTTTTGCTTTCCGCTGTTATGAAGCTGGTCATCCAGTCCATCTTTATACTTCTGATCGTGACTTTTTACAAATGGTGAATGGGGGTGTTAAAGTTCACCTCATCAAAAAAGGTGTCAGTGATATTCGTGAAATGACTCCTGAACTCGTCTTGGCAGATTATGGTATTACTCCTAAACAAGTCCCTGATTACAAAGGTTTAGTTGGGGACGCCTCGGATAACATTCCGGGCATTCCTGGTATTGGGGAGAAAACAGCAATCAAGTTATTAACCCAATACGGTACGTTTGAAAATGTTGTTGCCAATGTTGCAGAAATCGGGGGCAAAATTGGTGCCAATATTACTCAACATTTAGAAATCGGTAAACTCTCGAAACAGCTTGCGATGATCGACACGCAAATCGATCTTCCTTTTCAAATCGAAAACACATCATACCTTGGGTATGATTTTGATACGATTGCTAGTTTTTCAAAAACCTATGAACTTCGTACGTTACTCAATCGCTTGCCAAGTCATCTTAAAAAATCGAGTGAAAAAGAAGTTCCTTTTACTTATACAATGATCGAAGATTTACCTGCTGAAAATATCGCTAAGCTTGGTATTTGTCTAGATATTCAAGGTGAAAATTATCATAAAGAAACCCTTTTAGGCATTGGTCTTTCGTTTAATAACGAAGCGTTTTATCTTGCCGCAAGTTCGCTTGAAAAAGCGGTCCATTTAAAAAAAGTGTTCGCGCAAAAAAGTATTCAAAAATATGGTTTTGATATCAAAGCCATCACCGTTGTTTTTGCCAAATTAGGATGGGAAATCCATGGATGGGCATTTGATCTCATGTTAGCTAGTTATACCCTTGATACGAATCAATCCCATAAAAAAGAAGCAGTTCTTCAATATTTTGGTATTATGACGCCCAACCTCGTGAAAACGGATTTACTCAATCCTTCTCAACCTGAACTGATTGCTAAACTTGCGTTGCAAACCGTGCAATTGTTTCCACGTGTGCTTCAAGAACTGAATGCTAAACAAGCTGAAAACTTACTATTTGACGTTGAGCAACCGCTTGCGATTGTGCTTTCAAAAATGGAACTAGAAGGGGTTCCTTTAGACCAAAACTTATTAAAAACCATGGGCGAAGACTATCGTCACAAACTCGTTGAACTTGAAAAGCAAATTTTTGTTTTAGCAGGTAAAACCTTTAATATTGCTTCCCCTAAACAAGTATCTGAAGTGCTGTTTCAAGATTTAGGACTGCAAAGTAATAAAAAACAATCAACGTCTGTGGATGTCCTTAAATCGCTTGCAGAGGATCATCCTATTGTTAATAAAATTCTTGACTATCGCAAATATGCCAAACTGATTTCCACCTATATTGATGCGTTGCAAGAACATGTCTATCCGGATGGTAAATTGCATGCGATGTTTAACCAAGCATTAACCACCACTGGCCGTTTATCTTCCAATGAACCTAATTTGCAAAATATTGCCGTTAAGGATGAAGAAGGTCGTTTAATTAGGAAAGCTTTTTACTATCCTCAAGCAGCATTTGAATTATTATCCTTTGATTATTCACAAATTGAATTACGCATTCTTGCCGAATTAAGTCAATGTGCCCCTTTAATCGAAGTATTTAATCAAGATGAAGACATCCATACCGCAACAGCAAAAAAGATTTTTGCTCATGGTGGAGCAGTAACATCCATGATGCGACGCCAAGCGAAAGCCGTTAATTTTGGCATCATTTATGGAATATCGGATTGGGGTTTAGCTGAACAATTGAACGTTCCTCCTAATGAAGCAAGAGAAATCATTTCGCAATTCTATGAAGCTTATCCTGAAATCAAAACGTATATGCATCGTCTCATTGAGGATGTGCAATCACAAAAATATGTTAAAACGATTCTTGGGCGGCGGCGTTATTTACGAGAAATCAACGATAGCAATTACCAAAATCGTGAATTTGCCAAACGAGCTGCTATGAATGCTCCCATCCAAGGCACTGCGGCCGATTTAATTAAAGTTGCGATGATCAAGATTCAAGCGATGCTTGAACAAGAACAGTTTAAAACAAGATTAATCTTGCAAGTCCATGATGAACTAATTTTTAAAGTGCCGCATGATGAACTCGCTATTGTTCAGAAAAGCATTCAATTTATCATGGAAAATGCAATCGCTTTTAAGGTGAAAATAAAAGTGGATGGACATCATGCCTTGACTTGGTATGATTTAAAGTAATATGCCTGAATTACCTGAAGTTGAAACGGTAAGAAAAACCTTAGTTCAATGGTTAATCAACAAAACGATTATTAAAGTTGATTGTTTTTATCCAAGAATGATGAAACCTTCCGTGGTGCAATTTAATCGCCATGTTGGAAACGCTAAGATCATTGATATCAGCCGAAAAGGTAAATATTTAATTTTTACCTTAAATAACCAATGGACATTCTTGTCTCATTTAAGAATGGAAGGAAAATACTATTTTATTGGCAATCATGACGAGTTGCCAAAATACGCTATTGCTGTTTTTTATTTAGACAATCAAACTAGATTAGTCTATGCCGACACTCGAAAGTTTGGGACTTTAGAATTATTCAAAACGAATCAGGTTTTAACAACATCACCCCTTCAAAATTTAGGCATCGAACCTTCCGACTTAGATAACCAAATTTCGATAAAAAACCTAATCCAATCTAAGAATAAAGCCATCAAAAGTATTCTTCTAGACCAAACGGTCATTGCCGGTATTGGAAATATATATGCCGATGAAATTCTCTTTCGTAGTCGCATTCATCCTCAAACGCCAGGCAAACTACTCAGTGATCGTAGTATTAAAACTTTACTGATTGAAACTAAAAAAGTGATTGAACAAGCCGTTGAAGTGGGAGGCACTACCATCCGAACTTATCATTCACCTTCTGGCATAGACGGTTTATTTCAACATCAATTAGTCGCCTATGGACAAGTTGGAAAACCTTGCCCAACTTGCCAGACACCCTTGATTAAAGTTCAATTGCATGGTCGGGGAACCACTTATTGCCGATTCTGCCAGTACCGATATGATAAGCCTTGGGTTATCGGGGTTACGGGTGAAATCGCTTCGGGAAAAAGTACATTGATGAAGGTAGCTGAATCGATGAATATGATGACGATTTCATCGGATGAAATTGTTAAAAAACTGTATCAAAAAAAATCAATTCAAAGGCGACTAACAAAAATGCTGGGTCAGGATGCTGTAATCGATGGAAAAGTAAACTCAGCATTCGTCTTAACCAAAATCACTGAGAGCCCTCAGGTATTAAAGCAGTTAGAACAATTCATTCATCCGCTTGTGATTCGCAACATTATTAAAACGATTAATCGTTGTAAGGCACCCATTGTGATGGTTGAAATGCCACTGCTTTTCAAAGCGAATTTTACCGAAAATTGCAATCAGATTATCGGTATTGAAATTGATCCTAAAATGCAGCTTGAACGATTAAAAAAACGAAGTTCTAATTATGCTGCTAGGTTAATCGAGTTGAATCGTTTTAATACGTTTAAAGATCACCTTCATGAAGTGAATATTCTTGTAAAAAATAATGGGACAATGCTTGCATTTGAACAACAATGTAGCCGTTTGCTGAAGAAAATTATAACTGAGCATTCAGCCCGCTTAACGTAAGTGTCTTACCTACCATTTCAGAAAATAAATTGCCTAATTGTTTGCTTTTTAATTCTCCAGCGGTGCCAATCCGATACATTTTAATCCAATCAACCAAATCAAAATCAGAGACTAAACAGGTCACTTTTTTATTTTTCGCACGTTCTAAGAACAAGGGATAAACGATACGATCCCGTACAAATTCGCTTTTGAATTCATTGCCTAATTCATCAACGATGAGCACATCCACATCAATAAGATCTTTAAATGATTTTTCGAATTGAACTTTATTTTCAATACTCGCCGTCATCAATTCATTGAAACGCTTCGGTGCATTCATGAATGAAACAAAACGTTTTTGTTGGGCTAAAAGGAGACTAAAAGAAGCCATTAAAGGACTTTTTTCACTTGAAAATGAACCGGTCAAATAAAGCCATTTTTTGGATGACTTATTGATGATTCCAAGAAAGCGTTCTTCGAGTTCTTTTCGTTCTCGTCTTTCAAATTTTCCATCCAAAAAGTAAGGTTTGGTTTCCCAGCCTTCAGTAAAATCACTCAGTTGCAGATAAGTTTCTAAATCAAGCGCGGCTTGATAAAGCGGGCATGGTTCCTGGGTTCGATAAATAGAACCACTGTCAGAGCGAAATACTTTTAATAAATGATGTTTTTTCTCTGTGCATCGATCAGGATTTGTGCAATGTTGTGGGTCATTATCAGGGCTATTAAAAAGCAAAAATGTCGATAAATGATAGCGAATTTCTCGATCATTGAGCTTTAAATCTTCAATGACTTTTTTGAAAACCGGATTCGAAGTTAACCGAGTGTATTCAAGTTCTAATTCTGTATCTAAATTTTTTAAATCTTGAGGTAAGATTGAATCAGTTGATAGTTTTTTCATCTTAGGATTTTCCTTTATATTGATCGGCAATTTTCATTAAGAAATCCATGGCATCGATGGCATGAACAATCTGTTCTCGTGCTAGTGTGGAGGCAATTTTTTCAACATAGGCGCGAGGTAAAGTATTATTCTTTTTTTGCAATACATAGTCAATAAGTGCATTGATGACAGGAAAAGATAGCCCTTGTTTGAGACTTAAATCATTCACCAGCTTAATGTCTGGTCCAGTAGGTTGTGTTCCTTGTTGAACATAGCGAAGAAAATCAATGGGATTGGTGCTTTCCATTAAATTAATTTTTTGACCTAAGTTCGTTTTAGGATCTTGAACTAAATTAGGCTTTTTTCGGTTTCGAACAAACGGTAATTGACGTTCTTGTGCTGCCAGTTTTAAAACACGGTCAAAAGCAATCGCTTTGAATTGATTCTCTTGTAACACAGTAGAAACAATTTCCGCCATCGCTGTTTCATCAATACCACTTAATGCAACATAGTGTGCAATGAGTTGCATATCCTCAGCGGTGAAAGCATAACGCTCTTTAACAAAATACTGCTGCATATGCTGTTCAAAAAGAGCTTGATCAAATTGATGAACAATGGTGGCTTGGTTTTTCCCTTGTAATCGATGTTGCGGGGGTGCAAAAAAATTGGGATCATTCAAATCAGGATGATAAGTTTCTAAAAAAGATCGTGTTACTTCTTCGTAACCCTCTTCATCAGGTAAGGTGAGATAAAGACTTTGTAATTGAAGGTGCAACGTTTCACCAATGTATTTTTTTAAAAGACCACTCAAAATCGGATCATGAAAAAATTCTTGTGGATATTTAGGTGAATATAATTCAAAAACCCAATGCGTCGAATCACTTAATAATTGATGAAAGGTTTTGATAAGTCCAATGCCTTCTAACAATTCAATGGCCGTTGAAAATTGAACATGATCTAATTGTGTTAAATGAAAAAAGTTTTCAAAACTCATCATCGGTTGTTGTTCACGACGTTCATAAAGGCGACTTAAGGTGGCATAAATGGCAACACCATGTGCGGTAATCATCGGTTGATATAAGTCTAAAAGAATTTGGACATCGGTTTGTGACAAAAGGGATGATGTTCTCACAGAGAAATAATCTTGTTTATTTAGTTTTCTCATAAGCTATTGCCTTTCAATTATAACCTAATTTATTTGATAGTTAAGTAAAAAATAACTTGGAATTTAATGAAGTAATTTTGATTGCTTAAAATAGCTTATTTTGTTAGCATTATTACGGAAATTAGGAGTAATTATGAATCATTATGTTTTAGATGCATATGGGGCAAAAAACACAAACGATTTGTTTGACATTCGTTACATCAATCAAGCCCTTAATTTAATTGCTTTGGATTTAAACTTAAAACCAATCGCACCCGCCTTTTTACTTCCCTATGACCATGGCGTTGTTCCTGTTGATAACGGCGTATCCTCCTATTTACTTTTAAAAGGGGGCCATATCACGATTCATACGTTCCCACTTCGTTCTTGTTATTTCGTTGATGTATTGATGCCGCAGTCATGCGATGTAAAACTTATCAATCAATTGTTTCAAAAACACTTTCCGTTTGAACCCAAAAGTAGCTTATCCCTTAACGAATCTAGAAAAGAACTTTCTTTTAAGATTCAATCCTTTCAACCAAGTGAAGTTTTTGGTCCCCACGTTTTAGGGACTTTTCAACTACCTTCATTGACCATGGAAACATTATCCTCATTGTTAGAATCCCTCATTGCCGATATTCAAATGACGCCAATTACCCGTGCTCAAGTTATGCTTGATCAACGTTTAAGTCCAACTTATCTCACTGGATTCATTATGATTGCCGAAAGTCATATTAGCGTGCATTACCATCTAGCATCAAAAACTGCTTATTTTGACATTTTTTCTTGCAAAATGTTTGATTATCAAGCCACACAAAAACTTGTTGAAAAAGTTTTAGGAAAAGCACAAAGTTGGAAAGTAATTGTCCGAGGAGAAAAACATAGTTTATCTTCAACGCGTTCAAAAACCCCTTTTCCAGTAAGTGGAAAAACAAAAAAAGCATTAAACCGTTGGAAAGAAGCTTCTTAACAATTACCATCATCCTTTTTTTTTAATGGTAAAATGATAACGATTATGAATAATCAAAAACGCGCCATTGGCGTCTTAACTTCCGGGGGAGATTCTCCGGGTATGAACGCTGCCGTTCGGGCCATTATCCGAGCGGGTATTAAAAAAGGTTTTTCTATGTATGCAATTTATGATGGCTATAAAGGATTAGTTGAAGGGAATATTGAACAAGTCGATCGCTCTTTTGTATCCCAAATCATTGATAAAGGTGGCACCATTTTGCGGTCCGCCCGTCTTCCTCAATTTGCAAACCTAGAAGTAAGAAAAAAAGCAGTAGAACAATTAAAAAAACATCACATCGATGCCTTAGTTGTCATTGGTGGCGATGGCACGTATATGGGCGCTAAAAGACTTTCTGAAATGGGAATCAATTGTATTGGCTTACCTGGAACCATCGATAATGATATTGCCTGCACCGATTACACGATCGGTTTTGATACGTGTTTAAATACGATTGTTGATGCGGTTGATAAACTGCGTGATACCACATCATCGCATCAACGGTGTTCAATCATTGAAGTGATGGGTAACCATTGTGGTGATTTAGCCATTTTTGGTGGTTTAGCATGTGGGGCTGAATTAATCGTTGCTTCTGATCATCTTATTCCGAAGGATGAAATTATTGCTGCGATGAATGCACAAAAGTTATCAAAAAAGAAACACGCGATGATTCTTGTTTCAGAAAAAGTGTTTGACTTACAAGAATTAGCTCGCGAAATTGAATTAGCAACTGGTTTTGAAACCCGTCCTGAAGTATTGGGTCGGATCCAGCGTGGAGGATCTCCTTCTGCTTTTGACCGCATCCTCGCCTCGCGGATGGGTGAGTATGCTGTTCAGTGCATTGATGAGAATAAATCCGGCCGTTGTATTGGAATCATCGGCAATGAACTTAAGGATTTTGATATATACGAAGCCTTATCCATGCAAAGAAAGCGTCATGATCACATTGCAAAAGTGATTGACACCATTAAATAAAATATGCAAGAACTATTCAAAAAAACTAAAATTGTTGCCACCATTGGTCCTGCGACCGATAATTTTGAAACTTTAAACAAACTGATTGACGCTGGGATGAATGTCATGCGCGTCAACTTTTCGCACGGTGACCATCAACAACATTTAAAAAAAATCGAATTGGTTCGACGGATAGAACGAGAACGAGGCATATACATCCCCGTGATGCTCGACAGTCGAGGACCAGAAATTCGTCTAGGTGTCATTGAAAATGATGTCGCACCAATTGAACATCATCAAATCATTCGTGTTTCGATGAAACCGCTTCTTGGTAATCATCAAAAATTCTCCGTCACCTATCCTTTGCTCTTTGATGATGTTAAACTAGGTGATTTGCTGAAAATCGATGATGGTAATTTATCGTTAAAAATCATCGAAAAAGATGCTGTTAATCGTGAATTGGTTTGCCAAGCGATGAACAGCCATTTTATCAAAACAAAAAAAGGTTTAAACGCTCCATTTGCGCGATTGTCGATGCCTTTTATTTCCGAGCAAGATGAAAAGGATTTTGCCTTTGGTTGTGAGCATCAAGTTGATTTTATTGCCGCAAGTTTTACGCGTCGCAAACAAGATATATTGGATATCAAAAGCATTTTAAAAAAATATGGAAGACCCAATATTTTAATCATTGCCAAAATTGAAAATCCCGAAGGCGTTTCTAACTTAGAAGAAATACTTTCTGTTGCGGATGGCATTATGATTGCCCGTGGTGACTTAGGTGTGGAAGTTCCTGCTGAGCAAGTTCCCATCATACAAAAACGCATTACTCAACTATGCCGTCGGGTTGGCAAGCCAGTTATTACGGCCACCCAAATGCTGGATAGCATGCAATCTTTACCTCGTCCAACACGTGCTGAAGTTTCTGACGTTGCCAATGCCATCTTAGAAGGAACAGATGCGGTGATGTTATCTGCTGAATCAGCTTCTGGAAAATATCCTGTAGAATCCGTGGACATGCAATCCCGAATCGCCGTCACCATGGAAAAAGAATTGAATTATCGTGAACTTGCTAACGAAGCTTATCAATATTCACAAAAAAATAACTCTGATGCCATTGCGAATTCCGTTGCCAATACCGCTTTATTAATTAATGCACGCGTCATCATCACCTTTACTGAAACTGGTGGTTCAGCAAGGCGCATTGCCAAAGCACGGCCATTTTGCCCAATCATTGCGATTTCTGATCGACGGGAAACGGTATTGTCGTTAGGATTAACATGGGGTATTTATTCTTATCTAGCACCCCGTTTACCGCAGTTAATTGAAGAAATGGAAGCTTTTGCTATTCTCAAAGCGCGTCAATTAGGATTAAAGCCTGGTGATCAAATTATTTTAACTGGCGGCGTTCCCACCGGAGTGGGCTCAACGAATTTTATGAAAATCATTACGATTAAAGAGGTTAAAGAATCCGTTTTATGAAAATGATGGTTGCGGTTGATCTTGGTGGAACCAATATTCGTACAGCACTTTTTGATGAAAAATTAACACTCATTAAATCCATTGTTCAGCCAACACAAATTGGTCATTTACCTAGCCTACTCAATCAAGTTAAAACCACGATTGAAAGTCTCAATCCACCTTGGCATGATGTTATAGGCATTTCTCTTGGCGTTCCTGGTCGTGTTTCTGGGACTGGAAAAATTGATGTTCTTCCCAATATCAAAGTATTTGATGTTCCATTACAATCCTTTCTTTTTGATGCCTTTAAAAAACCCATTTATGTCGAAAATGATGCCGTCATGGCAGCGATTGCTGAAGGTAATTTAGGCATGGGCAAACAAGCCCAATCTTCATTTTTTTTAACCATCTCAACGGGTATTGGTGGCGCTTTTATTTCAAACCATCAAGTCAAAATTGCAAGCGAAGAAATTGGTCACACGATGGTTAAGTTTCGCAATCAATTCTATGAATTAGAATCCATTGCTTCTGGCCAAGGTTTAATCCAATTAGCTTCCTTACATGGATTAAAAGTATCTTCTCCTATTGTTTTGTTTGAACAGGCTCAACAAAAAAATTCTTTAGCGTTAGCAACCCTTCAAAGTTGGCTAAATATATTACAAGGGATGTTTCTTTTTATTCAAACCACCTTCCAACCGGAGATGGTGATTCTTACGGGCGGCGTCTTAAAATCGAAGCATATGTTTTTGGATCGATTAAAACAATTAACACCGTCCGTGAACATCCAGTTTTCCCAATTCGGGCAAGATGCTGGTTTAATTGGGGCGGCTGAATTTGGTTTACTCCATCATCGCGGATTGACAATCATTTGAAACAACTTATAATAAAAGGGCGATGACGAAGACACCTTTTAAGTTTATTTGTTCAGAGAATTTCTGGTCGTGGTGCAACAGAAATCAAACACCTTAAAAGACCCCTTCTGAGCTATCGATGAATAAATCGATCGTCCCTCTCGTTACGAGGATTGAGTGTACAAACACACGTTTGTAAACTAAGGTGGTACCGCGTGCAAGCGTCCTTATGATGGGATGCTTTTATTTTTTAAGGAGGACTTTATGGTCTTAACATTACTCGATGGCAAAACAATGGAAGTTGAACAAGGCATAACTGGGGAAGACGTTGCTAAAAAAATTAGTCCAACGTTGGCCAAGAAATCACTTGCTTATAAGCTCAATGGAATATTAAAAGATTTGTATATTCCAATCACTGAAAGTGGCACGTTCCAACTTATCACCGAAAAAGATGCTGAAGCATTATTCATGCTCAGGCATGATACATCGCATTTATTAGCACAAGCGCTCACTTCACTTTATCCTGGTGTTCGATTTGGAGTTGGACCCGCTATTGATGAAGGTTTTTATTATGACATTGATTTTCCACAGATGATCTCTGAAGAAGAATTTCCAAAAATCGAAGCAAAAATGCTCGAATTAGCCAAGGCGAATTTTCCTATCCGGCGACGAGAGCTTTCACAATCAGAAGCGTTAACTTTTTTTGCTCAAGATGCCTATAAGGTTGAATTAATCAAAGAGTTAAAAGGCACTATTTCTTCGTATACACAAGGCGAATTCACGGATTTATGTTTAGGACCGCATTTTCCATCCACCGTTTTTTCACAAAACTTCAAATTATTATCCCTTGCTGGGGCTTATTGGAGAGGGAAAAGTGAGAACAAACAACTGACGCGCATCTACGGAACAGCTTTCTTTAACAAGAAAGATTTAGAGACTCATCTAACCATGCTTGAAGAAAGAAAAAAACGCGATCACAAAAAACTCGGTAAAGAACTCGGACTCTTTATGATTTCTGATTTCGGTCCTGGTTTCCCATTTTGGCTTGATAAAGGGATGGCGCTAAGAAAAACATTAGAAACATTTTGGTATGACGTTCATCGTAAGGCTGGTTATGAACTTGTTCAAACACCCATCATGCTTTCAAAAGAACTTTGGGAAATTTCTGGTCATTGGCATAACTACAAAGAAAATATGTACACGAGTGAAATTGATGATAAAGAATTTGCGATCAAACCGATGAATTGTCCTGGCAGTATCCTGGTGTTTAAAAATGGTTTACATTCTTACAAAAATTTACCGATACGGATGGGTGAATTAGGATTAGTCCACCGCCACGAAGCTTCGGGAGCATTAAACGGTTTATTTCGTGTGCGTAACTTTACCCAAGACGATGCTCACATCTTTTGCACACCGGAGCAATTACAATCCGAATTAACTGAACTCATCAAGTTATTTGATTTCTTTTATACGAAAGTGTTTAAAATCGATTATTCGATTTATTTATCCACGCGACCCAAAGAAAAATTTATTGGGGAAGTCGCTACATGGGATGTATCAGAAAAAGCACTGGCAGAAGCTTGTAAAGTGAATGGAAAAGTTTTCACCATCAATGAAGGGGACGGTGCATTTTACGGTCCTAAATTAGACTTTAAGTTAAAAGATTCTGTGGGTCGGACGTGGCAATGTGGAACGATTCAGCTGGATATGAATCTTCCGGAACGATTTGCAATCACGTACATCAATGACAACAATGAAAAGGTTCGTCCGATTATGCTTCACCGTGTTGTCTATGGAAGTCTCGAACGCTTTATTGGGGTTCTCATTGAACATTATGCGGGTGCATTCCCGGCTTGGCTTGCACCGATTCAAGTTCGATTATTACCTGTGAATCAATCGATTCATGCCCAAACCGTTCACGCGATTAAACAAACATTAATGCAAGCCCATATTCGCACCGAGATCGATGAAGCGAATGAAAAACTTGGATACCGTTTACGGGCTTCGCAAATGGCAAAAATCCCTTATACGGTTGTGATTGGGGATGATGAACAAGCGCAAGGGACAGTCACCTATCGTTTATATGGACAAGAAAAACAAGTCACCGTTCCTTTAAAGACATTTATCGACCTCATTCAACAAGAAGTCGAACACGTGACCCATTATCCGCCTAACGATTAAATTGACATTCCTTTAGTGCTTTGGTATTGTATGAGAGTAAAAATAGAAAGAAGAGGCGTCCGCTTCTCACCTGATTCAAGATTTGAATGGGTCAATGCTAGATCACTTAGCTATTGAACGGACGTGCTTCACGTCCGTTTTTTCTTAATAAAAGGAGATGATATTTATAGCTTACAACACAATACCGGTACGTCCCGAACGAAAAAGTTCAGATCTTGTCAATGAAAGCATACGGTTTCCTGAAGTGCTTGTGATTGATCCGAATGGGAAGCAGTTAGGTGTCCTCTCACGCTACGCAGCCTTACAGGCAGCAGAGCAGTTTGGAATGGACCTCTTATGCGTTGCCCCGAGTGCTAAACCGCCTGTATGTAAAATACTCGATTATGGGAAATATCGATTTGAAATGCAAAAGAAAGCCAAAGAAGCCAAAAAGAATCAACATATCATTGATATTAAAGAAGTTCAAATCACGCCGCAAATTGGTGAAAACGACCTCATGGTCAAAGTCAAAGGTGCAATCGGTTTTTTCCAAGAAGGCGATAAGGTTAAATTAGTGCTGCGTTTCCGTGGCAGACAAATGACCCATATCGAACTTGGAACCGAAACGATGACCCGATTCATTCAATTAGTGAGTGAGTACGCGATTGTCGAAAAGCGACCTGAACTAGAAGGCAAGTTAATGACTGCTATTCTAAGTTCAACGGTTAAGAAATAAGGAAAGATAATTATGCCAAAAATGAAATCGAAACGTGCGCTGATGAAAAGAATTAAAATTACCAAGAGTGGTAAAGTCTTTCATAAAGCGATGAATACTGGTCACTTAGCGACTGGTAAATCAACCAAGCAAAAGCGTCATCTTCGCAAGAGCCGTGAAATACACAAAAGTGATATCAAGCGCATTAAAGCCTTGATTAACTTCTAAGGAGAATCATTATGTCACGAGTAAAAGGTGGTACCGTATCGCGTACACGTCGTAAACGAGTTTTAAAATTAGCTTCGGGTTATTTTGGCGCAAAGCATATTTTATATCGCACAGCCCAAGAACAATTAATGCATTCATGGCAGTATGCATTCAATGATCGCCGTGATCGTAAATCAAACTTCAGAAAGTTATGGATTAAACGCATCAATGCAGCCTGCCGATTAAATGGTTTAAGTTACAATCAATTCATGTTTGGTCTTAAAAAATCAGGCATTGAAATGAATCGAAAAATGCTTTCTGAATTAGCGATTCATGACGTTGCTAGCTTTAAAACCTTAGTTGAAACTGCCAAAAAACAAATTAAACTTTAATTTACTTTGATTTTTGTTGCTGAATCTTTTTAATTAAATTGCCTGCCTCTAGGTAGGCTTTTTCATATTTTCCTTCGAAAAAGCTTTGCTCCGCTAAACTTAAAATACGATGATAGTCATTCAACCGTTGGCGATCCCGATTCGCAATGAGAATGGTTTGTTCTGCTAATGAAGCTACTTTTAAAGTTTGACTCAGCGCATTCAAAAAGTTTTCACCTTCTGTTTTTAGTAATGATAAATTTTGATTCATCACAACCATATTGATGGGTTTGAGTTGTAATGCTTCTAATGTGGAAACGATGGTTTGATAATATTGGACGAATATCGGCTGATAACTTTTTTCTTTTTCAGGGTGATTGAGTAATGAAAGTTCATGTTCAGCTTGTTTAAACCGGTGAAAATAGGATTGCGCTGCTTGGTAGGCTTGTTCTGCTTCTGATTTTAAATTTGATAAATACAATAAAAAGTCATCCATCAATTGATGCGCTTTGAGTGTGTTTTCTTTTAAAGAAGTTAACCGCGCAACTTGAAGTGAAAAAGGTTGAGGTGTGGAGGAAAGCACTAACGTGTCAAGTCCACGCTTGGTCATGTTTAACTCAGAAATCAGCTTTTGAATAATACTAACTTGGCTTAACGATTCTTCACCAATCACATAAACTTTTTTATATTCTGGAATCGTATTGTTGAGTTTGGAGAATTTTCGTTCGACAGCATTGACCTCTTTATAAGTTACTTCATATTCTTTTTCTGAATAAATTTTAGCTTCTTTTTCTTTTTCAAATAAAGGGTAAAACGATTCAATTTTTACAATCATGGCTTGTAAACGCTCATCAATGCCTTGTGTTTTTAATTGTTGTAATTGCTGTTTGAATGTTTGAATTTCTTGGTCAAATTTATTTAACGTATCACGAATCATTAAATGATGCAGGGGATATTGAAGTTTGGTTAAGCGATCAAATTCTTCGAGAGCAGCATTCATTTTTGATGGCAATACAGTGTCAATTAAACCACATAAATTAGGAAGTTCTGTTAGTTTAGTATTCAATTGATTGATAAACTGATCTAGTTTTGTGACCATGATTTTAATTTCTTCGTGGTCACCGATATCCATCTTATTATCGAGCTTTATCAAATAATCTTCAAAGCTCTTAAAAACGACGGTTAACGGAACCTCAACCAACGTGAGGCGATCTAATTTTTGATGGTAACTTTGTCTAAGCAATCGTGCTTCTTCTTTGATTTTTGATATCAGTTGTTTACTTTCTTGTTCTGGCTTTAACAGTTCTTGTAGTTCAAATAAAAATTCTTTCACTGCACGTTCAAAATCGGTCATGATTCTTTTAGAAGGTGATAATAAAGCTTCAAATGCTTTATTATTTTTACTTTGTAGCAATTGTTTTAGAGCTTCTAAGGTTGTTCGAGCCTTTTCATCATGCTCTTTTTTAATGAATTCATTGGCATTGGTCAATTTTTGAAGTATGGCAAAATTTTCTAAATTGCTTTCGCCAATCCGGACCATACGCTTATACAGCGAGGCACACTCGGTGACAAAAATAGCATGAGCATATTCAAAACGCTTTTCTAAATCATTTAAATGGTTTTTAGGGAATAAAATCATAGTTTCTTATCATAATATAACACAAACATCATCATCGCTAATATTGGTTTTGTTTTGTTTGACTGTTCGGGCTTTATTCGGTATATTAGTAGGGCATGTAAAGAAGCATGTAAGTACGACTCGTCCGATGCTAAGACTAGAACAAAGTAACCTAAGCTCAATGGTGAAATCATTCTTATGCATCCGGAGTCAGGAACTTATACAACATCTTTATTTTGCATAAAAATAAAGAAAGGAGAAACATCATGAGATTTCGTGGATCTGATTGGAAACGATCACGCCGATTAGGTTTTTCTACGCTTGAAACTGGCAAAGAACTTGCTCGTCGTCCTTATGGACCTGGTCAACACGGCCAAGGAAGAAAGAAAAAGCCTTCTGAATTCGGTAAGCAATTACTTGAAAAGCAAAAACTACGCTTTACTTATGGCGTCAATGAACGTCAATTTAAACGTTTATTCTTACGTGCATTAAAGAGTAAAGAAATTACTGGCTTAGCGTTTATGCAAATCTTAGAAAGTCGATTAGATAATATTGTTTATCGCTTAGGTTTTGCTAAAACTCGTAAAGCTGCTCGCCAACTGGTGAATCATGGACACGTTCAAGTCAATGGTAAAAAAGTTGACGTTGCTAGTTATCTTGTTGAATTAAATGATCTCGTAGGTATCCGTGAAAAGAGCCAGTCGCTCATTGCTATTAAAGCTTCGCTTGAAAGTAATGCCAGCACATTAGGTTATTTCACTGTTGATAAGGCCAAGCTTGTCGGTTCAATGACTCGCTTACCCTTACGTTCGGAATTGTCGCAAGACATTAACGAAGCCCAAATCGTTGAATACTATAACCGTCGCTTGTAATTCGATAAAGAATGAAACAAAAAACCCTGGTCGTTGGCCAGGGTTTTTTTATTTATTGGATTGGAATATTCGTTGTATGCTCGATTAAGTAATAATTCTTTTTTCCACGCCGGATAATCGTGTAGCGATGAAATAATGCCTCGCTTTTTGTAATCAAGAATCCGAGTTGATCGATGACCTTACCATTGACCGTGATGGACTTATTGGTAATAAATTCTTTGGCTTCACGTTTAGAGGTTGCAGCGCCAATGACCACTAAAATATCTTCGATAGGCATGTCAAACGCTAATGGTTTAGCTAGGTTGCCTAACGACGTTTGGATTTGGAGTTCCGTGAGTGATTCGATTTGACCGGAGAAAAATGCTTCCGTAATCTTTAAAGCCTCTTGCACGCCTTGGGCACCATGAATGAGGAACGTAATCGCTTCCGCTAATTTTTTCTGTCCGATTCTTGAACCAGGATTAGCAAGATGATCTTTTTCAATGAGGGCGATTTCTTCAGGCGTCAAGAATGTAAAAATTTTCAAATGGTTAATGACATCTGCGTCGGGTGCATTTAAAAAATATTGATAAAGTTTGTATGGCGAAGTTAGATGAGCATCTAAAAAAAGAGCGCCTTCTTCTGATTTCCCGAATTTTTTACCATCAGAGGTCGTGATTAACGGGGTTGTCATCACGGCAACTTTGGCTTCTGAACCCTTCACTTTGCGAATGAGTTCTAGTCCTGCGGTTAAATTTCCCCATTGATCAGAACCACCAATTTGGATGGTACATGCTTCTTGAGAATAAAGCGTTAAAAAATCAACCGCTTGCAAAATCATATAAGAAAACTCAGTGTAAGAAATACCAGCTTCCATGCGACTTGCTACAACATCTTTAGCGAGCATGTAGTTGATTGGAAAATATTTTCCATAGTCGCGTAAGAAATGTAAATAACTCACTTGACCAAGCCAATCATGATTATTGACTAACAAGCCTTTTTTAGGATTCGTTAAATCAATGAATCGCTCAAGTTGTCGTTTAATGCCTAGGGTGTTTTTTTGTAATGACTGGGTATCCAATAAGTTGCGTTCTTTACTTTTTCCAGACGGATCGCCAATCATGCCAGTAGCCCCACCCACAAGTGCGATGACGCGATGCCCGGCCCGTTGAAATCTCATCAATAAGGAAATTTGAACAAAATTGCCAATGTGCATACTTTGCGCAGATGGATCAAAACCAATATAAACCGTGGTGGGTTGTGATAAAAGTGAAACTAATTCTTCGCGGGAAGAAGTTTCTTTAATTAAACCTCGCCATTGTAATTCTTCTAAAAAATTCATCATTAAAATAATGTGGTTGATCTTTTAACAAAGGAAGATTCAAATTTAGTATTTTTTTCAATCGTTTTCTTTTCAGAACTGTCCGTTTCATCTTCTAAAAACTGCGAAAGTAGTTGAACGGATTTAGAACCAACTTCTTTCAAGTCGATGTGTAACGATGATAGTTGTGGGCGGATGATCGACACATATTTAGTACCAATAATCGATAGTACTTCAACATCTTCTGGCACGCGTAGGCCACTATCGAGAGCCGCGTTAATGACTGCTGCCGCTAGCGAATCGCGATAGGCAAAAAAATACCCTGATTTCGTCGTTTTAAAAATATCTAAAAAATCGGCATACGTTTGACGATAGGAATCTTCAATGCTAAAGACTCCATAATTTTTGCCCGATTTGATATGAGCATCAATAAAAGCTTTTTCAATGCGATCAAGTAAACGGCCAGAATGATGAAGGTGAAGGAAGTACATCTTTTTCTTACCTTTGGCAAAATAGTGATTGAGGACGTCTCTGATGCGATGTTCATAACCAAAATTGATGGTCGCAATGCGATCGCCAGTCACTTGATTATTAATGATGACGAGTGGAATCTTATAATTTTCAAGAACTTTGATTTCATTAACATCCAATTCATCATCAAAAATAATCGCACCATCCACATGGGATGTAATGACTTTTTCAACGACTTGTTTAGCATCTTCTTTGGATTGATTTGTTACAAATAAAGTGAGTTGAAATCCTCTACCTTTGGCTTCATCGGTCATTCCATTAAGCATGTTAGCAATATAAACATAATTAGCAGAAGGAATCACGATGCCTATATTGGTCGTTTTATTGGTTGCCAGTGCTTGGGCTAAGCGCGAAGGTTTATATCCTAATCGAGCAATCGTCTCTTCTACTTTTTTTCGTGTTTTTGCTGTCACGTTACTGTTGTTATTAATGACGCGCGAAACGGTCGCAAGGGAAACACCACTTGCAATGGCAACTTCGTAGATGGTGACACGGTCTTTTGTATTGTTCATATTTTCATCCTTTTGAAAGAATTTTTCAGCTATTTTCATTTTAAATGAAAACGGTTTCAAATTCAATGAAAAAATGAAGGGTTAAAGGATAGGAAAGCGGACTTTTTTTAATCGTTTTGTATCGAAATTTCCCCTACCAACTTTGGCTTCAGGTTGACCATTTAACATGACTAAATCGCCGGTAAAATTGGTTCTCACTTTAATTAAATATTGCCCAACTCCGTAAAGATCCACCGGGGCTTTTTCTTTTTCAAAGAGTGCAATCTTTTCGGGGTTAAATCCACTGCTGACAATGATTTTTACGTGCGGGAATCCTGCCTGATTGAGTTCATTTCTTAATCCCTTGATTAACGTTGGGTTGACTCCACGATACGCATCACCTGTAAGGCCTTTTTTGGCTAAATATTCATCAATCAACGCGATGGAAGTATCCACGCGTACCGCATGTAATTTTCCTTGCAACGCTTGGGCCACCATGACGGAATCCTCGACAACACGATTTCGGTAATCAATCAATGCTGTAATCGGTTCACTGGGGTATTGTTGACTGTAAAGTTTAACCGCCTTAAGAATATCACCGCCACACACTTGAATGAGGGCATGGGGCATCGTTCCCATGCCTTTACCACCCCACCATAATCCTTGAGCGTCGGTTGCGACTTTGGTAATACCCGCTACATAGGAAGCATAGCCATCTCCTACTTGGGTGTGATAATCATCTTGACGATCGGCCATCGAAAAAACAGGCTTACCCTGTGCGGCTTTCAATACATCCTTGGTATTCGTTGCCACCGACGTTCTTCGACTTAAAATGCCATCAATCATCGATTCAAGGAAACCAAACGTTTCATAACGCCCGGTGATTCTTAGCACGGATTCATTCGCTTGGATAAGGTCGCCATCGTCTAAAGCTTCAATGGTTAAATGTTCAGGTTGTTGGGCAAACGTATGAATCAATGCAATGCATTCATCCACGCCACACACCGTCATGTTTGATTCTCGCTGAAAAAACTGCATCGTCACAATTTGATTAGGCAATAACTGTTGGATGATGGTTTGTGTTTTAATGAAATATTGAGCGGAATAAAAACCTTTTCCTAATAATGGAGAAAATTGAAACGTTTGATTCGTTAAACGAGATTGGATGCCTAATTTCTTTTTTTCAATTTCTAACATGATCAAGTCCAAAAAAGTCTTTCCCGAGCGGTTGGGTTTTCGTAAAGACATACACACCCTCTTGTTGCAGTTGAGGTGAACGTAAGGTTTGGGAAGAACAAAGCATGCCCTCCGAAACAATACCTTTAAAGGGTGTTGGCACTAAAAAGGTGCCATCCATGAGTAAGGTACCCGCTTTGGCAACGACGACATAATCCTGTTCTTTGACTTTGATTGAATTTGTGACGACGGTCATTTTGATAGGACTTTGATCAGGGGCGTCACCTAAGTAAAGTTGGCAAATAAATAAGTTTTCAGAATCAGGATGCTCTTTTTTGCTTTCAATTTGTGCGATAACATACCCTGAAGGAAGCGGTAGCAGAGGCTCGATATTTTCTTTTTGAAAGATTTGATTGATAGCTTGAAGTAACTCTTTAGCAGGCTTTATCATAATGCCTGTCGGTAAATTCTTAAATTGAAGCGAGGCTTGTAAAAAATTGACACCAATCAAATGATGTAAATGAAAAATTTTAACCATTTTGCCAACGACTTCATGATGGGTTGGTTTTAAATGGGGTTCAAAATAGACCAGTAAGATATCGCCAATCGTAAAGGGTTGATAAACAAGATGATAGTTCATCGGTAACCTTTCTTAAATTTTGCTAATTGATCATGATTTAAATGCTTGATCATGTAAAGCAAAGTTTTAAAAGCTGCATCATAATCGGATGCATCCATGATGGTTGAACTGCTATGAATGCTGCGAGCGGTAATACAATGGGTTAACGTTAGAACCCCATCTAAGCTTTTATGAACCGCACCCGCATCTGTGCCACCTGGACTTTCATAATATTGGCAAGGAACTTTTAGTTTTTTAGCAATTGACTCTTGATAATCAAGTAAGACCGGCGAGGCAATCATCGAACGGTCGATGAAACGTAGCAGGACACCACCACCTAATTGGCCCAGTTCGGAAGGATTGCCACTGCTATCGCGTGCCGGGGAACAATCAAGCACAAAAGCAAAATCAGGTTGTATCAATTGCGCTGCGGTTTGTGCGCCTCGTAAACCGACTTCTTCTTGCACCGACGCACCTACGTATAAATCAAACGGTAAAGCTTTAGATTGAACGGCTTTGAGGATATCAAGCCCCATCGATAACGAATACCGATTATCAAAGGCTTTACCTAAAAAACGTTTTCCACCTTGCAGTTGAATAAAAGGAGCATCAAAGGTGATCATGGCCCCAATATATACACCTGCTTGAAGAGCTTCCAGTTTGGATGAAAAACCAAAATCGAAGAGTAAATCGTCAACATCAATCGTCGGCGAGTGACCTTTTAACAAATGAGGAGGTGTGGAATCGATTGAGCCTTGAAGATACGTGCCTTGTTTGGTTTTTAAACGCACACGTTGCGATTGTAAATTCACTTCATTTAAACCACCGATGGGAATAACTTTAATCATCCCATTCGACTGAACATCAATTGTTAAAAAACCGACTTCATCCATATGGCCAAGAATGAGGACTTTAAAAGGCTTGTCATGGCTACTTTTTTTCACAGCAAAAATCGACCCTAAATTATCTTTTAGAATGGAAAAACCCATCGATTCATATTGCGCCATTAAAAAATGGGCAACTTCATTTTCCATCCCCGAAATAGCGTTCAATTCGCTCAATTTTTTAAGTTGTTTAATGGACGATTGTTTCATATAGCCTTTCTAACCACAAGCCGATAAATAGGTAATCCCTTAGCGCGAAATGCTAACTCATATTCCGTTGGCACATCTCCGAATTCTAATTGGGAATAATCCTCGCTGTACTCAAGTATAACATACCCACTTTTGGCAAAATTAGCTTTTGAAAATCGTATCAATTCAAGGTTATCCGTTTTCATTTTAATGATTCCTTGTGGAATCAGAATGCGGTCATATAATCTTAAAAAAGAGTCCGCGGTTAAGCGACGTTTATGATGCCGAATTTTCGGCCAAGGATCTGAAAAGTTGAGGTAAATAGTTTGAAATGTTTGAGCAGGAATAATGACTTCTAACTTGCTCACATCATTGAACCATAAATGCACATTGCTTAACTGTTGGCTTTCTACTTTTTTTCCTGCAATAGCAATCGCGGTCAGAGCTCGTTCAATCCCAATAAAACAATCATTGGGTTGTTGACGTGCTAAGGACGTAATAAAACCACCTTTACCACAACCGATTTCTAAGTGATAACGTTTAAACCGTCTATCTGTTTCTTCTTTCCAATTCTCTAGCGGATTCGAACGAATAATCTCTGGATGCGTGGCGATAAAAGGACGTGCCCAGGATTTATTTTTTAACCGCATGCATACGACCCAAATGATCAATGGCGGAAGCATAAATACTAATACTTGTTGTAAAATCAATCACATCAATTTTTTCATCATTTTCATGGATAAAATCATTTCGACCAGGAAACATGGAACCAAAGGCTAAGGTGTTTTTGGCTTCTTTAGCATACGTTCCACCACCGATGGTCATCGGTTTAGTTTTTTTATCGCCCGTTTCTTGTTGATAAACTTTCAATAAGGTTTTAACCATCGCCGATTTAGGATCAATAAATAGTAATTTTGAATCATACGATTGCTTCACTTTTAAAGGACTTATCTTTTTGAGGTGTTGCATCACATCTTTGATCATGACAGTTTCAGGGTAACGATAATTGACGGTCATGGTAAAAACACCATTGACCAACGCCATTAAACCGACATTAAACGTTGTCACACCCATCAGTTTTGTTTTGACATATAAGTTCAATTTTTTTCCATTCACATCCTGATATTGTTCGGCAAGCTTTTGAAAGATTGGCTGATCATAATGTTCACCTAAAACATCGAGCAGGTGAATCCCCGCATTCACGCCAAGGTGAGGTAAGGCTCCATGCGCAGCTTTACCATGCATGCTTAAAATCATTAAGTTGTCTTGTTCTTTTAAAGTATATTGATAACCTTTTTTCTTTAATGTTTTAACGATGTTTGGATCACGAACAAGCGTAGCCGTAGCTAAATCAATCACCGCATTATGAGCCGTTCCGGCTTGAATGGAGATGATTTGAGGTAAATTTATAGGTCCAGACAACTCATAATTGGTAATCCCTTTTTCACCATAAATAAGCGGGAATGAGCCATCAGGGGTAAAACCTGCCTTAGGATAAGGTTTTTTTAATGTATGAAAATAATATTTTAAACATTGACTTCCTTTTTCTTCATTCCCACCAATGACTAATCGAACGGAGTAGCCTTGAATGTAACCACCATCACGTAAAGCTTTCAAAGCAACATAGGCCGCCATGCCTGGACCTTTATCATCACTAGTTCCACGACCATACATACGACCTTTTTCAATGACTGCTCCAAATGGCGGATGTTTCCATTGATCGGAAACGGGGACAACATCAGCATGGGCATAGACCGCAATGAGTGGTCCTTTTCCAAATGAAATTTCAGTCACATGACCATCACAATAATCCACAGCAAAACCATCGTGTTCGGCTAATTTTCCAATGAATTGAAGCGCTTGATAAACACCTTCACCGTAAGGTTTTTGGGGTGAAGCATGCTTTGAATCATCCACCGAAGGAATTTGAATCCAAGCTTGCAATTGGCGAATGGCAGATTCTAGATACGGCTTTGTTAAAGTTTGATAGGGTGTTTTCATCATGCTATCCTCAATCATTCATTATAGTGCGAATCGCCTGAACTTTCGATACTGCAGTGGCAAGGATGGGTAGCAAAAGAAAAGCAATTAATGCTTCCCAAACACCATTGAGAGTCAAAATCAGTGCAATGAATGCAAAATAATTATCTAAAACAACTTCGAGTCCTGCAAGTAAATTAAGAACCTCTTGACCATTGAGAAGTCCTAAAATACCTAGGGTAAGAACGGTATGAACAACGGCTAATAATCCACCCATTATTCCTAAAATTAACCGATTGGTTAAAGGCTGTTTAACTAAGCGACGAATCACTTCAAAACTTAAACCTGAAATAAAACCAAAGATTAATCGAGGTAAAACCGATATGATCGGATTTTGAAAAAAAGGATCTAAAATTCCACCCGGATTGGCGCTAGCTTGATAAAAAGAAATAAAACCAAAAAGAAACCCATAAAAAGTTCCACCACGCCAGCCAAATAAATACGCTCCTACTAAAACAGGTAAATGCATAATCGTAAAGGATACCGCAGGATTAATGGTGATAAAACCCAGTTGAGGTATCAAACCCATTAAAAGTAAAATAGCGACTAGCATAGCATTCGTGGTAATAAGCAAAATACGTTTTTTCATGAAAACATCTCCTTGTTTTTCAAATAAATAGCGTGAAGACCGTCCACATTCACATAAGGGTCAATCATCACATCGTTGCCAAGCAGCGATTGAATCAAATAGCTATATCCTCCAGTAAGGATCTTTTTACAAGGAACTCCCATTTCTTTTTCAATATCGATGAATAAGGCTTTAATCATTGCCGCTGTGCCATAGATGGCACCTGAATTCATGGAGTCAGGGGTATTTTTACCTAAAATATTTTTGGGTTTTTCAAGCGACACGTCCATGAGTTGGGCAGCTTTACCCACGAGTGCTTGAAGCGAAATTTGAACACCCGGGATGATACTGACTCCGATGAATGCGCCTTTCGAATCAATGCCAATCATCTTCGTCGCCGTTCCTAAATCCGCAATGATGAGTGGAAAACCATACTTTGCAATTGCACCGACACTATCGGCAACTAAATCACTGCCCAATTCAGAAGGGTGATCAATTTTGATAGGAACACCTGTTTTAAATCCTTTTGAAAACAAGACAACCTTTTTGTGAAGCAGTCGCTCAACCGCCTGCATGATGATCGGATTGAGAGAAGGAACAACACTGCTCAGTAAGATGCCTTCATTAATATGGGTAAGCTGATGTTTTTCAAAAAGAGCTTTTAAACTGTTTTCATATTCATCAACACTTTTTTGACGGTCAACTAAGACAATAAAAAAAGCCTTACGTTTTCCTTGATCAAAAAGGCCAAACGTTAAGGCTGTATTGCCTAAATCCATTGCAAGAAACATAGTACCTCCGCTGTCATCTTCATATGAAGTATGATGCTAACTCCATTATAAAGAAAAATTAGGCAATGACAATATTAAGTATTTTGTTTTTGACCACAATGGTTTTGACAATTCGTTTACCTTCTAATTGCTTTTGAATGATGGGGAGAGCTAACGCCGATTGAATCACGGTTTCATCTGGGGAATTGAGGGGAAGGGTTAATGTTGATCGCAATTTACCGTTAATCGAAATGGCAATCTCAACCTCAGACTTCAGAAGTTGCTTTTCATCCCAAGTTGGCCAAGCAGCTTGAGTAATGGATGTTTCATATCCCAGTTTCGACCATAACTCTTCGCATAGATGAGGGGCTAAGCAACTTAGCATCACTAAAAAGGATTCCATATAAGGTTGATAGATTTGATTGGCTTTATAAGCATCATTCATGAAAATCATGAACTGAGAAATTGCCGTATTCAACTGTAAATTTTCAAAATCGTGCGTCACTTTTTTAACTAAACTGTGATAAGAAAAGGATAAAGATGCCTTCGCCTCTTCATGCAAAGTCCATAGACTTCGATAGCCATCCTCAGTAAAAAAACGATAAACACGATCTAGAAAACGTCTAGCACCTTCTAAGCCTTGATTCGACCACGGTAATGATGCTTCTAAGGGACCCATGAACATTTCAAACAACCGCAGGGTATCCGCGCCAAATTGCTCAATGATGTCATCAGGATTAACGACATTACCACGACTTTTTGACATTTTTTCACCATTTTCACCCAGGATCATGCCTTGATGGAAAAGTTTCTTAAAGGGTTCATTCGTGTTAACAACACCAAGATCAAACAAAAACTTATGATAAAAACGCGCATACAACAAATGTAAAACTGCGTGTTCTGCTCCACCGATATATAGATCTACGGGCAACCAATGGTTAATCAACGTTGCATCGGCAATAGCTTTTGTATTTTTAGGGTCTAAATACCGAATATAATACCAACAACTTCCCGCCCATTGTGGCATTGTATTTGTTTCACGAGTATACGATTGTTGTCCTACTTGAACATGAAGCCATTCCTTGGCTAAAGCAAGTGGAGATTCGCCAGTGCCACTCGGTTTGTATTCTTTTAATTCAGGTAGAAGTAGAGGTAATTCGTTGATGCTTAAAGGTTTAATCGACCCATCCGCATTAGAAATCATGACTGGAATCGGTTCACCCCAATAACGTTGTCTGGAAAAGAGCCAATCGCGTAATTTGAAATTGACAACGGCTTTGCCTTTGCCCATTTTAACTAAATATTCGGTGAGTTTTTTCTTGGCAGGTTCGATGGTTAAACCATTGATGAGTTCGCTATGGATATGGGGACCATCCAAAGTATAAGCACCATCATTCATATTGCCTTCAAGCACTTGTAAGATTGGCAAATCAAACAGTTTGGCAAAAACATAATCACGTTCATCATGAGCAGGCACAGCCATCACCGCTCCAGTACCATAGCCATAAAGAACATAATCGGCAATCCAAATTGGTATTGGCTTTTGGGTTAGCGGATGAAGGGCGTAAGCACCGGTGAAAACACCCGTTTTTTCTTTACTTAACTCAGTGCGGTCCATCTCGGATTTAGTCGCCACTTGTTTGACATAGTCTTGGACTTGATCCTTAAACTTAGGCATTGTAATTGCGTTCACGAGTGGATGTTCGGGAGCAAGCACACAATAAGTACAACCATAAAGGGTGTCGACACGAGTGGTAAATACACGAAAAGAAGTTTGATGACCTTGAATCGCAAAGTCGATTTCAGTTCCTATCGACTTACCAATCCAATTGATTTGCATATCACGGGTAGAAACCGGCCAGTCTAAGGTAGCTAAACCTTCAAGGAGTTGATCGGCATATGCCGTAATTTTCAACACCCATTGCTTCATCAATTTGCGTTCAATAGGAAAACCACCCACTTCGGATTTACCATCGATAACTTCTTCATTGGCAAGTACAGTCCCTAAAGCAGGACAAAAATTGACAGGTTTTTCTTCGATATACGCTAAGCCTTTTTCATAAAACTTTAAAAAGATCCATTGGGTCCATTGGTAATAAAGCGGATCGGTGGTTGCAATTTCTTTTGTCCAATCAAAACTATAACCGAGTGCTTTTAACTGACGTTTAAAATTTGCGATATTTTGAAAGGTGAATGTGCTTGGATGTTGATTGGTTTTTAAAGCATACTGCTCAGCAGGTAAACCAAAACTATCCCAACCCATCGGATTTAACACGTTATACCCTTGGAGTTTCTTCATTCTTGCAACGACATCGGTTGCCGTATAACTACGGGGATGGCCAACATGCAATCCTTGCCCAGAGGGATATGGAAACATATTCAAGGCATAAAATTTTGGTTTTGTAAAATCATAAACATTCGTCAAATACGTTTGATTTTTATCCCAAAACGTTTGCCATTTGGTTTCAATGAGCTTGTGATTAAATGCCATGGTTTTCTCCCTTAAAAAAACAAAACGTCCTTAACGAAGGACGCATGCGCGTGGTACCACCTTACTTTTGTACTTATTACCGAGATTAACGCTCTCGAACGAAATCCTTTGAATTGTGAGATGAAGTCATGCAACCTTGCACCAGACGTTGCTCGCTAATCGAAACTTCTTAGTCAATTCGATTTAATTTATTTTAGCACTTTTTTTGTTAAAAAGCGATGCATATAAACGCACGTATTGATCGGCTGATTGGAGCCAACCATGATCTTGCTGAAACCCATTTTCAATCATCGTGTGAAGCATGGCAGGATTGCGATACATATCAAGCGCTTCGCGTAACGCCATTTGCATGGCTTGAGCAGTATAAGCATCAAACATGAAACCAGTGGCGTTGCGAATATTAGGTTGGCTTACATTCCAAGGTTGGACTGTATCCACAAGACCGCCTGTTTTTCTAACGAGGGGAAGCGTGCCATATCGAAGCGAAATCATTTGCGAAATTCCACAAGGTTCAAATAAGGATGGCATGAGAAAAAAATCACTGGCAGCATAAATATGATGCGCTAATCGTTCATCATAGCCTTGAATAAAAACGAGTTGCTCAGGATATTTCTTGGCCATTAGATCAAGTTCAAAGGTTAGCGGCGGTTCACCGGAACCTAAAACAATTACTGAACCACCTTCTTGGATAAGCCAATGTAAATTAGCTAGGATAAGGTTAATTCCTTTTTGCCAAGTTAAACGTGAAACTAGACCAAATAAAGGGCGATGAGGATCCTTCAATTTGTAATCGCGAAATAACCGTTCTTTATTTTTTTGCTTACCACTCGTAACATTTTTGGGGTCATAAGGATGGTGAAGATACGCATCATGCTTGGGATTCCAAGACTCATCAATACCATTTAAGATTCCAGAAAAATCCTCTCCAATGTAGCTTAGGATATCATGCAGTCCATAACCACCGACTTCGGTTAATAGTTCTTTAGCATGCGTAGGTGAAACTGTGGTGACTTTATCTGCATATACAATGGCACTTTTCAACGTGGATACACCTTCATGAAAGCGCAGTTTGCCACTTTCATATAAATGGAAAGGCAAGTTGTAAAAGTCCCACAATAAACCTCGATCAAGCCAACCTTGAAACGCAGGATTATGAATGGTTAAAACAAATTTTGTTTTCACAAAATGCGGATGCTGTGCGTCTTGTTCTTTGATTAAAGCAGGAAGCATACCACACTGCCAATCATGCACGTGGATCACATCAATGGGATGCTTAAGTAATTTCAAAAGGCTACGTACCGCGAGTGAAAAAAAAGCAAACCGTTCACCATCATCGCCATAGCCGTAAGGCTGTTGGCGTTTAAAATAATAATCATTACTAATCAAATAATAATGGATGCCCGCATCCGCATGATGGTAAAACGACGCTTGCTGTTTCCGCCAAGATAAATAAACATCGCTGGTGCCAATGAAGTCTAAATTATGAGGTTTAAAAAGCATACTTTCATACATCGGTATGATGATACTTACTTCATGGTGAAGGGAAACAAGTTGTTTCGAAAGCGAATAAACAACATCCGCTAACCCACCCGTTTTGATAAAAGGTAACGCTTCACTGGCTACCATGACAATCTTCATTATGTTTTTTCACCTTGCTTAATATAGATTGGCAATAAATCAGTGCCGAGAATTTGTTTACTCGTGATGACTTTGGCATATTTATCAATCACAACGTTTTTTATCATAACATCTTTACCTATCACTGTATCGGTAAAAATAATCGCGTTTTCAATCCTTGCATTTTTTCCGATATGAACATTGCGGGAAATGATGGAATTGACTACGGTTCCTTCAATCACTGAACCATTGGCGATAAAACTATTCGCAACATTGGCATCCGAACCGTAATAAGCAGGTGCAGTGTCGTGGGTCACCGTGCGAATCGGCAATTCTGGATTAAACAATTTTTTTCGAACTGAATAATTGAGTAGTTCTAAAGAGTTCAAGCGATACGAACTTAACGAATCAAAGCATTTGACATATCCAGAAAATCGATAGCCCATGATGGTGGATGTTTTAAGGAGGGCTTGAATGGTTTCTTTGATGCCAAAAAACGGACTAAGTTCTTGAGCATTTGTAAGCATGCTTTCGAGCATCGGAGCAGAAATGATATACGTTTCCATGGAAACATCAATCTCCGAGCGCAAACCTTGATTGGTCTGCATTTCCACAATGCGATCCTGCTGTAACGTTAATACATCACCATTTAAAAAGTGAGATTTACCATCTTTGATTTTTGTATACACCACGGTGATGGGCTTTTGATGAGCTTCATGAAAGGCAAGAATGGGTCTAAAATCAAGGGCATAAATAATATGAACAGGTGCAATGACAAACCATTCAGGTCGCTCCCGTTTAATAATCCAGTCATTGACTTTAATGTTGTTTAAATCGTGATGATAAAGAGGATTATTGGCGTTTTTTTCATCATACATGATTAATTCAAATCCTAATTTTGTGTTGTTATTCCAGACGTTAGTTGAACCTAAGTGCTTTAAGATAGAACGTGGATCTTTTTTGATCAAAATCCCCACTTGATCAATGTCAGAGTTTGAAAAATTGGATAGCGTGAAATCCATCATCGCATAACGCCCTAAAAAAGTGGTTGATGCAATCGGACGCGAAGACGTTAAATCTCCAAGGGTCGCTGGACTATACAAATTACAAAGTCCCATGACTTTTTTCATATTAACCTCCGACCAACACAACCGTTTTGCCACCATCAATAATGCGTTTTGCTTCCACGCGCGTATGAGGAGCAATGATGGCTTTTTTGACAATAGCACCAACCTCAATGATTGCCCCAGGCATAATGACGGATTCCGATACGAATGCCCCTTCCTCAATCAGTGCATCATTAAAAACAATCGATTGATGAACTTTTCCTAAAACAATCGCTCCTTGATTGATTCTCGATTGTGTGACTAAGGCGGTCGGTCCTATATATTGTGGGACGCTATTAATATTTTCTGAAAAAATTTTAATATCATCCGCGAAAATCTCTTTTGCAATAGTAGGATTAAGAAGATCCATATTCGCTTCCCAAAGGGATTGAATGGTACCAACATCGCGCCAATAACCTTGAAACGGATAGACAATCAATTTTTTCTTTTCTGCTAATAGTTTAGGAATAATATTTTTTCCAAAATCATGTTCGGATGTGTCGTTTTGACTATCTTCGATGAGTATTTGCTTCAGGACCTTATAGTTGAAAATATAAATGCCCATCGAGGCCATTCTTGATTTGGTGTGAAGCGGTTTTTCTTCAAATTTTTCAATCACGCTTTTGTCTTTCACGGTAATCATGCCAAAGCGAGAAGTATCACTAGCTTGAACTTCAATAGCGGCAACCGATAAATCGGCTTCCGCCAATTGATGAGCCTGAAGCATCGCACGATAATTCATCTTGTAAATATGATCACCGGATAAAATTAAAACGTAATCTGGTTTGATCGAATCCAAAAAATCAATATTTTGAAAAATAGCATCCGCGGTACCTTTGTACCATGAGGCCCCTTCTTCGGTTTGCCGCGGGGGTAAGGTTGCGGTTAAAGAACGAACACCATTTAAACCCCATTTTTCACCATTGCCAATATACATATTTAAAAAAACTGATTCATACTGGGTTAAAACACCAACCGTATCAATGCCAGAATGGGCACAGTTGGAAAGCGGAAAATCAATGATACGATACTTTCCACCATAGGAAACAGCCGGTTTAGCAATTTTTTTGGTCAACGCTTCTAAACGTGTTCCTTTACCACCGGCGAGCAACATGGCAACGATTTCAGTTCCCATACCTTTACCTCGTGCGTATTGAATTAAGATTATCATTATATTATCATTGAAAACCTTAAGCCGTTAATGGAATAAGGATTATGATTGAATTTATAAGTGATTCATGATAAGTTATTAAAGCATGTTTAAAGGAGATTAAGTTATGGCAAGAGTTTGTGTTATTAGTGGTCGCGGACCGCTTTCAGGAAATAAACGTTCACACAGTGAAGTGGCAACACGCCGGCGCTGGAATTTAAACCTTCACACCTATACCATCATGGTGCAAGGCAAACCCCAAAAAATCAAGATGTCCACGCGTGCGCATCGAACATTAATCAAAAACAACGCCAAAGTTTCAGTAGCAGCTAAATAAACTTTGATACTTAACCACTCTAAATCATCAGGGTGGTTTTTTTTATATCCACAATGCAATCAAGATGAATAAATTCAGCAAGTAAAAACTCATCAAATATCCCCATTGTAACAACGCCAATATGAACATTTTTGGTCGAACATAAACAATGACCTCTCCCTGACGTTTTTCTTCAAGTTTGGACCATGTTTTTAATGAAGGTAAAAATAACAACAACCCTTGCAATCCAGCAATGAAAACACTCCCCCAAGGTAGGAAAGAAGTAAAACGGTCATAAGGTGAAGTTAAAGTAAAGATGAAGACAACCGCAGGTAATACTATGATAAGCATGTGCACAAATGAAGAGACAAAAACAAAACGCTCTATGCGCTTCGCTTGCATGGTCATCATGAAAAAAAACATGATCCATAACAGGATGACTAGGATGAACATCGGAACGGTCCAAGATGTCCCTAACAATGGAAATATCATCCAATAAAAAGTAAACCAGCCCATTCCTAACAACGTGAAAAAAACGAGAAAATAGGGTTGGTGCTTTGGACTTAGTCCGAATAACAATTCAAATGGAAATTGGTTGAATATTGAGTAACGTTTAAGGTTCTTATGATAGTAAAGCGACATGCAATAATGGATCAATAAAATTGAGACCACAACAAGGGTCAAAAATAGTGAAAGAATAAAAAGGTCATTCATTAACTTTTAAGTAAGGCTGCATAACGCTTTGGCATATCTTGCTGGTTAAATAAATAACTTCCTGCGACAAGGATATCGACTCCGGCTTGCGTACATAATGGGGCGGTTAAATCATTAATCCCACCGTCGACCTCAATTAAACAAGAAATGTTTCTTTGATCAATTTCTTTTCGTAAGAAGGCAATTTTATCAATCGCATTTTTTAAGAATAATTGGCCACCAAACCCTGGTTCCACTGACATGATGAGGGCGACATCAAGATCATTTAAAAAGGGTAATAATCGATCAACTTCCGTTAAAGGTTTGATGCACATGCCCACTTTGACCTTGTGTCTTTTGATTGTTTGAATAAGCTGAAAACGTTTAGTGTCAGAGTCCAAAGCTTCATAATGAAACGTGATAATATTGGCACCTGCTTTCACAAATGCTTCAATAAAGTTCTGTGGATTTTTGATCATCAAATGAACATCATGAACTAATCCAGGGGTTTTACTTAGGGCCGCAACGATAGGAACTCCAAAAGAAATATTGGGAACAAAATGACCATCCATCACATCATAATGAAGGTACGTTGCGCCTAATGAAGCAACACGATTAACCTCGAGCTTCAGTTGCGAAAAGTCAGCCGCGAGTAAGGAAGGAGCGATATGAACAGTTCGTTTTTTCATTGTGGTTTCCTTTTGGGTAATGATTTTAAAAGTGTGCAATAAACTTCATAAACATCTAAAGGAATTTTACCATGTTTGACATCGTCTTTGACGATGCAATTGAGTTCTTGATCATGCAAACAATTTGAAAACTTACACTGACCAAATCGTGACTTAAAACCAGGAAAATAGATCGCAAATTCAATCGGTAAAATGTTTAAATCTAACGATGAAAAACCAGGAGTATCAGCAATAAAGCCTTCTTCATAAGGAACGAGTATCACTTCTTTGGTTTGATGTTTTCCCCTTCCCAATGCTTGTGAATAACTTCCGATTGATCGTTGAAAAGAAGGAGAAATCGCATTAATAATCGAAGATTTCCCGACCCCCGTTTGACCGGCAAACGCAACGACTTTGTGCTTCAAAGAAGTTTGAATGATCGGAAGGCCGTCTCGACTTTGTGTATCAAAGGCAATGGTAGGAATGCCTGAAGTTTTTAAATAGGATACGTGTTTATCCATCCTCGCACTCGGGGATTTAATATCGCTTTTGGTTAAGATTAAAACCGGATTCAATGCATGAAAAAGGGCAAAAGTTAAAAACTTTAAGTTTAAGAGTAAAGAATACTCCGGTTCGATGATTGAACTCACGATGAATAGTAAATCTAAATTGGCTAAGTGCGGTCTGTTGATGTGATTTTTTCGATCACCAATGGCGGTAATTTGTTCGGTGAGGGGATCAAATTCTACGATATCACCCACGGTAGGTTTGGTTTCATGCTTATTGGTTTTAGGATAATGAAGAATATATGTTTTTTGTTCAGCGAACGCCAAGTAAGGGCCAAAATGGTGAGCAATGATGCGACCTTGCATATTAATCGTTTTTAAAACCGAACAACTTTGCCCAAAACGAAATAAAGGGTCGGGTTAGATTAGGATTATCCAGTAAAACCTTGATAGCTTTTTGTAATTCTGAAACGGAGCGATAACGGTCCAGTGGATTTTTTCTACAAGCTTTTAAAATGACAGCCTCCACCGCTTTTGGAACGGTAGGTAAAAAACTTTTAGGGGTTGGGAATCGCTTTTGAATATGCATTAAAGCAATATTGATGGGATTTAAGTCTTCGCCATCAAAAGGAACTTTTCCGGTAATTAACTCAAAAAAAGTGATGCCCAATGCATAAATATCACTTTGAAACGTCGGTTGTTTTCCTTGGGACACTTCCGGGGCAATGTAATGTGGTGACCCAATGATATGCTCAGTTTTTGTCATGCGGCGCATATTTTCAATATGGGCAATGCCAAAATCACCAAGTTTGACCGTTGCATCTGGCGTTAAATAAATATTATCGGGTTTAATATCACGATGAATGATGAGATTACTATGCGCATAACTGACGGCTTCACATAATTGATACATGATTTCGGATGCTTCACGAAAACTCAATTTACCTGTGACATCAAGACGGTCTTTTAACGTTTTTCCTTTGATTAATTCTTGGACGATAAATTTAGGTTTACCACGAAATTGCACATTTAATATGCGAACGATATTCACATGATTTAAACTAGCACATGCACGGGCTTCACGTTCAAATCGGTCAATCGAATTTTCTTGTCTTAACACTTCATCTTTAATTATTTTAATGGCAACGATTTTGTTGGTAATGATGTCTTCAGCCTTGAATACGTATGCAAATCCACCTTCGCCTAATTCGGCGATGATATGATAACGTTCATCAACGATGTCACCAATGTTAATCATGTTTCTGATTCCCAGAGTGCAACGGCGATATTATCAGTTCCACCATTATGATTGGCAAGATTAATAAGCGATTCAACTTTTTGATCGACGGAATCTTTGGTTTGTAAAATGGCTTGAATTTGTTCTTCTTTGGTGTTGTTATACAATCCATCCGAACATAAGAGTAACGTCTCATGACGATAAGGCTTCGTTTCAACTTCGATGGTCAACTCTTTATTTAAACCAAGGGCATTTAAGAGCACGTGCCGTTGAGGATGGGTTTTGACTTGATCGGCATTAATGCGACCTATTTTAAATAAATAATTCACATACGTTTGATCTTGGGTTAACGGTGTGAGTGAATCTTTGAACATGTAAGCACGGGAATCTCCCACATTGGCTATCACCATTTCTTTACCAACAATGAGTATCGCTACTAACGTCGTGCCCATTTCTTTTAATGATGGACTATTCTTAGCTGTTTTTAATATTGCTTGATTGGCTTCGCGAATGTGTTTCGTTAACCATAAACGAGCGGTGATGATTGTAAAAAAACCTGACACTTGCTTAAATGCTTTTGCCATGGTTTCAATCGCAATTAATGAGGCGATATCTCCTCGCGAGTGACCGCCCATGCCATCACAAACGACCATTAAAATATCATGGTGATCATTGGCCATGACCATCACTTGATCTTCATTGACACCGCGCACGCGTCCGATGTCAGATTTAAATGAAAAGCTACCGCGCTTTTTCATGCATCACTTTCGCTCGTAGTTGACCACAGGCAGCCTCGATATCGTGACCAAATTCTTTTCGCACTGTAGCGTTGATACCTAAATTGATTAACCGATCCATAAAAGCATGAACGGCCGTTTCTGAAGGACGACGATATTCATTTTCCATTACCGCATTATACGGGATGAGATTAATATAACAAAAAACGCCATCCACCAACCGGGCGAGTTGTTCAGCATGTTCCATTTGATCATTGATGCCTTCAATTAAAATGTATTCAAACGTAATCCGACGACCGGCATGTTTTTGATAGTCGCGGATGGCCTCAAACAAAACAGCGATAGGGTAGGCTTTATTAATCCGCATGAGCCGAGTTCTGATATCATCGGTTGGCGCATGTAAACTAATGGCTAAATTAATCTGAAGCGGTTCGTGACCATACAATTTTATTTTATCTGGGAGACCGGAAGTTGAAACGGTAATATGACGTGCACCAATATTGAGCGCTTTAGGGTCATTGGCGATTCGAACAAAATCCATCACATGATCATAATTATCAAACGGCTCTCCTGTTCCCATCACGACGATATGGGATACACGCTGCCCTTGGCCTTCGGCTTTTAAAATTTGATTCATCATGATCACTTGACTAACCATTTCTGCAGCGGTCACATTACGTTGTTTTTTTAATAAACCGGAAGCACAAAAGGAACAGCCAAGATTACATCCGACTTGGGAAGTAATACAAATAACATTGCCATAGTTATAACGCATAAGAACGGTCTCGATTAAATGGGTATCGTGAAGTTTTAACAGCAGTTTTAACGTGCCATCTTTACTGTCGCGTCGGGTATGAATTTCAGGTAGTGCCAAACTGAACTTATCTTTTAAAAAGTCACGAAAAGATAACGAAATATCCGTCATATGATCAAACGTTGTCACTTCTTTTTCATAAAGCCAGGAATAAAGTTGCTTGGCGCGATATGGTTTTTCGTGGTAAGCAATCATTGTTTCAGCGAGTTTGTGTTGCGTCATTCCGTATAAATTTTCCATTTAGTTTTTCTTCCTTAAAGCAGCAACATAGAGTGCCGTATTAAATTCATCAAAGGGGAGATACTGTTTTTCCAAGATGAGTTTAAACTCGGGATGTTTTCTTATAAATTCTTGGACCAGATAGGTTCCCTCTTTATGATTGATCGTATTCACGCCATAGACAAGCAATCCACCTTCCACGACAAATCTAGACGATTCTTCCATAGCAGCGGTTTGTTCTTTAATGTAATCATCAAGTTCGGATTGTTTAAAGTGAATAAAGAAGTCAGGTAATGACCTAATTAAATCAAACTTGGAGCAGTTAGGAATCACAAGAACAAAATCTTGTTGATTTGAAACATGACTAATCAGACCTGATGGGGTTGATTCAAAAATAGTAATGTTTTTTAAATTGGAATGCTTAATGGTTTTTTGCATCATTAACTTGCGCTCAATGGAATTCGTAGCAATGTTGATGGGTACAGCATCTTTGGTCACAAGAGGTAGTTCCAAATACAGCGCATTGGTTCGTCCTTCGACGATTAATACTTCACCCAAAATGTTATCAAAGCTAATTTGATTAATAATATCAGTGACGGCAAGCCGCTGTTGGAAAACCCAATGATCCATGAACACAGGACGGTTTTTTAAAGGTTCTTTGCCTTTATAAATCACTGTATCTGGAATAGGACCCGCAACAAACTCAGAATCTTTGGCTAAGACTTCTTCCGTCGTGACACGATCGGTGTTGATGCGGCAAGCTTGCATAACAGGCTTACCATTGGATTGTAAGATTTTCACAGTTGTCGAAAAATTAAAATGTTTAATCCACATTTCTACTAACCACAGTGGCGTATTATATTTCAACGATAAAAATAACGGTGTCTGTTCTTTGATGTCTTCGCGGATGAGACGTTTTCCGGATTTAAGACGTTCGAAAAAAGTTTGAATAAGCGTCATATCGATATTGAAGCCTTGGAGGGTTTCGGTTAAAAAGTTTACAACATCGGTTTCCGGAAGACGCTTAATAAAGACAAGATTCCCCGTAGCCACTTGAAGCAAAAGTTTTTCTTGTAAAGTTAGGTTTGGAAAAAATTCATTCACAACGTGGTCAAGCATTGCGTGGTGATGAAGTTCACAAGAAGTTAAAGACCGAATGAGTCCATGGGTTGCTGAATCAAGATCAGCCCCTTGAGTTACCTTTTTAACGGCATCAGTAAAACTAGTTTGATGCTGAATGATTTCATGGATAATATCGCGGGCATAAATAATAGATAACAACGACTTTTCCTCCAACCTTACAACTAAACTTATTTTACATTAAAAAGGCAGACCTGAACGAATAAGTTAATCGTGAGAATGCCCGCAATCGCATTGCCCTTCACGTTTCCCACAATGACATGTATGTTCTTCTTGTTCATTTTCAAAAAGTTTAGCAGACTGATCCAACTTTTCTTGTACGTTTTGAAAAATATTCCCGGTATAGATTTCCGTTGTTTTTTCATGAGTATGACCAACCACAACTTGGTTATCTTCAGTGATGAAACGAGGATAATCTTCTGAGATGATTTGGACTCGTGATTGAGAACTCACATACGTAAAATCACACGTTAAATGAATGGTTTGTTCTTTCAGCACATCTTGAAGAATTTTAACAATTTCTTGTTCATGGTTTTTCATCGTTTCATTTAGGCGAATATCCACCATGACCTCCCATGTATTCTGATCAATGCCTTTATAAAAAATCATCGATTCTACAACGCGAAGGCTAATCAATGTTTCTTGCATTTTAAAGGCTTTTGAAAGTCGAAGCGATAACGAAGGCGAAAGATCGCCCAATGCATACATATTTAATCCATAAAAAGTTAGGGTCATCATTCGTTTTTCCTCATTCGCATTTTACACTAATTTGAGCGATTATAAAAGCATTTTGGCTAAATATCTAAGGGGGAGAAATTGATGAAGACTTTCATGGAAGATTTCGATTTAAATAAGGTCAGGATTTCACGAATCGGTTCATCTAAGGTTCGTTTGTCCTTAAACTTAATGATGATTTGTCGCCTGTAAAAGGGACCTTTTTTTTCTAAAAAAGGCGTGATTGGACCTAATACATCTTCCGAAGAAAGGTGTTGCATGAGCATCGTCTTAATGGCTTCAGACGAGCGAGTGAGAAGTTCCAATTGAGAACTCATGATTTCAATGGCAACCAAAAACCGATAGGGCGGATATAACCCTAGTTTTCTTTGTTGCATTTCAAATTGATAAAATCCTTCATAATCTTGCTTTTTGGCGAACTGAATCACTTCATGTTGTGGATTATACGTTTGGATAAAGGCTCGGCCTTTTTTTGCGCTTCTACCCGTGCGACCAATGGCTTGGGTCAACAGTTGAAATGTACGTTCATTGGACCGGTAAGAAGGTATTGTTAAACCACCATCGGCCAAGACAGCACCTACCACAGTTACATTAGGAAAGTCATGGCCTTTAGCAACCATTTGGGTACCGATTAATATTGACGCTTCTTGATTCTTAAATGAGGTTAAAAGTTTTCCAATCGATTGGCGAATTTGCGTCGTATCTGCATCAAGCCGGAGCACTTTTTCATTGGGAAATATTTTTTTGATTTCTTCTTCAACACGCTGGGTTCCAAAACCTAACCGATTAAAATAATGACTCTGACATTCTGGACATTGTTTAGGATAGGCTTGTACATCATCGCAATAGTGGCATTTCAAATTGTGTGAATGCAGATGAACATTCAAAGGAAGATGGCAGGCCGCACAAGAAAATGAATGTCCACATTCTCGGCAAACCAGCGATTGCGCATACCCTCTTTTATTTAAAAGCAAAATTACTTGTTCTTTTTGCTGAAACGCTTGTTTCATCGCTTCAATCAGAACATTGGAAAACAAAAAGCTTGTGGCAGAAACTTGGCGCAAATCTTTCATATCAACAATCATGGTTTGAGGTGGAGAAACTTGATGAATGCGATGCGGAAGTTCAACCCATTCATAAATCCCTTTTTGAGCGCGAGCTTTTGATTCGAGTGAAGGTGTAGCGGTACCTAAAATGATTTTTGCTTGATGGTGCTTAGCCCGTAATTCGGCAATGTCGAGCACCGAATAGAAAGGAGGGACATCCTGCTTATACGCTTCACTATGTTCTTCATCGATGATGATGTATCCAAGATGGGTTAGAGGTGCAAAAATCGCACTGCGAGCACCAATAACCACGTGAGCAAGTCCTTGGTAAATTTTGCGGTATTCATCGTAGCGTTCGGCAGGGGTTAAATCCGAGTGTAAAACGGCAACGTGATCGGTAAAATGTTTACCAAAATAATCGACCATCATGGGTGTTAAAGCAATTTCAGGAACGATCATGAGGGTTGTTTTATTGGAGCGAAGGGCTTCCTTGGCAAGCGAAATATAAAGTTCTGTTTTTCCTGAACCAGTGACACCTTGTAATAGCGTAATCATCTTTTTGGTTTGAAGGATTTTTTCAATAGCT
>JBIIRB010000082.1:0-3959 GCA_044341785.1 Bacilli bacterium | reverse complement strand
ACTCGATGGCAACAAGCCATCTCACACATTCTTATCGATGAATTTCAAGATACCAATGATGTGCAATATGATCTGGTTAAATTACTGATGCGTCAAGGGACTTGTTTATATGTTGTCGGTGACCCGGATCAAACCATTTACACTTGGCGCGGTGCGAATCAACAAATCATTTTGGATATGGATAAAAAATATCAAACAGCTACGATTATCCTCAATCGCAATTATCGTTCTTCAAAAAACATTTTGCAGGTGGCTAATCAACTCATCGCTAAAAACAAAGCCCGCGTTAAAAAAGATCTTTACTCTGAGAACGCTCAAGGGGTTGAAGTCATCGCCTACCGCGGCCAACGGAATACCGATGAAGCGGAATGGGTGTTAAGTAAAATTAAGAAACTTCAATCGGCAACGCCATCATTTAAGTATCAGGATGTTGCGATTTTATACCGTGCTAACTATTTAACGTTGCCGTTTGAAAAAGAATTAAATCGCTTAAGTATTCCCTACCGTATTTTTGGGGGTATTCGTTTTTATCAACGCAAAGAAATCAAAGATGTTCTCGCCTATTTCCGTTTGTTATCCAATCAAAAGGATGATATCTCTTTTTTAAGAATTATCAATGTTCCTCGTCGAGGTATCGGAGAAGTAACGATTGAACTTCTTCAAAAAGAAGCAACAAAAAACAATCTTTCCTTATATGAATACGTTCAACGGATCAATGAATTTGAAACTGAACTTAAAACCAAAACGATCGTGAGTTTAGATTTCATGCTTAAAGTAATTGAGAAATTTCGCTTAAGCATCACTGAAAATCTTGAAGCTTTTTCGGAAACGTTAAGAAATTATGTGATTGAACTTGGTTATTATGATGAATTAAAAGAAGAAGATGAAGAAGGTCGTTTGGAAAACGTGGATGCATTGTTTGATGATGTTTTACGTTATATCAATGAAAATCCAGCATCTGGTTTTGAAAACTATTTAGAAAATGTGGCCTTAACGTCGGCGCAAGATGATGTGGAAAACGGTGATTATATTTCGTTGATGACGATTCATACTGCCAAAGGTTTAGAGTTTAAACATGTGTTTGTGATTGGTTTAAACCAAGGGGTATTCCCCTCAGTGCGAACGCTTAACGAAGATGCTTACTTGGGCATGGAAGAAGAGCGAAGACTTTGTTATGTTGCACTGACGAGGGCACAAGAAACATTATGTTTATCTTGTTCAGGTGACTATTCTTACACCTTACAATCCAATATGATCCCCAGTCAGTTTTTTGAAGAAGCAGGTGTTCATTTTATCAAAGCATCTGACAGTTATGAACGAGGTTCCATGCAACATACATTTGTTGATTTGTTTAAAGATACAACCCAAAAGACAACCTTTCAAACGAACAATATTTCCGATTGGAAAGTGGGTGATGGTGTCGCCCATGATACGTTTGGTTTAGGGGTGGTGGTGACCATCATTGATACGGAAATCATTGAAGTTTTATTTGAGACCCTAGGGAAGAAAAAATTGATTGCGAATCATCCCAAACTTAAACGTAGGACAAAAGACGCTGCGTTAGATTAACGCGTTCATTCATAGTATAATGACGTAGACAATGATGAAAAAAGTAACTAAAGCAATTTTACAAGATGCTGCTGCTCGATTGATGTTTACCTTAAGTGATGAACAATTAGAAGTTCTCCTTAATGAATTTGATATTTTAGTTCAACAAATGGAACTCATTGGTCATTTAGAAGGTGTTGATGTGCTTGAACCGATGACGTTTCCTTTTGACGTAACCGTAGATGATTTACGACCCGATGAACCGACACAGCCTTTAACACAAACGGAAGCACTTCAAAATGCTTCATCCAAAATCGCTGGGCAAATTAAATTGCCGAAAGTAGTTTAAGATGCATTTTTTAGATTTAACGATTCATGAGATGCACCTTGCATTAGTGGCGAAGCAAGTCACACCGAAAGAACTTGTTTTAGAAGCGCTTAAGCGTGCCAAAAATAATCAAGATCAAGCTTTTGAAATGATTACTGAAACCACCGCCCTCGCGCAGGTTGCGTCCTTAGGAGAACCCGAAGTGGATAATGCTTTCTGGGGCATTCCGTTTGTGTTAAAAGATAATTTTTCCACGCAAGGTTTAGAAACCACAGCCTCTAGTAATATTTTAAAAGGGTATATTCCACTTTTTGATGCCAAAGTTTATGAAAAATTAAGAGATGCAAAAGCTATTTTAATTGGAAAAACAACGCTTGATGAACTCGCGATGGGTGGTTCGGGAACCACCGGTCATCTTGGAAAAACGTATAATCCGTATGATCCTTCACACGAACGTCAAGTCGGTGGTTCAAGTGCGGGTTCGGCATCTTCGGTTGCTGCAGGCATCGCGCCATTAGGTTTGGGTTCAGATACGGGAGATTCGGTAAGAAAACCGGCCTCTTATGCTGGTTTAGTAGGGTTTAAACCCACATGGGGATTAATATCCCGCTATGGTTTATTTCCGTTTGCACCTTCACTTGATCACGTTGCGTTTTTTACGCGCTCGGTCCTTGATGCTGCACTCACACAAGATTTATTGCAAGGTCATGATGTTCACGATGCTACGAGTTTTTCTGGACCCGTCAAAAAAAATGCACCGTTACTCAATGGCCAAGTTCAAGGCATCAAAATTGCCATCATCAAGGAAGTCATGGATGCTATTGTTGATGCTGAAATCAAAGAACAATTTTATGTCACGGTTTCAAAACTTAAAAATCTGGGTGCTACCGTTGAAGAAATATCTATTCCTTTAACATTGTTAAATGCAATTTATCCAACGTATATCACGATTTCTTGTTGTGAAGCAACCTCGAATAACGCTAATTTGGATGGCATTAAATTTGGTCCTGGATTTCCTGCTAAAACCTACATTGAAGCGATGACGCAAGCACGTACACTAGGTTTTTCTGAATTAATTAAACGTCGCTTTGTCATTGGCAGTTATGCCTTACTTAAAGAAAACCAAGATGTTCTTTTTGTTCGGGCTCAAAAAGCACGGCGCATGATTGTTAATGCCTTACAAAAGATTTACCAACAATTTGATGTGATTTATTTACCCGCCTCGCCAAGTGTTGCTCCAAAATTTACGGATGCTGCCGATCGCTTATCATCCACTTATTTAATCGCAGATTCCCATTTAGCCTTGGGCAATTTCGCAGGATTACCATCCATCACATTACCGATTGGATTAAAACAAGGATTCCCTTATGGGGCCAATGTCATGAGCCGTGCTTATGAAGATCTAACCGCGCTGAATGTTGCGCTTGCCATCGAAACGATGATGGGATTAAAAAATTTAAAAGCAGAACGGAAGCACCTATGAATTTCGAAGCAGTGATCGGTTTAGAAATCCATGTTGAGATGAATACAAAATCAAAAATGTTTTCATCGGCTCCTGTCACTTTTAAATCGGAACCGAACGCAGCGGTTGTCCCCCTTGATCTGGCTCATCCAGGGACGATGCCTGTGGTGAATCGTCAAGCCATCATCAACGCAATTCGCGTGTGTCATGCGCTTCATCTTACGATTGATCGGACATTATGGTTTGATCGTAAAAATTATTTTTATCCCGATTTACCTAAAGGCTATCAAATTACCCAAGCATTTCGTCCTATTGGTTCGAATGGTTTTGTGGAATTAAATCTTCCTGGGTATCAAAAAAAAGTTGAAATAGAACGCCTCCATGTTGAAGAAGATACTGCGATGCAACACCATTATGAATCCTATACCTTGGTGGATTATAATCGGGCCGGTATACCGTTAATGGAAATCGTGACTCGTCCTGATATCCGCAACGGTACTGAAGCGGCTGCTTTCGTTGAACGCATTCGCTCGATCGTGACGTTTGCGAACGTGTCGACGGGAAAAATGGAAGAGGGTTCATTGCGTTGTGATGTCAATATTTCCATACGACCTGTTGGCG
>JBIIRB010000081.1:0-3976 GCA_044341785.1 Bacilli bacterium | reverse complement strand
GATTTGATCATCATGGATGAAGCCACAGCGATGCTGGATCCCAAAGGTAAAAGAGAAATACGTGAATTAACCTTAGCCATGAAAAAAGCCAATCCCAAGTTGACGTTGATTTCCATTACCCATGATGTTGAAGAAGCGATGCTCAGTGATGAAATCATCGTGATGAATGAAGGTCGAATTGTGATGCAAGATCAACCGTTTGAAATTTTTAAACATCGCGAACAATTACAGCAGATTGAACTTGAAGTTCCGTTTGTTTTTCGCCTGGTAGATTTACTGACTGAAAAGGGGATGAAACTTAGTCAAATACGCACTGTGGATGATTTGGTGGACGCGCTATGCCGATAGTGTTTGAAAACGTTAAACATACATACGCCAAAAAAACGCCCTTTCAATTTGAAGCGCTTAATGGCATTTCTGTTACGATTCCTGATCACGTTTTCACGGCCGTTGTTGGTCATACAGGTTCTGGAAAAACAACGCTTATCCAACACATTAACGCTTTGCTTCTTCCTACCGAGGGCAAGGTCAATGTGAATGGATTCGTATTAGAGTCCAATAGTACTTTGAAAAAAGTGAAGTTACTGCGGAAGGATGTTGGCCTTGTTTTTCAATTTCCAGAATATCAATTGTTTGAAGACACGGTAGAGAATGATGTTGCGTTTGGACCCAAAAATTTTGGAGCGAATGAACTCGAAGCTAAACAAGCAGCACACGAAGCGTTAAAACTCGTTGGCTTAAATGAATCGTATTATGCACGTTCCCCTTTTGAATTATCGGGTGGAGAACGAAGAAGAGTCGCCATCGCTGGCATTATCGCCATGAAACCATCCATTCTCATTTTAGATGAACCGACGGCCGGTTTAGATCCGCGCGGATCGATCAAGATGATGGAATTGTTTAAGCACATTCACGCGCGCGGAACCACCATCATCTTAGTGACCCATGACATGAATTTAGTCGTGCAATATTGTGATCACGTGTTAGTCATGCAAGAAGGTAAAGTCGCCATTCAAACCACGCCTAAGCAACTCTTTGAAACCAATTATGAAATCTACCATTTAGAAATCCCGCTCATTTATCAACTTCAAAAGAAGCTGCAGAAGAAGGGGTTCAATATTTCATTAAAAAACGCCCAAGACTTGTCCTCATTTGCTGCTGAAATCGTGGCGTTAAAATCAAAGTAAATATATCTTTAAGACGTTCTTACTTGACAAATTTTTGCAAGTTAGATTATAGTATAAATAGCACTCATCACATTAGAGTGCTAATGGAGGAACACTATGATTAAGCCGTTGGAGTCGTATGTCGTCTTGATGCTCGTCAAAGAGGAAAACAAAACCTCAAGTGGCATTATTTTGACCACAGAAGAAAAGGATAAACCTGCTGTTGGTAAAGTGCTTGCAGTCGGACCTAAAGTCGAAGGACTTAAGGCAAACGATCAAGTGATTTACCAATCGTATTCAGGCACGAACGTCAAATTAGATGGCAAAGAATATTTACTCATCAAAGCGGAAAATATTCTTGGCATCATCACGAAGTAAATAAAGGAGAAATGATATGGCAAAAAAAATTCTTTTTGGACGCGAGGCCAAACTAGCCTTGCTTCGCGGGGTTGATACATTAGCCAACACGGTTAAAGTCACGTTAGGACCTAAAGGCCGTAATGTGATTCTTGATAAAGGTTACGGTTCACCCTTAATTGTGGATGATGGTGTTTCCATCGCTAAAGAAATTGAACTTGAAGATCAATTTGAAAATATGGGTGCTAAACTCGTGTATGAAGTGGCATCTAACACCAATGAAACTGCTGGCGATGGTACGACCACCGCAACCGTGTTAACGCAAGCGATTGTGCATCAAGGTTTTCGAGCGGTAGAAAAAGGGGCCAATCCGGTGCTCGTCAAAAGAGGTGTTGAAATTGCGGGTAAAGCAGTGGCGGATAAATTACTTTCTAAATCACGACCTGTTAAAAATAAAGTAGATATTCAAAATGTCGCAACCATCTCAGCGGGAAGTGCTGAAATTGGCAAAATCATCGCGGACGCGATGGAAAAAGTTTCCAATAACGGTGTGATCAATGTCGATGAATCCAAAGGATTTGACACGGAACTCCAAGTGGTGGAAGGTATGCAATATGACAAAGGTTATGTTTCACCTTACTTTGTGAGTAACCGTGAATCGATGGCGATTGAATTAAGTGATCCATTCATTTTAGTGACGGACCAAAAAGTTTCAACCATCCAAGATGTATTACCTTTGCTTGAGCAAGTGGTCAAAGCCGGTAAACCTTTATTGATGATTGTGGAAGACATTGAAACCGAAGTTACCAATACGTTGATCGTCAATAAACTACGGGGCACATTTAATGTTGTCGTGACCAAAGCGCCTGGTTTTGGTGATTCACAAAAAGATATGCTTCAAGACATTGCCATCTTGACGGGTGCTTCGTTTATTACCAAAGATTTAGGGCTTAAATTAGCCGATACCAAATTAGATCAATTAGGAACGATTGGCAAAGTGATCGTCAAAAAAGATTCAACGACCCTCGTCGGCCATCCTGGAAAAGACGCGCAAGTGGAAGCACGCGTGAATGAAATCAAAGGTCTCATTCAAAAATCCACGTCAGACTATGACAAAAAGAATTTACAGGAACGATTAGCAAAATTAGCCGGAGGCGTAGCGGTAATTAAAGTTGGCGCAACCACAGAAACCGAACTTAAAGAAAAGAAACTCCATATCGAAGATGCGCTCAATGCGACTAAAGCCGCAGTTCTTGAAGGGATTGTCGCTGGTGGTGGTGCAACCTTAGTGGAAATCTATAAAGAACTTAAAGATACATTAAAAGATAAAAATGTGGATGTGCAACGTGGCATTCAAGCCGTCTTAGACAGCTTAGCAGCCCCACTCATGCAAATTGCCGAAAATGCTGGATTTAATGGTGCGGATATTCTTGAATTACAAAAGGCACAAAAGACAGATTTTGGATTTGATGCTAAAGAAGGTGAATGGGTGAATCTCATTAAATCTGGCATCATCGATCCTACCAAAGTTACGCGTAGTGCTGTCTTAAACGCCACATCGATTGCGGCCCTTTTGATTACCTCTGAAGCTGCCGTAGGGGAAATCAAAGAAAAGAATCCTTTACCAGCCACACCGACCCCTGACATGTATTAACGTCGTTTTAAGATTAAACACAAACGCCACTCGTCCCAGGGTGGTGTTTTTTCTTTCAAAGTCATAGGAAATAACATGAAAAAAGATTATATTAATAAGGTATGAATCAAATGATTTTAGGTCGTTATGTGCCTTATCCTTCTCTTATTCATCACCTTGATCCGCGCATTAAACTCTTTGGTTTAGTAGTTTTTATGTCGACGCTTTTTATGCGATTCGAATCCATCTATATGGATTTTTTCATGTACGCAGTGACCTTTTTCATCATCGCGATGCTCATGAGCATGGCGCATCTTAGTTTTAAAAGTTTATTTAAACAGTTACGTGCATTATGGCTCATGATATTGTTTTTATTGCTCATTAATGTCCTCATCCCGTATTCAGGTCCTGTTGAAGGTTACTTGACTTTATGGGAAGGATTTCGCGTTTATTATGGTTCCATCGCCCAAACGTTTTACATTGTTTTCCGCTTGGTTTTGATGATTTCTTTGACCTTAGTGTTAACAGGCACCACACGACCCTTAGATCTAACCTATGCGATTGAATGGTATTTAAATCCTTTAAAAGTGATTCGGTTTCCCACCCATGAAATTGCGATGACAATTTCGATTGCGTTACGATTTATCCCAACCTTGTTAGAAGAAACTCAACGCATCATGAAGGCGCAATCGTCACGGGGTGTTGATTTTGTGTATGGCAAATTCAATGAAAAAATTCGCGCGATTGTTTCCTTAATCGTTCCGCTTTTCATTAGTGCATTTCAACGATCCGAAGAACTGGCTAATGCGATGGAAGCTCG
>JBIIRB010000080.1:0-4041 GCA_044341785.1 Bacilli bacterium | reverse complement strand
CGTTGCGGTGTTCTTGAATCCAAATACGCATGATTATTCGATGGTGACGGTAATATGGTCACCTTCTTTGGAATCAATTTCCACCATTTTACCTAGTACACCTTGTTCGATTAAATCAAGCATCATCTTAATGTCGAGATTGCCTAAGATATCTTTACCATTAATCTTGGGATTCACACCGGAGTCAAGCGCTGCCACGATGATCGGAAGAGGGAGATTCACTTTCACGATATCGCCTTCTGAAGAATGAATATGAATTTTAAAGACGAGACGATTGATATCTTTTTTGGTTCCTGGAGTCACTTGGACCACTTGAGGGGTGACTCTTCCAAGTAAATGATCCACGCTCGTTTGAAATAGATCAGCGATTTTATCTAACATCGTCACATCCGGTAATGAAGTATTGTTTTCCCATTTCGAAACCGCTTGGGCGGTGATGTGAAGCTTAGCGGCTAAACTTTCTTGGGTATATCCTTTTTCTTTTCTTAATGTGGTTAATCGACTGCCAAATGTTTCTTTCATACTCAACCCTCCTAAGGTCAACTTCATTTTCCTCTGAATACAAATAAAAATAAAGCGATTGTTAGTTGATATTGATGACTTTTTACTACTGCTGGTTGATATGAACTACAACGATCCGTTGATAGAACTTAAATTAATGCGTTGTAGATGACATTTCTTTTAACACGAGTGGTTTTACTTTTTCACCGAATAAACGGATGGTTTTTAGAATTTGATCATGCGGCATCGGTCCTACAGGGACGTGAAGGGTAAAGCGATTCATGTGTAAGGTTTTTGCATGACGAACAATTTTCTTCGCAACTGCTTCGGCGGTACCTAAGTAAAGGGCTCCATCGGGAGACCGCATCTGATCGAATTGGGCTCGTGTATAGGCACTCCATCCTCGTTCTCGACCAATTTGGTTCATCACAGTGGCCATGGATTGATAATAACGATCCACCGAGTCCTGCTCATGATCTAAAATAAAACCATGAGAATGCACCGCAATGAATGGATTGGTTTTTTGTTGTTTGGTTTTCCAGGCATGTTCATATAAATCCACGAACGGTTTGAAACGTTCAGGATTGCCACCGATGATGGCCAGAAATAAAGGTAACCCGAGTTCAGCAGCACGGACTACAGAATCCGGTGTTCCTCCGACCGCCACCGCAATGCGTAAAGGTAAGTCGGTGCGAGGATAGATACCTAATCCATCGATGGGTGGACGATGATGGCCTTTAAAATGAACAATGGCTTGGTCTCTGATCTGAACGAGCAGGCGAATTTTTTCATCATAAAGTTCATCATAATCAGATAATTCATAACCGAATAACGGAAACGATTCAATGAAACTTCCACGTCCTGCAACAATTTCGGCACGGCCATGGCTTAACGCATTTAAGGTTGCAAATCTTTGATAGACACGAACGGGATCATCACTACTCAAGACGGTCACAGCAGACCCTAGTTTAATCGTTTTTGTTAATGACGCTGCTGCCGCTAAAATCATTTCCGGTGCGGAGGAAGCAAATTCATGACGGTGATGTTCGCCAACACCAAAAAAATCTAGCCCCACTTGTTCTGCTAATACGATTTCTTCCACCACTTGGCGAATCCGTTCATCGTAAGAGGGTTTGGTTTTGGTGATGGGATCCACGATTGTTTCTGCAAACGTCGTAATTCCTAATTCAAAGGGTAATGATTTCATGAGGCATTAAAACCAACGAACGGGTGTTCGTATCCTTTCGTTGCTTGGTAACGAAGACATTATTTTTTAACAGGTGTGGGTTCTTGATACGGTCTTAAATAAGAAGAAGAAAGCCACATCATACGTAAGCCAACGAATAAGACGAATGCAGTGGATGCTAAATCAGGGAAGAATAATCCGGCAACATAAGTGAGGACAGCAGGGGAGAAAAGCGACCACGCACCAATTTTAAATGCTTCAAGGACACGCATGGAACGGTTGGGATTGGTTTTACCACGGGTCATGATGAACACCAGGATGGACATGAAAAACGCCATGATGGCATTGCCCACATACATCACCGTCGTGGACGACCAAACTAAATCATTTTTATAAGACAAGAACGCGGTATCAAAGAAGTTGAGCCATTGGGTTTTTACGCGTGCTTGATAAGCGTCATAGGCTTCGCCCGAACTTAAGCGTTGTTCATAAGGGAATAAAGTTCCGCTGACATCACGTAACACAAACTCATGGAGTTTCGTGTTCTCGGCTAAGGTTGCGTAAGTGGATTCAAAGGCACGGGTATAATTCATGCCATTAATCGTTTGATCCTCTGCCGTGGTTGGATTATAAACATAGGCGTTCATCATTTCGGTTCCAAAGAACACAAAACTGATGATGTCAGAACCAACGGGGATATCGAGTTGAGCTTTTATGAATGCCTCTCGTTCTTCGCTTGTTGCATTGCCTTGAAAGTAAAAACGAAAGCGATTGAAGGCTTCAAAATATGCAAAACCATCTTGGGTATTGGCGTTAAAATATTCACTAAACGAGGTTTCAGTGTTTGCTAATTGTTTGGTTGTGATTCCATCTACCTCGTTTTCAACGATGGTTAATTGGATGTTTTCTTCATAGAGCACTTCACCAAAAGCTTGTAAACCTTCTTCTAATCCATACGTTGTTTTGGTGATAATATCTGATCCTTGAAGATCAGCACTTGATGTATAAGACGGCAAGGTTGCAATCACAGTTGACGCAAGGAAGAGCCCCAACGCCCAATACCAAGGTTGCTTTCCTCCGAGCATGACGGCATCGTTTCTAAATAAAGAAGCTAAGAAAATACTGAGTGTTTTGTTCATATGTTTTACCTTGTTTATTATAAGACCTCTTGGATGAATATTCTATGAAATATGTTCATAAGCATTGAAATCATCACCCAAATTCTTTATATTAAAGATGCTCCACAAGAGCCACAACCTGGGGATGTCACGGTTTCGACAGGGTTGCGTCTAGCATTAGTAGCAGCCGAGTGGTGACGTTATCACCAAACCAAAGTAACTGGCAACAGTAACTTATCCTTCGCAGCGGCTTAATCGCCCCCGATAAACTGAGGTCCTCGAAGAGGACTGCGCCTTCTTGATCTGATTCACTTCTCTAGGATCGATGAAGGTTAACATAAGAAGCCAAGCGTGAAGACGGACGCACCTTCACGACCAAAACTTAAGTGTCTCGCAAGGGAACCGTTCGTCGATATCGTTACCTTGTTAAACCAATATCGTCTAAGCTGTAGACGCTAATGTGGGAACTTCTCTGGACCGGAGTTCGACTCTCCGCATCTCCACCAGTAATCTCCTATTCCGGTAGTATCTAACCTCTCACCTTCGCACCGGCGAATACTTCAAGTGAGAGGTTTTTTTTATAGGTTATCCAACGACTATTTTATTAAACATCGCTATTCATGAAGTCAAAATTTTTAATTTATTAAACCGAGGGGATTGGGGATAAGAGGGCCGCCATTTTTGCATTTGGAAAATCATAAATATGAAATTCCATAGGTTTTCAGTTAAAGTTCTTAATTTTTTTAACTGTTGAAATGTTATGATTTTAATGGATTAAATTAGTAAAAACCTTATCCAAGTTCAACAAAAATATTAATTTAATAGAAAGGATTGATAGATAGGCAATTATATGAAAATCAGAAAGCTAGAAGGAAAAGACGCTTTAGAATACCAAAGTATTCGCCTCAAGTCGCTGCGGGAAAATCCGGAGCATTTTGGTAGTAGTTTTGAAGAAGAAAGTACACAAAAAAACGATTATTTCAAAGATCGCCTAAACCAAAATCATTCCTTTGTATACGGCTATTTCATCGATTCTGTGTTGGTGGGAATCATTATTTTAGTAAAAGAAACAAGAATTAAAACCGCACATATTGCTAACATTTCGGCAATGTATGTTGATCCACTTTATCGCCGTCGCGGGATAGCAAAAACATTAATTCAAGCTGCAATTAATAAAGCGAACGAAGAAAAAATCGAAAGAATTAGATTGACGGTCAACAAAAACAATACACCTGC
>JBIIRB010000079.1:0-4069 GCA_044341785.1 Bacilli bacterium | reverse complement strand
ACCATCCTTGTTCGCGCGTAAACGATTCTCTTATTCCATTTGGAAAAGTCGAAGCAATGAGAATTTCTTTGACTTGGAGTTTGATGATTTCACTCATCAAGGTGCTGAGATCATGTTCAATTTTCAAGGCTGATAATTCCCCAGTGGAAATGTCGCAATAAGCAAGCACATAAAATAGTGGAAACTCATCAACCGCAACAATAAAATTATTCGCATCATTGACGCCGTCAATGAACGCCCCCGGTGTGTAAATTTGGGTGACATCACGATCCACGATGCCTTTGGCTAGTGCAGGATCTTCTAACTGCTCAACAATACCGACTTTATAACCACGGGCGATTAGACGAGCAATATAATTTTTAGCAGCGTGATGAGGAATGCCACACATTGGTACTCGTTCTTCACTGCCTGCATTTTTACCGGTTAAAACTAATGATAATTCTTTGGAAGCGATTTTAGCGTCATCAAAAAACAATTCATAAAAATCACCCAAACGAAAAAAAATCAACGTATCTTGATAACGTTCCTTGATACCTAAGTACTGCATCATCATGGGCGTATAGGGTGGTTTTTTCATACAATCCCTCATATTTTAACATAGCAAATGGGCTATTTTGAGATTATTCAAGGATCGACTTCATTTGTAATAGTAACGCTTCCAATTCTGATTTTACTGTCAGGTAATTACTCACCAACGGGTGTTGATCAAAGGCTTCTTTTTGTTTTTCATATTCCGTTTTGTGAAAGCGATATTTTTCATCATCGTTGATACATTTAGCCATTAACTTTTGATGATGTTGAAAACCATGTTCGAGTGTCATCAATGCTTCATCGGCTAGAATGGCATCACGAAGGCGAAAAAAATCTTTCACGAGCGGCATGTCAAACAATTCTTTTTTTAAGGCAGCAAGTTGTTGCTCAAATTCATTCATGAACAAGCTTTCCAAATGTTGTATAAACATTGGATTCTTCAATATGAACGGGAATTATTTTTCCAATTAAATGAGCGTCACCTGGGAAATGAACGAGCTTATTGTTTTCGGTATAACCCGACATCATGGCTTCATTCTTTTTAGATACCGTATCCACGAGCACCGGATGCGTTTTACCCACTAAAAATTCGGCACGGGCTTTGGCAGCTTCATCACACGTTTTAATCAATCGTGAAAGGCGATCACTTTTAACTTCAATGGGAACATTATCAATCATTTTAAAAGCAGGTGTACCACGACGTGGGGAATAAATGAAGGTATAGCAATAGTCATACTGCACTTGTTCTACGACTTTAAGCGTGCCTAAAAATTGCGCTTCAGTTTCATTAGGGAAGCCGACAATAATATCCGTAGATAACGTTAAATGAGGAATGCGCTTTTTCATCCGGTCCACTAAGTTTAAATATTCTTCAACGGTGTAACGGCGACCCATGAGCCTTAAGATTTCATCATCCCCCGATTGAACCGGAAGATGAATATGTTTCATGATGTTGGGATAAGTGGCAATCACATCAATCATTTTATCGGTGAACTCCCACGGATGTGAAGTCATAAAACGCAAGCGTTGAATGCCTGTTTTGGCAATCGCCGCTAATAAGTCGGCAAAGTCATAATCTTTTTTTAAGTCTTTACCATACGAGTTCACATTTTGGCCTACTAAAGTAATTTCTTGATAACCTTCATCAACGAGTTGACGGCATTCTAACAACACATCTTCCATGAGACGTGAACGTTCTTTGCCGCGAGTATAAGGAACGATGCAATAAGTACAAAACTTATCACAGCCATACATGATATTCACAAAGGCTTTAAATCGGTGATTGCGTTTTGACGGCATGCTTTCAATCACTTCCCCATATTTAGAAGGAACATTGACGATGCGAATGCGCTTATCATAAACCTCATCGAGTAATTCAAGGAGGTGATGAATGTTATGCGTTCCAAACATCAAATCCACGTGACGATATTTTTCAGTGATTGCGTCCACGATATGCGTTTGTTGGACCATGCATCCTGATACTGCAATCACCATGTTTGGCTTTAAAGCTTTTAATCCTTTTAAAATACCGAGTTCACCAAAAACTTTGTCCTCCGCGTTTTCACGAATAGCACACGTATTGATGATGACTAAATCTGCTGATTTTTCATCGCTCACTTCTTTAAACCCTGCTAAGACTAAAAGGCCTTTCATGTTTTCTTCATCGCGCACGTTGGCTTGGCAACCATAGGTTCGAATAAAAAAAGCTTTATCTTGCGCAAGGCGAACAAGCCGTTCTGGAACCGCAATTTCGTCACGAACAATCGTGACTTCTTGCCGGATACGAGAACGGGCTTTTTGTAAATCTGGATTTTGAATGATATGCAGTGGATGCGTTGGCATGTTAACGACGCTCCTTCACTTGGATGCTATGGATGTGGGTGACCCGACCGATTTTTTCATCGCATTCGAGAATCACAGCACTTAGAACGCCTTCACCGTGGTCAAGCGGTTCAAACGGACCTGGTGTTCCCTTCCACATTTTAGCAATAACGGCTTCTTTTTTCACGCCTAAAATACCATCATGAGCCCCGGTCATGCCGACATCGGTCATATAAGCCGTGCCCAGAGGAAGGATCCTAGCGTCATTGGTTTGAACGTGGGTATGGGTGCCTAAAACTGCGGTAACTTTTCCATCGAAAGCGTAAGCAAAGGCATGCTTTTCACCTGTAGCTTCTGCATGAAAGTCAACCAAGTGAAAGGTGGTTTCTTTTTCTTTGAGTAAGGTTTCCATCGCTTCAAAAGGATGATGGATGGTAGATTGAGCAGTTTTTTCCATGAAGGCTTGCCCCATCATGTTGGTGATCCGAATCGTTAAACCTTGAACTTCGAAAACATCGGTTCCTAATCCTGGATACTCTTGTTTGATATTGAGTGGGCGAATGAGCTGAGGTGTTTCATGAATGAATGATTTAATTTCACTTTTAGCGTCATAATGATTGCCCAACGTAACCACATCAATCCCAGCGGATATTAAGGCATCAAAATGATGACGAATGATGCCTTTGCCATGCGTAACGTTTTCTCCATTAGCGACTACAAAATCAAGTTCGTACTTTTCTCGGAGCAACGGAACATGTTTGGTCACCATATAACGACCAAAGGAACCAACAATATCACCGATGAAAAGCATGCGAAACATAATGGTTACTTAGCAGTTTCGACCGCACGATACTCACGAATGACTGACACTTTGATTTGACCAGGATAGGTCATATCGTTTTCAATTTGATCTTTAATATCTCGGGCTAATTTAAGCGCAGCGGCATCATCAATTTTTTCTGGGATGACCATCACGCGAACTTCACGTCCTGATTGCATCGCATATGATTGGGCAACACCTTCATGCGATTTACAAATTTTTTCAAGTTGTTCCAAACGCTTAATATAATTTTCCATCGTTTCACTACGTGCACCAGGTCGTGCAGCGGATAACGTATCCGCCGCGATGACTAAATGCGAGTACACATATTTAATTTCAACATCGCCGTGGTGGGATTCAATACCATTGATGACCACATCGGGTTCATTATATTTACGAGCAAATCGTGCGCCGAGTTCAACGTGACTGCCTTCCATTTCAAAGTCGACCGACTTACCAATATCGTGCATGAGTCCAGCACGTTTGGCGAGCATTTGGTCTAATCCTAATTCGGCGGCCATCGTTCCACAAAGCTTTGCGACTTCAATACTATGATCGTATCCATTTTGACCATAGGATGTTCGGTATTTTAAACGACCAATGAGATAAAGTAATTCCGGATGAATATTCGGTAACCCTAGTTTAAAGGCGGCTTCTTGACCTGCTTTACGGACGGTTTCTTCTAATTCCGATTTAATCTTGGCCGAAACTTCTTCAATGCGACTCGGTTGAATACGACCATCTTTTAAAAGGACTTCTAATGTTTTCTTCGCAATTTCTCTTCGAATCGGATCAAAACATGACACGGTAATGACTTCGGGGGTGTCATCAATGATCAAATCCACGCCTAGCATTTGTTCAAGGGCACGAATGTTACGACCTTCACGGCCAATGATA
>JBIIRB010000078.1:0-4099 GCA_044341785.1 Bacilli bacterium | reverse complement strand
CCTTATGCATGAGATCGTGATTGACCACACGAATCAAGATGGGACCAAGACCAATAATGGCATATTCATCGGGGACCGGACCTTTATGCCATGGTTCACCGCCCACAATCCCTGGGACACCTTCATCAGAAAATAAAGCATATTCTTGATCATCAAAATCGGAAAAAAATAACACTTGTCGCCCTAAGAACGTTTGAATGTCGGTGTGTTGGACCTTCCTTACTTCAAATCGTTTTTTCCAATAACGAAGACTTTCATCATTGGGAACGCGAAATCCTGTCCGATAAATTTCGTCCGATCCACGAACGGCTTTACGACTTCCAGGAAAATCAAAAAACGTCATGTCGGTGCCTGGATTCCCACGATCATCGGCAAAAAAAAGATGGTAGGAACGAATATCATCTTGGTTAATCGTTTTTTTGACTAATCTTAAGCCTAATATATACGTGAAAAAAGCATAATTTTTTTCAGCGGAGGACGTTATCGCGGTGACGTGATGAATGCCTTTTAAAGGTTGCATAAGTGCTCCTATACAACTTTAAAATACGCAATGAGAAAAGGAAACTAATAAGACTTATAACACGGAGTGTTCATCCGTTGCTTAAATAAAAATTAATTTAGCAAAGGGTGTAGCTATTGACTGAAAGTTTGGTAAAGGCAAGACCGCTATTAGTTCCGCTAGGTGTAACAGCAACACCAATTCGAACATAACTATTAGCGGCAATCGTAAATCCATCAAAAACGAGTGTTGAGGATGTTCCAGATGATGTTCCCGCAGGTGGGTTTAATTCCTGAACAGTTGTCCACGTTGTGCCATTAAATGAGCTTTGCAAATAAACTTTGGTAGTATTTCCGGCCGTTCCAAATTTAAATGCTCCAAAAATTTTGACAACATCAATTGAAGCATCAAACGTGAATTTTGATTTAATATTTGACCATGCCGTCGTATCATCCGTTTGAACCGTCGAAACGAGTTGGCCACCTAGACGAGTTTCGGTTGTTAAGTTTAAGTTTGCATAATCCGCTTCCCACGCTGTTGTTCCACTTGTACCAGTAGGATTATCGCTTGCATACGAAACGTTTGTGGTTAAATTTGTAAATGAATAAGTGCCATTATTATTATCACCACCGTTTAAAAAATTAAACGAACGATACAAACTGTTGTTAGCAACAGTAATCGTTTCTTCACCTGTAACACCTGATCCATCTTGAGCAGTTGCCCTAATAACTGACGTTCCTAAGGCAACTCCGGTAATAACACCTGTTGATGAATTGATCGTTGCAATATTAGTGGAAAGCGAACTCCAGCTAATTGTTTTATTCGTTGCATTAGCGGGAGATATTGTTGCCGTTGCAGTCGTGTTTGATCCTATTGCTAATGTGGGGCTTGGTAAAGAAACAACAATACCTGTAACCGGTTGATTGGTTACAGTGATTTCAGCTTGCCCCGTTACACCGGAACTATCTTGAGCGGTTGCAATAATATTAGCGGTTCCTGCAGCAACCCCTGTCACAACCCCTGAACTAGCATTGACTGTAGCAACGGATAAATTACTGGATGACCAGCTAACTGTTTTATTCGTTGCGTTAGCAGGCAAAACAGTAGCTGTCGCTGAAGAAGTCCCTCCAACAACAATGCTATTGTTGCTAAAAGTTACCGTGATCGATTCAACAGTCACAATTTCATCAATCATTCCATAAACAGAAACTCCATCAATAGTCATACGACCTGCAAGACCGGTTAAGGTGTGATTAATTCTGAAATAAACATCATCTCTTATACCTGAATCTACTTCTGGTATTGAGGCTGTGATTGTTGCTAGAGTCGTTCCATAAGTACCCGTCAAAGATGCAGCTGACCATGTTAAATTATCAAGTGAATACTCTACACTCATAGTACTTGATGCAACGCTAGCTTTTGCAGAGAAGACTACCTTTGTCATTTTTGAAAAGGAAGATATTGGATACGCTCGACCCACAACATTATTACCCGCACTAGGAGAAGCGTATGATCTCATTTGTAAAGATTGTGAATCAGTGATCTTATCCGTCGTGGTTGGAGTTCCCATAATTACCCCCCACTTTGATCCTAACGGACCAAATTGAATTTCTGACGTATTATTATATGTTGATCCAGCAGTAAAACCTTGTGCACTTTCAAAACCAGTAGAATAAATAATTTCTTCCGATGTTGCTTGTCCATCAAACACACTTGGCTCACTGGAACCAACTGAGAAAACGATGCCGGTCAAAAGTAAAAAACTTAGACCTCCAATAATGGATTGTTTTAATAGTGTTTGCATGAAGGGTCTCCCTTAAGACTCTCCCATCTTTAGGATGAGATTTCATCAGCGTGTTAACAAGATCAACTATGAATATAATTTCATTATAAATTAAGCATTATGGAATGCAATGAAATAGAGGTCATCTTTTGTTAATCTTTTTTAACAATTCTCATTCAATTTTAAAGCGATATGCAACACGTCACACGGAGAGCTCCTCTGTGTCTTTAAAAGGCTGAATCGAGAAGACGTTGTAACAAGTCGGGTATGTTTTTCGTCACCATGTCGTAGACGATATGTAGTTTAATACCTTCATATTGATGAGAAATCATATTTCGTAATCCGATGATGCTTGGCCAATGAATTGAGTGAATATGTGTTCTGGTCTGAAGAGAAAGTTTTTTTGCCGTTTCACCGATCTGTTCAAGGTTGAGCATGACAGCATCTACTTTTTGTTGATCGCTTATCCAATCATGGACGGTTTGAACACCGCTCATGTAGGTGTTGATTCTGATGCAATAAGCCTGAATTCTTTCTAGATAAGCCTATTTTTCAATGTTTGACATGCACCCTTAGCTGAAATAGACCTCTGACATCATTAAATCCCCACTTCTGATAGATCGTGTACGCTTGGTCCTTTGGATTTGCCACCAACATGACAACGCTCACCCCTAGTTGCTTGAAATGATTGAGGGTCTTTAGGAACATCGATTTGCCAATCCCTTGGTGTTGATTAGCATCCAAGACATAAAACTCATCCACTTCACCAATCTCATCAAAACGGTGGTATCCGATTTGACCTACGATCAGATCTTTTTGCTTGGCGAGCAAGTATCCAGCATGGTGGGGGTTTTCCTTTACCACGTCAAGAATTCGCTTGCCGTTGCCTTTCGCGTAATCGATACCGTATGTGACATCCATCGCGTAATTAAATGCCAAGAAGGAAGATTCATCAAGTTTTGATAGATATTTAATGGTCACATCATGTTGGTGGCCTTGAATGTTCTTAAGCAGGACATCGATAGGCGCACTCATTAACATGAATGATTCTAGAATTGGATGATACGGTAGAAGAGCTGATTGAATGGATGCTTGGATGACCGGTGAAAAGGTGACAAACTGACTAAAACCAAACGCCTTGGTGGTGTCTAGGTACCGCTGAATGGTCGTTGAATGGTTAGGGTTTTGCGATAACAACAAAAAATTGTGACTGAATTTATCAAGTTGCTTATCATCTTGATATCGCATTTCCTGGTCAAATGGCATAGCCTTTGCATAGAGACCGATGCCTTTCAAGAACGCTTCCATAAGCCTATATTTGAAATCTTTTTTTACCATCATCTAATTATATATCGACTAAAAAATCTTTCTTGAGCACTTGGATCCTTTTCGTTAACATTCACAAAGAAAACGGAGGGCTCCTCAGTGTATTCGGTAATAAAGATACATAAAAAAATCCCTTTATAATCACGCCTAAATTTAAATGATCATGCTTATTAAAAAATAAACATAACTATGGTTTAGTTTGTTCTTTTTTATTAACAATTATTAAGTATCGATTTTTTTTATTGAATCTAACGAGCATAATTTAAAAAGGTGAAAAAAATGTTTAAACAAATAAAACTATGGCTCCTTTTTCTTTTTGCTGTCGCAGTGATGACCATACCTCCTCATGAGGTTAAAACAGCCGAAGCTTATTCGACTGATCTTCTCATTCGAAGCGTTTACCATAATTCGTCAAATGATAACATGCTGGAAGTTTTTAACGGAACGAACGCAGCGGTTAATTTAAGTAATTACTACGTGTCTGCTTATCA
>JBIIRB010000077.1:0-4139 GCA_044341785.1 Bacilli bacterium | reverse complement strand
CAACTTGATTCAACTGCTCTATGGTTAGTCATCATTGGTGGAATCGCTTACACCGTGGGCGTGATTTTTTATTCAACCCGACTTTTTAAATTTTCACATATGGTATGGCATTTGTTTGTCATGGCCGGAACCTTTTTCCATTTTCTTGCTTTTTATTTATATTTATTTGCTTAATCTTTGTTTTTTATAAAAAAGGCGTAGAATGATTTTGGGTTGAAGGAAACCGCAATGATGATCAGTGCCATCTTACCTGAAAATGATTATTTTTTAGTCTTAGGTTTAGCGATTATTTTATTTACCGGATTAGCTTTTGGAAAGATTTCAAAATGGCTAAAAATCCCCAATGTTACTGGTTATTTACTTGGTGGATTCTTTTTAGGACCTGCGATTGTTCAACTTTTTAATCCTACTGGACAAGGGATTTTATCCGAAGATTACATCCACGCGTTAAAGATTATTGCGGATATTGAATTGGCTTTTATTGCGTTTACCATTGGCACGGAATTTAAATTAGAATATTTTAAACGATTAGGATTAGCCCCTGTTGTCATTGCATTTACCGAAGCTTTTTTTGCGGTTGTCTTCATTACGTTAGGCATGCTCTTGTTTGGCTTCCCACTCCACTTTGCCCTCGCCATGGGTGCGGTTGGCGGTGCCACTGCACCTGCTGCAACGATCATGGTCATTCGTCAATATAAGGCCAAAGGTCCAATTACCGAAACCATTTTCTCGGTGGTCGCCATTGATGATGCTTCAGGGCTCATTTTCTTTGGTTTTGCCACTGCGTTCATTCGCTTAATTGTCAATCCACAAACCGACACAAACCTTTGGTTAGCCGCACTCATGCCGTTTATTGAGATTGGTTTATCCATCTTGATAGGATTAGTCTTGGGTTTCTTGATGAGTTTGATGATGAAATGGTTTACAGGTCGAGGCAATCGAACCTCCATTGTCGTTGGCACACTTTTTTTAGCCATTGCTTTGGCGCGTATTGCTCAATATGATTTCGATTTTGGAATTAGTTCCTTGATGATTGCCATGGCGTTGGGAGCGATGTACACCAATATTTCTCCCACCGTGGATATGGTGGTTCCGCTCATTGAGCGTATCACACCACCACTCGTGATCTTATTTTTTACTTTATCCGGCGCAGACTTAATGTTACCGATGGGTCAAGGTGGCTTGACCACGTTAATCATCTTAGCCGTTTACTTATCGTTTCGAGTTGCTGGAAAAATCATCGGAACATGGATTGGTGGAAAAGCATCCAAAGCTCCTGAGATGGTGAACAAATACTTAGGATTTGGTCTTTTACCCCAAGGGGGTATTGCGTTAGGATTATCGCTCATCCTCATGGATTTGATTCCCGTGTCGTTTGATCCGTTTTACAACGGAATGACTATCCGTGTTGTGGTCATTGGCGCGGTTTTCTTCAGTGAAATCTTTGGACCTATCTTACTGAAGTGGGTGTTATTTAAGACCAAAGAAGCTCAAGTTAAAAGTTAATTTGCTAAAATAGAATAAAGGATACTTATGAAACTACTCGTCTACGTTTTAATTAAAGTTGAATTATTACAACCGCTTTTAACTGCCTTAGCTAAAGATGGGGTATCCGGGGCAACCATCATCGATTCCACCGGGATGGGTCGTGAATTAGCCGATCGCGATGAGTTTTCACTTTTTGGAAGTTTAAAAGCACTCATGTCAAATCATAACCACCTCACTAAAACTTTATTGTTTGTCACCGAAGACGCTAAAACCAGCGTGATTACGGATGTGATTGAAAAAGTCGTAGGTAAGCTTGATAAACCTGATTCTGGCATTATTTTTACGCTTCCGATTGATTCCGTTAAAGGGTTTAAAAAAACGACATGATTGTTTTATTTCAAAACGCCCGCATCCTGACTTTGCAAAATCATGAGCCTATTTTTCTGGGTGACGTGCTCGTTGAGAATGAACGAATTGTCTACGTTGGACAAGCGTATCAAGGAAAATTAAAACCGAATCGGATCATTGATCTTCAAGGCAATGTCTTAATGCCGGGATTTAAAAATGCGCATACGCATTCGGCGATGACGTTTTTACGATCATTCGCGGATGATTTACCCTTGAAGCGTTGGTTAGAAGAAAAAGTTTTTCCCATTGAAGCCACGATGCAACCTGAAGATATTTATCACTTAGCCAAAGTGGCGATTGCTGAATATGTTAGTGGTGGTATCACGGCGGCGTTTGATATGTATTTGTATCCTGAACAAACGATGCAAGCCGCGATTGATTTAGGGTTTCGGATGGTCGGCGTGGCTACGGTCAATAGTTTCAAAGAATCGGTTGAAAAAGTTAAAGCCTATTATTTAAAGTTTAATCATGGGTATCACCCACTGATCAGTTATCAACTAGGTTTTCACGCCGAATATACGACCGATCCATCCATCTTAATCGAATTGGGCAAACTCGCACAACATTTAAAAGCGCCTGTGTTTGGTCATATTTCTGAGACATCACAGGAAGTAGAAGATTGTATCAAACGCACGGGCATGCGTCCTCCCAAGTATCTTGAAAGCTTAGGTTTATTTCAATATGGCGGTGGTGCTTATCATGCCGTGCATTTTAATGAAGAAGATATCGCTCTGTTTAAAAAACGGCACTTACATATTGTCCATAATCCTGGTTCAAATACCAAATTAGCCTCTGGCATTGCACCCATTCAAACGTTTTTAGAACAGGGGATCAACGTGGCTTTAGGCACGGACGGTCCAGCGAGTAACAATGCATTGGATATGTTTAAAGAAATGATGCTGACCTTTTCGTTACAAAAAATTAAATTTCAAAACGCCCAAATACCTGATGCCCTTGATGTCTTAAAGATGGCCACCATCAATGGGGCAAAAGCGATGCATTTAAAACAATCAGAAACCTTAACCGTGGGTTCTTTCGCGGATTTAATCGTAATTGATTTACAACAACCGAACATGCAACCGATCATCAATATTCCAAAAAACATCGTCTATTCAGGTTCAAAATCTAATATTGCTTTAACGATGATTCATGGAAAAATCGTTTATGAACAAGGAAAATTTTTCTTTAATGAATCCATCCAATCGATTTATGAACAAGCTCAACGCGTGACGAATCGTTTATTAAATCAAGTTAAATAAAAATCAAAAAACGCTTGTAAGATAGGTGTATAAATAGGTTCTAATTGGGCATGGTATTCAGCGCGACTGCTTGTAGGCGTAAACGAAGTCCCTTCGCCTGCCATTAAATTCACTGTTGTGTATTGCAAAGGTCGTGTGCCATCAAAAAAACTACGGGTGATTTTATTCGTTGGGGTTGTGGTGTTATTTTCATCCCGAACAGGAATGCCATTGTTATCCACGACCGCATTGGTATCGTTATAGACCACGATCATGTCTTCAATGATGGAAGGATCTTCAGCAATAGAGGAACCATTCGGTTCGATGACGATCCACGTTGGCACAAAACCGGTGACATATCCAAAAGAGGTGTTAATCACATTACTTAAACCATAATTGTCTTTAAACTCGGTCCATCCTGCTGTAGCGTTACCCGTTGTCGCGTTCCAAACACCTTCTTTTTCAACTTCAAAACCATAAATCGTCTCGCCTTGAGGGTTGGATTTTAAGTATTGTTTGAAAAAAGAATTAAAGGCATACGAACAGTCCGGGCATGAATGTCTGCCAAAATATAAAATAAAACGTTCATTGGTATCAAATAAGTCATTTAATTCTTCTAAGCGAATAAAATCAAAACGCGGACTAACCAATACTTTGTCTTCAATAAACGATTTAAATTCCGTTAATGATTCAAACATCATATTTTGACTTGAGTTATTGGCGTTATAAGCTCGGTAGTGTTTTAATGCACCGTTTTCAAACACACCCCAAACAGGAAAGTTGGGTGAAACGACGGGTAAGCCAAATTTTTCAGTCGCATTGAGTATTTGGGTAAATTCTAAATAATAAAATAGGATTCCGGTCTCCGCGACAAAAGGCCGCACCGCTTGGCCCATGAAAGTTGTGGTGCACGTACAGGTGGCGTTGCCGATCACAACCATAAACGTGGATTCCGTATCCACTAGGGTTTCTAATTCAGCGTAGCTCGTTAAGGTGATGGGAAGT
>JBIIRB010000076.1:0-4149 GCA_044341785.1 Bacilli bacterium | reverse complement strand
GCTCCGATCAAAAGACCAACGATCAACAAAAGTAGTATGGAAGGTACAAGGTTGGTAACTTGAACATGAGGTTTTAAGTTGAGCGGAAGATTGTATTTTTTTAGTAAAACAAGCATTACAAAAACAGTGGATAATGCACCTAATTGAACGATAAAGAAAGGACCAATGTTACCTTCATTGATAAAGAAATCTAGGAAATTCATATCCGCTAAACCTGCTAATAAAATGGACGTTGTATCACCCACTAACGTTGCAAAACCTTGTAAATTTGCACTCACTGTAATCGTGACGATAAACGGAATCGGGGATACTTTTGCACGTTTAGCGATGCTTAAAGCGATGGGTGCGACGATGAGCACGGTGGCAACATTATCAATGAAAGCAGAGATGAGTCCAGAAAATAACGCTAGTGAAATAATCGCCCACTTCACACTTGAAATACGTTTAACCAATTCATCTGCTAAGAATTCTGGCGCTTGTGATTCGATAAAATAAGTCACGACAATCATGGTGCCCGCAATCATGAAAATGACATTCAAATCAATACCGGACAATAAGCTAAGCGCATTTAGTTCGAACGTTGGAATCAACGAAAAAGAAAGAAAGATAAGCGCAGCAAATAGCGCGATATAAGCTCGCCACTTAGGAAAAGTTAGTAAACCAACATAGGTGAAGAGAAACAAACCAAGAATGATGTTTTTTTCCATATTGAATACTTTCTATTTTAACATAATTGGGTTTTGAAACACGAAAGAGTAAAATGAATTATGCTCATCCAACAACTAGAATCTTGGTATCAAAAAAACCATCGGAAACTTCCGTTCCGATCACGTCCTAATCCGTACTGGATTTGGATAAGTGAAATCATGCTTCAACAAACCCAAATGGATACCGTGATTCCTTATTTTCTTCGATTCATCAAACGATTTCCAACCATCCAATCCATTGCCGAAGCTGAGGAAGAAGAAGTGTTGACGCTCGTTCAAGGCCTAGGATATTATCGAAGATTTCGTTTGCTCAAAAAAGCTGCTGAATGGATGATGCAACATCATCAAGGAAAATTTCCTCACACGTTTGAAGACATTGAAAATCTTCCAGGGGTTGGATCGTATACTGCCGGTGCGATTGCTTCGATTGCGTTTGGTCTACCTAAAAGCGCGGTGGATGGAAACGTCTTACGCGTGATTGCGCGTTATGCAGGAATTCAAGAAGATATCACCTTGCAAGCAACGAAGAAAAAAATCATGGCGCTCAATCAACAATGGATTGAACAAGCAAATCCTCCTATTTATACACAAGCATTAATGGAGTTGGGTGCGCTGGTGTGTCGCCCGAAAGCACCTCAATGTGAACAGTGTCCGTTACAATCGTCGTGTTATGCGTATGCCCATCAACTGGTAGAAACCTTACCCAAGGTTGCGAAGAAAAAAAGACAAGTCATCGAACCATTCACCACCGTGCTTTTTCTTTATCAAGGAAAATTAGGGTTTCAAAAGCGGCAATCAGGGCTGCTAGAAGGAATGTATCTATTTCCCCAATGGCAAGATGAAGGCATCGATGTGATTCTAAAAAAAGAAAACATTCACCCACAACACCTTAGCCAATTAGGCAAAGTTGCCCATATTTTTACCCATAAACGGTGGGAAATGTCGGTGTTTCTTGCTGAGATTCAAACACTTCCAACCTTGGATTTAGTGTGGATTCCCGTTGCAAAAATAGACCAAATTCCTATCGCTAAAGCTCATCGAAAACTTCTTGATCATTACAAAATCGAATAAATGTAAATAAAACATTGATAATCGTTGTTTTCATTGTAAAATAAAAATGTCAGCTGTGTTGTTTTGGAGGGGGACTATGGGGTGTCAAATCGTTTTTTTAAACGAATATGAAAGTACTTTTTCGTTGCGGAATAAGTTTGAAGATGATGAAATTCGAATCATCGAAGTGAGCAATGAACAACAATTACAACGTCATGCTGGTTTTTCAAGCATTGATGCGGTGATGGTCTTAGTGAATCGCAGCAAACATTGGCAAGGTTATAAAGTTGAAGAGTGGCCTAAACAATTCGGATGCCATTTAATCGCCTTAACCACGGAAACTAATGTGCAATTTCATCAATCCCTGCTGGCAGAGTGGGCTGATGAGGTGATCCTGCTCGACCCTAAGTTGGCCTTGCTTAAAGCAAAATGCCAAGCATTTACCAGACGCAAAAAAATAGCACAGACCCAACAATCCAAAATCAATATTCACTCTAATCTATACATGGATCTTCAGCTTTACGATTTAGTTAAAGACGGCAAACGACTGTATATTCCGAAAAAAGAGTTTCAAATTATGAAACTCCTTGTAGAACATCCGACCAAAGTGTTTTCCAAAGACGAAATTTATTTATCGGTTTGGGGCAGTCATGACTATGATGACGCCAATTTGCTCAATGTTCATATTCGCCGGATAAGAAGTCGAATCGAACAGGACCCTAATCGTCCGAAGATTTTATTAACCCGCTGGGGTATAGGGTATCAATTAGTTACAACTTGAACCTTTACGCTTAGGGAGTTTTAGGTGTGATAAAAATGATTTTCGTTTATAATTGAAACGATTATGAATGCTGTATTAAAAACCTCCATTGAGACCCAATGGGTTGGTCCATTTAAATTCGCTAAAATGCATTTTTTAAACCATACGGTTGAAAACGCGGTTTTTTCTGCTCCCCTTGCCACCTACGAAACCCCTTTATTCGCATCCGTGAATCGCGGCGTTCGAGTCATTGATCAAATTGCTACTTTTCAAACCACGTTGCTCAGTGACGGAATGACACGATCGCTCATGTTTGAAACCCCTGATGCTCAGGCTGCACGAAACTTAGCCAATGATATTCAAAAAAAATTAGAATTTTTTCAAGAAAACGTTGTCAGCAAAACAAGCCGTTTTGCTAAACTGCAAAAGCTTGACGTTCACCAAGTCGCTTCTTTAGTTTATTTACGATTAACCTACTTCACGGCGAATGCTTCGGGGCATAATATGGCAACGCTTGCTTCTGATCAAATCGGTGCCTGGATTGCCAAAGAATATCCACACGCTCGCTATCTTTCTGTTTCCGGTAATGTTTGTGCGGATAAAAAAGTGTCTTCTGTGAATGCGATTCAAGGTCGTGGTAAGCATGTGATTGCGGAAGGATGGATTGACCGTCATGTGGTTGAACAAACCTTACGTAGTACACCTGAACTCATCGTTGAGCTTAATACTAAAAAGAATTTACTCGGTTCGATTATGGCGGGTTCGTTGTTAAGCGGTAATGCGCATTATGCGAACATGCTGCTCGCTTTTTATTTAGCCACCGGACAAGATGGCGCTAACATTGTTGAAGGTTCGCAAGGCATTACCTTTGCCGAAGTTCGCAATGACCAATTATATTTTTCAGTCTCGCTTCCTAATTTAATTGTCGGCACCGTGGGCAATGGCAAAGCAGGGACCGATGCCGAACAGCATTTAAATGCGATGAATATTCAAGGTGAATTCGCCTCACAAACGCTTGCACAAATTGCTGCTGCAGTTGTTTGGTCTGGTGAACTTTCATTATTGGCGGCGCTCACGAATCAACATGAATTAATCCAAAGCCACGTTGCGATTGAACGAAAGAAAAAAAGATGAATAACCCAATTGGCATTGATGCGATTTCGTTTTATAGCCCTCGTTATTATTTAGATTTAGCCACATTAGCTAAGGTGCGTGGTGTGGATCCTAGCAAATATCAAGTCGGGTTGGGTCAGTTTCAAATGGCGATTATTTCTCCACTTGAAGACATCGTTACGATGGCTTTAGAAGCCGCTAGTGATGTCGTCGTTGGACATGAAGAAGAAATCGATTTAATTTTATTTGCAACTGAATCCGGTTTTGATTTTTCAAAAGCCTCAGGCATTTACCTTCAACAATTATTAAAACTCAATCCGTATGCCCGTGTTCTTGAAGTCAAACAAGCTTGTTATGGCGCAACAGGGGCATTACAACTTGCCGTTGATCACATTCAACTTCATCCTGATCGCAAAGCACTTGTGCTGGCTAGTGATGTTGCTTGGTATGGGTTTCAATCTGCGGGTGAAGTCACTCAAGGCGCTGGTGCTATTGCCATGCTTATTAGCGCAAACCCCC
>JBIIRB010000075.1:0-4232 GCA_044341785.1 Bacilli bacterium | reverse complement strand
GTAGGTATCATCGGATCGACGTATGACCGTCAACGTTTAGATCAAGTGTTTTCCTCACATCAACCCACCCTTGTGTTTCATGCAGCAGCCTATAAACATGTTCCTCTCATGGAAGACTCACCGATGGAAGCGGTACGCACGAACATGATTGGTACGTATCATCTGTGCGATCTTGCCAGTATGCATCAAGTCAAAAAAGTTGTTTTTGTATCCACGGATAAAGCGGTTCGCCCCACCAATATTATGGGAGCGACAAAAGCGTTTGCTGAATTGATCATGAAAAAAATTTCCCGCCAAAAAAATAATCAGACCGTTTTTTCTGCCGTTCGGTTTGGCAACGTATTAGGTAGTAATGGGTCAGTCATTCCTTTGTTTAAAAAGCAAATCGAACAAGGCGGTCCGATTACCATTACCCATAAGGACATTATTCGTTATTTCATGACGATTCCAGAAGCGGTTGGTTTAATTTTACAATCAGGGGCCTTTGCCAAAGGTGAGGAAATCTTTATTCTTGATATGGGTAGCCCGATTCGCATTTATGACTTGGCCACGAAAATGATTCGTCAGGCAGGATTCATTCCACAAAAAGAAATTAAGATTGAAGAAATCGGTCTTCGTCCAGGTGAAAAACTCTATGAAGAACTCTTAGTGAATCCCAAGGAAGCCGTTCAAACTGAAAATTCTAAAATATTCATCGATACAAAAAATACCGTTGAATTTTATGACTTTACATTAGAAGATATGATAAATTTAATTAGTAAGAATCCTACAGAAATTAAGCAGTTTTTTATCAAAAAAGGAATCTTAATTAATCCTAAAGAAAGCAGGATCATGCATGTTTAAAGATAAAGTGTTATTAATCACCGGTGGGACAGGGTCGTTTGGCAACGCGGTCATGCAACGATTTTTATCAAGCGACATTAAAGAAATTCGCATTTTCTCACGTGATGAAAAAAAACAAGATGATATGCGCAGGTTGTATCAAAACCCAAAAATTAAATTTTATATTGGCGATGTACGGGAAGCGTTTAGCATTCATGAAGCGATGAAAGGTGTTGATTTTGTGTTTCACGCTGCGGCGTTAAAACAAGTTCCTTCGTGTGAATTCTTTCCTTTAGAAGCAGTGAAAACAAATGTGTTTGGAACTGAAAATGTCTTGAATGCTGCGATCGAAGCAGGAGTTAGAAAAGTCATTTGTTTATCCACCGATAAAGCGGTGTATCCCATTAACGCGATGGGGATTTCCAAAGCCATGATGGAAAAAATCTTCGTTGCGAAAGCACGATCCACCGATGAAAAACGCACTCTCATTTGTGGCACACGTTATGGCAACGTCATGGCCTCACGCGGTTCAGTGATTCCGCTGTTTGTTGAACAGATTAAACATGGACAACCTTTGACGGTCACCGATGGCGATATGACACGATTCCTCATGAGTTTAGAAGAAGCGGTTGAATTAGTCATTTATGCTTTCCAACATGGGAAGCAAGGTGATATTCTCGTTCAAAAATCACCAGCTTCAACCGTTCAAGAACTTGCCGTTGCTTTAAAAGAATTGTTTGGCGTTAATAATCCAATCAAAATTATTGGCACCCGTCATGGTGAAAAATTATATGAAACACTGCTCAATAAAGAAGAATTGTCTGTGGCGGAAGACCTTGGAGGTTACTATCGCATCCCGTCGGATAAACGCGATTTAAATTATGATCGCTATTTTTCGCAAGGCGATCAAGCACGGTCTAAAAATGATGAATATCATTCGCACAACACCGAACGTTTAAATGTTAAAACTATTAAAACCAAACTTCTTAAACTAACTTATATTCAAGACGAACTTCAAGCATGGAAAAAACGATAAACATTCTTATCACGGGATCTTCAGGGTTTATTGGGAAAAACCTGGTAGCCACCTTAAAGCATCTTCAATACAACAATCTCATGCTTTATGACGTGGATACACCCGAATCAGAGCTTACGAAGTATTTAAAAAAAGCGCAGTTTGTCTTTCATCTTGCCGGTGTTAATCGTCCTGACAATAAAGAAGATTTCATGAAAGGGAATTTTGGTTTCACGTCCACCCTTTTAAATGGTTTAAAAAAATGGGGTAATCAGTCACCCATTGTGTTAGCCTCATCCATTCAAGCAATCTTAAAGAATCCTTATGGTGAAAGTAAAAAAGCCGGTGAAGATTTATTGTTCCATTATGGACAAGAACAAGGCATACCGATTTATATCTATCGTTTTCCTAATGTGTTTGGTAAATGGTCGCGGCCATTTTATAATTCTGTGATTGCCACTTTTTGCCATCAAGTTGCCCACCAACAACCGCTGACCATCAATGACAAACTTGCACCCCTTCATCTGGTTTATATTGATGACGTGGTTCAAGAATTGCTAGCTGCCCTTGAAGGCCGACCACATCTTGTAGACAGCTTTGGCGTGGTTGAACCTAGTTATCATACGACCGTAGGTGAAGTCGCCGATATCATTCAGCAATGCGGTGCAGTCAAACAAACCAGACAATTGCCTGATTTAGCTCATCCCCTTGTAAAAAAATTGTATGCGACCTATGTTAGTTTTTTGCCCCAAGATCAATGGGTGTATCCCCTCACCATGCATCAAGATGCTCGCGGATCATTCACTGAAATCATTCGTACCTTAGGTGGGGGTCAAATGTCCATCAACGTTGCCAAACCAGGCATTGAAAAAGGCCATCATTGGCACCATACCAAACATGAAAAATTCATTGTTGTTTCCGGAGAAGGAATCATACGATTTCGTCATGCGTTAGGTCATGATGTTCATGAAGTGTCCGTGAATGGCAATCAATTTCAAATCGTTGAAATACCTCCTGGTTATGTTCATGCGATTGCTAACACCGGCAAAACCGATTTAATCACAGTCATGTGGGCATCAGAAAAATTTGATGAAGCTCGTCCTGATACGTATCCACAGAAAGTGAAATAAACCATGAAACGATTCAAAATTATGACCGTCTTAGGCACCCGTCCTGAAATCATTCGTTTATCCTCCCTCATCAAAAAGATTGATCGTATGACTTCACAGTTCGAACATATCCTCGTCCATACCGGACAAAACTACGATTACGAGTTAAACGAAATATTTTTCCAAGATCTTTCGTTAAGAAAACCCGATATTTTTATGAACGCTGCGGGTCAAACCGCGATGGAAACCATTGGCAATATTTTAGTGAAAACTGAACGCATTTTACTCGAACATCAACCCGATGCTTTTCTCGTTCTAGGCGATACGAATAGTGCGTTAGCGTCCATCGTTGCCAAGCGCAAACATATTCCTGTTTTTCATATGGAAGCAGGTAATCGCAGTTTTGATGATTTAGTCCCTGAGGAATTGAATCGCCGTATTGTGGATCACACGGCTGATTATAATTTGGCGTATTCGGTTAACTCAGTTCAATACCTTCTCAAAGAAGGATTAAAGCAAGAACGCGTTTTTAAAACAGGATCACCGATGCGAGAAGTCATCCATGATCAACAAGCACGTATCCAAGCTTCAATGATTGTCAAAAAACTTCATCTTACTCCAAAAAAATATTTTGTGGTGTCGGCCCATCGTGAAGAAAATGTTGATCTTCCGAATCGGTTTTCATTTTTAATCGCAACCTTAAATGCGTTAGCAGAAACCTACCATGACCCGATTATTTTTAGTACCCATCCCCGTACACGAAAACTGATGGAAGCAAGAAAGGTTGTTTTAAATCCACTCATTCAAACTTTAAAACCACTTGGATTCTCCGATTATATATCGTTACAAAAGCATGCTGCGCTTGTCTTATCTGATTCAGGAACCATCAATGAAGAAACAGATATCTTGCAATTAAAAGCGCTCAATATTCGTTATTCACATGAACGTCCAGAAGCGGAAGCGATGCATGTGACCATCCTCACAGGTTTAGAACCTGGGGTGGTTTTACCGAATGTGAAAAAAGTATTAGCAGGTCAGCATAAACAGTTGGGTCCTGTCCCTGATTATTTAATTGATGACTTTTCATCTCGTGTCATAAGCGTGCTCATTGAGAAACTTTCCAAAACTTCCTAAAATGGAAATATGAAAAATAAATACCATGTTGCCGGGATGACCTGTGCGACATGTCAAGCTCATGTGACACGTGCGGTGCGTTCAATTCCAGGTGTCAAATCAGTTCAAGTGAATTTGCTCACTCATTCCATGGTTGTGGATTTTGATGCCAC
>JBIIRB010000074.1:0-4262 GCA_044341785.1 Bacilli bacterium | reverse complement strand
AATTGATCAAGTTCAACGATGAGTACTTCTGGACCATTTCTAAAAGTGAATGTTTCATTCGCGTAGGCAAAATAAATCGCATAAAAACTAATGACAAGTAATAAACCTTGTAAGAGGAATATGCCATATTTTTGAAAAAATGTTCCTTGAAAAGCCCGGTATAAAAAATAAGGTAAAAAACCTAAGACCACATAACCTACCGTCACAAAGGGTGTGAACGCCAAGCCCGTAGCGTTAAAAATCATAAATCCGAAAATATCTGTTGCTGCACCAACGATCATGCCATAAAATGGACCCACCACGAGGGAAGACGCGATCACAATGGCTGAGCCAAAAGCAATCCGATTCGTTAAGCCAATGGGGATACTGACAAAACGTTCTAAAATAATAGCAATCGCGATAAGCATGCCCGATAACGTAATACGGCGAATCAATTGCGAGGTGTTTTGAGTGCTTGCATAGGGAGCAGCAAATAAAAGAATCACAAGAAAGACGCCGCCAAATACATACAATCTCAGTGGAAGATAGGGTTCAGGAATGGTCTCACTGAGCTGAGCATCAATAAAAATTAAGCTAACCATAACTACCAAAGCAAAGAGTGATAAATATTTTTTAAAAATCATGTTCATCATGACATTTTCCTTTTTAAATAGGCTCTCATAATGCCAATAAAAGCAAGTGATCCTGTTATCAATATTACACTATCTTTTGAGGTGGATTGAAAAAGTTGCTCAAAGGCCAAAAAAGGATCTTCAATGAAGTGACAATCTTGTGGATAGTCCTCTTTTTTTCTTGCACGAGGGTGCAAAAAGGTCGTGAATGTGATAGGCCATGATGCCTGATTCATAAAACGCATCATCGCTTGCAAATCCTTATCTTTGAAACACGCAAACAATACATCATTAGGTGTTCTAGGTAAAGATCGTATCAGTTGTTGAATCGCTCCAGGATTGTGCGCACCATCTAATAAGATTTGTTTGTTTTTAAATGGAAATGATTCAAATCTTCCAGGCATCCAATTCATCAAAAAGGCCTGTTGAATAATTGTTTTTGAAACGGGATAATGTTTTTCAAGTAAAGTAACCGCCGTTAAAATCGTCGCCACGTTATCGACTTGATAACGAGCGTTCGTCTTAAGATGATAGGTTTGATTTTCCCATATCACTGTTAATCCTTTTTGAACCGATACTTGTGTGGCAGGTATTGAACGATGAACCTTCGATTTTTTTTCCTTGGCGATTTGACTAATGACCGCAAGCGCTTGATCGTTCATACTCGGTCCAACGAGAGCAGGAATTCCCGGTTTGATGATGCCTGATTTTTGATAGGCGATGGCTTCGATGGTTGTTCCCAAGTATGCTTGATGTTCTAAGGTGACATTGGTCAAGATACTCAAGATGGGGATGAATACATTCGTTGCATCCGTTAATCCACCCATCCCGACTTCAATGACACTAAATGAACACCTTTCACGAATAAAGCACATGAATGCAATGTAGGTTTGCATCTCAAACGTGGTGAGTTGAAACATCGTAAACAAGGGTAAAAATTCATTCATCATGGATAGAAACGTGGTTTCCGAAATGGGAACGCCATTGATTTGAATCATTTCAGCATACGATTCTAAGGATGGCGAAGTAAATAATCCAACGCGATAACCGGCAAGTGAATAAATATCGTGCAATTTTAGCGCGGTGCTTCCTTTACCATTCGTGCCCGTAATATGAATGGATGGAATCGTATATGAAAAATTGACGTGTTTTAAAAAGCGATCCCACGACGTTCGGGAATATTGCTTAACGGTGTTGGTTTCAAAAAAAGTAACGAGATCATGCCATGAAGTAATCATTCATCACGATTTCCTTTTTTGGCTTTATTCATCATACGTTGGTCATCGCGTTTTTTTATGGTTTCGCGCTTATCATATTTTTGTTTAGCTTTCGCGAGGGCAATTTCCATTTTGACCCTGCCTTTGGAAAAATAAACTTTGGTGGGAATAATGGTAAATCCTCGTTCATGAACCTTACTTCCTAATTTAATGATTTCATGTTTATGCAGCAAAAGTTTACGCGTTCTTCGTGGGTCATGATTAAAGTTTGAACCTTTGTCATAAGGGGCAATGTGCATATTCAGGAGAAAAACTTCCCCATCGCGGATTAACACATAACAATCCATCAACGAAGCACCACCTTGGCGGATGGATTTGATTTCTGTCCCAGTAAGAACTAGACCAGCTTCTGAAAAATCAGACAAAAAATAATCGTAGTATGCTTTACGATTGCTGACGATGATTTTTTGTCCGAGCTGTTGTTTCATAACTTCCTAAATAGAAATTATACCTTACCCGAACTCGAGTATGGACAAACGAAATTAAGGTTTAGGATATCCTTTAAACTCGTAACCGATTTTTTTTAATACTTGTTTAAACGTTTCATCCGTGATGACCTTAAAGGTTTCTACTTCCGCGGTTTGATTCGCTAAGGTAACCTTGGCGTCTGTGACTTCGGGTAATGATTTTAAAGCTTTTTCAACGTGCATCTTGCAATGATTGCACGTCATGCCGCCGACTAGAATGGTTTGTTTCATTAAATTTTCCTCACTTTATTTTACTCGAAAGGTTTTTAAACGCAACGCATTCAGCACCACCGTAACCGAACTAAACGCCATCGCCAAAGCAGCAATCATCGGATCAAGGAGTAATCCATCAAAAATGTAATAAAATAACCCAGCCGCAATTGGAATGGCAACCACATTATAAAAGAAGGCCCAAAACAAATTTAACCGGATGTTATTGACTACTTTCTTTGCCAATTGCATCGCATGGACTACATCCATCAAATCACTTTTCATCAAGATGATATCGGCACTTTCGATGGCAATATCCGTTCCGGCTCCAATCGCCATACCCACATCTGCCCGCATGAGTGCTGGCGCGTCATTCACGCCATCCCCAACCATCAGAACTTTTTTTCCTTGCGATTGATAATCGTTGACGATGCGATCTTTATCTTGCGGTAAGACTTGGGCATGTATTAGGTTGATTCCGACACGCTTGGCAACTTGCTGTGCTGTTTTTTCGTGATCACCGGTTAACAAAACCACTTCTTTTCCAAGTTTTTTTAATGCTTCAATCGCTTTTGAACTCGAAGGTTTAATGGGATCTTCAATGGCAATCAAACCGATGGAAACATCATTCTTAAAAACTTTTAACACTGTTTTTGCTTCAGCAATCCATCGATCATACTGTGACAATAATCCATCCAACAATTGTCCTTGATTACCAATGACGTATCGAGCTTGGTCAACCACGCCTTTAACCCCTTTGCCAGGTGTGTATTGAAAATGAGTCACGGACTGAAGGATCAGTTTACGCTTTTTCGCCTCTGTGACAATCGCGTAGGCGAGAGGGTGTTCTGATACTTGTTCGATAGATGCCACGTGCGTGAGCAAGGTTACCTCATCGATGCCCAAGGTTGCGATATTCGTCACGAAGGGTTTACCTTCCGTGATGGTGCCAGTTTTATCTAAAACAACCGTGGTGATGGAGGGTAGCTTTTCAAATGCTTCACCTGATTTAATTAAGATGCCGAGTTCAGCGCCTTTCCCCGTTCCCACCATCACAGAAACCGGAGTAGCAAGCCCAAGAGCACACGGGCAAGAAATGACTAAGATGGCAACCGCGATTCGAAGTGCAAAGGCAACATCACCTTCAAGATAAAACCAAACACCAAACGCGATCAGAGCAAGCGCAATGACAATCGGTACAAAGACGGAAGAAATTTGATCAGCCAGTTGGGCTAATGGCGCTTTTGAATTCGAGGCTTCTTCAACGAGTTTAATGATTTGAGCAAGCGTCGTATCTTGACCTATTTTTTCAACACGCATCACAAAAGCACCCATTAAATTTTGGGTGGCTCCGATCACCGGATCACCAACACTTTTTTCTACAGGAAGTGATTCTCCTGTGATGGACGCTTGATTAATCGTAGTTTGACCTTCAACGATAACACCATCAAGTGGGATGAGCATACCTGGTTTAACAAGAATGAGATCACCTACGAGAATCTGACCAAGAGGGACGATGGCTTCTCCCGTTTCTGTTTTTTTAATCGCCGTTTCCGGTGTTAAATCAAGGAGCTTTTCTAAAGCTCCAAGCGTTTGATGTTTAGAATTTTCTTCGATATATTTACCAATCGTGACAAAAGTCAAAATCGCACCGGCAACTTCAAAATAAATTTGATGATGATAAAGATGCATCACAG
>JBIIRB010000073.1:0-4329 GCA_044341785.1 Bacilli bacterium | reverse complement strand
ATTGATTGTCTGGATTATACGCCCACGCCCAGAAATCTTTATAACCTGGTAACCATTTGTCTAAATCGGGTTTTGCAAATGCAATGCGATCAAACGTGGCTTCAATGCCTTCGATGCCTTCCACTAAAACTTCAACACGATCCCAGACACCTGGATAGGCCGCAACCGGGAATCGGTCTAAGTAAACAGGCACTTCACCCGCATCTAGCGCATCTTGTCGTTGTTCTTCTAAAATGTCTAATCGTGCATTCCAACCATCTTGTCCAAACGTCATCCATTTCGCTAATAAATAGGCTTCTTCAGGATATTGGGTTTGTGAGGAAATGGCTTGATAATCTAAAATCGTTGGCGGGAAAAATCCAGCATTACCTTGTGGATAAGGCCAGAAACCGATATTCATATCACGTTCTTCAGCAGCATCTTTCATGACCCAAAATTGCCAAGAACCTTCGATATCCATCGCAGCATATCCATATTGAATCATATACGTACGTAAGGCATCGTTTTCTTCAGCGTTATAATCTTCATCACTAAACCGTGTGGTGGTTCCATCGGTGAGTTGATGGAGATCCACTTTGGCGCGCATCGCATTCACCCAAGCTTCATCGGTGTAATTAAATTGTTCACCATCCCACGTATCATATTGGGTTTCTGCATTTTCCATGGTGGGCCATACTTGTTGAAAATCCGGTGAACCATACCATGTGTCTAAACCAACCACTAAATTTTCAGTGTTGATTAAATCAAAGTTTTTAATCGCTTTAGCAACTTCTACCATTTCGGAGAACGTCCAATCTTTGACAGGATATCCATCATTATCAATGCGATATTTTCCTGCGACGGTGTTTAAATTAGCACGTTCAAAGATATCAAGATTAATGAAGATACCTTTTAAAAATTGGAAACTTGGCACTGCATAACGTTTGCCGTTATACACACCGGTTAAGGCAATATTTTCATACACCAAATTCGTATCTTCATCCGCATCCCATAATGGCGCAACATCGAGGGTTAATCCCGCGGTAATGATGGTTGGCACGTTATCAGTAGCAAACACATCGGGTAATAAACCCGCTTGGGCAGCGGTCACGAGGTTACCCGTAAAGGTAGCTCCTGATCCGGTAATGTCTTGTCTTAAACTTACATTAATATTGGGATACTCTTCCATGAATGCATCGATCATGCGTTGATTTAATTCTTGGTCACCCCAATCGGCATACGTCAACTCAATCGTAGGGTTCGCATTGGAAGAGGCGGAGGACGATCCTCCGCACCCAACCAAAATAAAACCAGAAACGATGAGTAAGTTTTTGAAGGTTGACTTCATATAACTCCTCCTTAATTAAGCGTTATAGTTGCGATAGAGTAAGACGTCTTGAATGACAAACGTTCCTGGTAACGAAACCTTGGTACCCCCTAAGGTTCCAAAATCTAATTCCACTTTGGCGTTCGTCACAGCATTCGCAAGCACGATCGTTGCCGTAATGTATTGCACACCATCGGTGGTGACCGCTTCATCGATAAAGCCTGTGGGTAAAATCGATGCATAACCAGCATCAGGTAACACGATGTTAAAACGTAAATCACGTGCGACTGAAGAAGTTAAAGCAATCTTAACTTCATAGGTTCCGGCCGCTAAGGATGGAACCGTGTAGTAATAATGTGGGGTGTATGCATCGCCACCTAAATCGCCAGTGACAATGGATAAACCTTCTGAGGTCACTTTAGCGGTGCCACCAGGAGTATTAAAGTATGTGTGACCACCTAAGGCAGTTTCCATATCGCCATTATAAAGAGTAGCAACATCAACACCACCGGTTTTTAACTTGACATTGTCTAAATAAACTGAGACGGGAACATTGTTGGTAATCGTCAATCCGGTACCGAATTCAAAGGCTAATTTTTCAGTATCATTTAACGTGGCACCCGTGACAACCGCTAACGTATAGGTTGTTTTGGAGGTCGTTAATGTGGTCGCGGGGGATTGAACGAAGTTTGTCCAAATGTTTTGACCAAAAATATTTGGTGTGATGGTCACAGCTTCACTTGCATACGCATCAAACTTTAATTCATACGTTGTGCTAGGAGTGAGATCTAAGAACGCACTTGTGCCTGGTAAACCTGCTAACGATTCAGCGTCTTGGACGATTTGTAAGTGCCAAGAATCTGTCGCGTTATCCGCGGTCACGGTCATTTTGAATTCACCATTCACGACTTCGGTGTTAAAAGCAGTACCAGCCCATGTATTTGCATAACCTCTCCAACCGGAGTTAGAGAAATCATTGTTAGCAATGAGACCAGCTTCATCTAAACGTTGTAAGCGAACTTCTTCAAACGTTACGACACCGTCAGCAAATCCTGTTTGAGCTCCTAACTCAATGGTTAAACGAACAGTTTCGGTTGGTTGCGTCACGGTAAATACAAAGTCTGTAGTCGAACTTGTGGTACCGAATTCAAATCCATTTTTACGACCATAATTAACGTTATTTGGCGCTGGATTTTCAAAAGCGGCTGAAAAACTGCGAGCCACACTTGCGTAACCTGTGAAGGATAAGCGATAGGTTTGTCCTTCAACTAAGGGTGCACCAGCATGATTCATTTGGATATTCCATGACGCATCACCGCCACCGGTAATATCTAAACTATAGGTGCCTGCAGTAACATCTTGTGAGCGATTAACGACGGGAGCTGGAGCCCAATCTCTTGTCCAAAAACTCCATTCTTCTCCGATGGCGGTTGCAAACGTTCCATTGGTAAAAAGGTTTTCATCTTTGAATAATAAGTCAACGACACTCACAGCAGATTCTGCGGTGGCTTCATTGCCTTTGCTGTCTTCCACGGCATATTCAACCGTGAACGTACCCGCAGCGGATGTATTCACTGTACTGACCACTGCATCTTGAGCGTTTTTAATGACCACGACGATATCGTCGGTGACATCGCCATCGCCTAAATCATAGGCTGTTACGCCTGATAATGGATCATACGTTGATCCAACTGTTAGATTCACCGAGGCTTGAACGCCTGTGAATACTGGGGCGACTGTATCTTCATCGGGAGTAGATTCTTCAACGGTGATGTCATCAAAATACATCGTCGCGTTGACTTGAACGCCACTCACTTTACCTAATTCAAATAAAATACCACCACGTGGGTTGTCCAATGTATGGGTAAATTTATAGGAGTAGGTTGCCCATTCTGTGGTAATCGTGCGAATTTCAGGTTGGTTAGGTTTGAAATCCACAAAGTATGGAGCACCTGATAACAATTCACCAACGTTTAAGTTGATGGCTTTAGCAACGGATGATTTGGCACGGAACGTAATTTCATACGTAGTGTCTTGTTCAAACGGAACATTCATTTGACCAAAGCGTGGGGTATAAGCATTCGCACCCGCAGTCACTTCAGCTTTTAATGCACCTTCTTCGGTAGAAAGAGTTAACGCTGAACCATCGCCATTAAACACAACACTTGGATCATCCCATCCGGCGGTGCCTAATGAGAAATCAGGATTCACTAGCATGCCGGTAGATTCCGGTTGTCCAACGGTGACGTTACGCCATTTTTGTGCAGTGATACCACTGACCGTGATGTTATAACGAACAGCGTGTAATCCTGTTCTCGTGGTGTCTAATTCACCCGTGGTTAAATTAACAGCGGTAGACGTGGATTGTAACGTGATGTCATCCGTATAGGTGACGCCATCGTTACCAATGGCTGAAACGCCTGTGAATAAATTAAACTCGTCATCAAAATCGACTGTAACATCGTCTGCACCTGAAATGGTGAAGCTGGATAAGGCTGTGGTTGAGCTTGAATCGCCGCCACAAGCCGCTAATACTAAGACAGCTAACGTGAACAATGTGGTTGATAACAACTTTTGTTTCATATATTTCTCCTTTAATATGAATCCTAAACTTGAAAAACATCCGATCCTCCTGTATGTTTTTATGATGTTATGGGGATCCCTCCTTTAAATAAATGTGCACTTGGTCAAACACTTTCGAACGAATCGCGAAGGCTTCTTCACCTTGCACGATAGAACCTTGAATGACTTTTTTGGTGGAACCCGCAAAGAGCTCATAATGCGAAACGACGAGTGTCGCATCGGGTTGAAGTGTCTTGGTGGGGAGATGATACGTTAACTTAATCGCGTTAAATAAGGTTGTTTGGACTTCACCTGACGCGTTAAACCATGACGTTGGAAGCGAAAGTTGAGGGGCGAATGTTAATTGCTGATTGTTAAACGTAAACAGATGTTGACCGAAGAAAAGATAACGCCACATCGATAATACTTCTGCGGTCGAACCTGAGAGACGCGCGAAGAAT
>JBIIRB010000001.1:0-48479 GCA_044341785.1 Bacilli bacterium | reverse complement strand
GTGATTACGTTTGATGATATGCTCAAACAAAAACTTGAAGTCATGGATTTAACTGCGATTTCACTCGTCAAAGATAAGAACATTGTGATTAAAGTATTTGACATGAATCAGCCCAATAGCTTTCTCAAAGTATTAGAAGATGATGGTTATGGCACTACCATCAAGAAAGGTTAATCTATGGATCCACTCGTCCTAACGATGAAACAAGGCATGGATAAATCACTTCTTGCTTTGCAACAGCAATTTCAAACGCTCAGAACCGGAAGAGCGTCTTCCTCACTTTTAGATAAAGTCCTCGTAGATTATTATGGTGAACCAACCCCGCTCAATCAAATTGCGACCATTTCCATTCCTGAACCTAGACAATTGCTGATCAAACCTTTTTCAAAGGATGATTGCAAAGCGATTACCGCCGCGATTGTTGCCAGTGACCTCGGCCTTAATCCAATTAACGATGGTAACATGGTTCGGATGATGTTGCCGATGCTAACTGAAGAGCGAAGAAAAGAGTTAGCAAAACAAGCAAAAAAAATTGCAGAAGAAGCAAAGGTTGCGATTCGCAATATTCGCAAAGATTGGATGAGCAAAATTACCAAGGACGAATACACTGAAGATTTAATCAAACGCCTGCATGAAGAAATTGAAAAAGTCACGGATGAATGTTCCCGTTCTATCGAGTCGGCATTCATGGTGAAAGAAAAAGAAATTCTTACCTTGTAAATGTTGCTTAGGGTCGTAAACATTTAAATCGGAGTATAATCAATTTATGTCTAAAAACAAGTCTAAAATGCTTGTCAACAAGGATCCTGTTCAGCAGGTTCCTTTTGTTTTAAGTAAGCCCCTCCATCATCTTGCGATGATTATGGATGGAAATGGAAGATGGGCGACTGAACGTGGGCTCAATCGTTCAGAAGGACACAAAGAAGGCATTCATCGTGTACGCGATATACTAGAAGAATCGATACGCTTAGGCATTAAAGTACTTTCCGTTTATGCGTTTTCAACCGAGAATTGGTCTCGTCCAAAACAAGAAATTGATTTCTTATTCAAGAATTTAGAAATCTTTTTAAAGAAAGAACGAAAGCAACTCGATGAAAAAAAAGTTCGAGTTATCGTTTCAGGCAATCTGTCAGCCCTTCCTCAATCTTTGAAAGAGTCAATTGAAGAAACCATTTTACGGTCTTCGCTTTACGACGAGTTTACTTTAAATGTTTGTCTTAATTATGGTGGACAAGATGAAATTGTGATGGCAGCAAAACAAATGGCTAAAGACTTCCAACGTAATCAAAAAGATCCCGAATCGATTACAAAAAAAGATTTCGAGTCCTACTTATATACGAAAGGTCTTCCGCAAGTTGATTTAATGATTCGTACCTCAGGTGAATTCCGTATCTCGAATTTTCTCATTTATCAAATTGCTTATGCTGAAATGGTCTTTACTCCAGTTTATTGGCCTGACTTTACCATTAACGCCTTTCATGAATGTTTAAAGCTTTATCAACAAAGGCAACGTCGATTTGGAGGAATCAAAGAATGAAAAGAGTATCGTCGATGTCTAAACTTATCAATCGAATCGTTGTTGGTTTGCTATTAGGAATGATAGGTATCCCAAGTATTCTTTTAGGCGGATGGTTTATCATCGTTTTTACGGTGATTGCCTTACCCTTAGCGGTTCACGAGTTTACTAACGCAAGGCCGCATAATCGTTACATCTTATTAATGCATATTTTTATCATGGTGATGTCCTTTTCGTTTGTTTATTGGATTTTCTTTAGAAATAACTATTCGGCTCATCAATTCGATTTTGCCTTGTGGAGCTTTGAAGAAGGTTTTTCTCAATTAAATGTTTCTACCGTTGGCATAGCTATCTTGGTCAGTGTGTTGTTTTTAAGTTCAATCTTGAATAAAAACTTTAAAGTTCACGATGCAACCTATTTAAACACGATGATCATCTTAGTTGCGATGAGTTTTCAATCCTTCTTGTTTTTGCGGTTTTTACCACAATTCGTCTATAAGGAGTTGAACATCGAACGACCGCTTTTTTTTGATGCTGCTTTAGCTTTATATGTTATTCTTTCCACATTTATGACCGATATTGGGGCTTATTTTGTCGGCACTTATTTTGGAAAAAATAAATTGAATGAACGCGTTTCAAAAAGAAAAACTTGGGAAGGTTTTTTTGGTGGAATCGTTATTTCATTTGTTGTTTCAATAACCTTTGCGTTTAGTTTAGATATGATGGGTTATCCCATCTTACCGTTTTTAACTTTGAATGAATGGTACTGGATTGTTCTATTATCAGCGATGATTCCGTTTGTTTCGGTTTTAGGAGATTTACTTTTTTCCATGGTCAAACGAGAGTTTCAAATCAAAAACTTTTCAACGCTTCTTGGTGAACACGGTGGCATTTTAGACCGCATTGATTCACTCATTCTAACCTCATTATATACGGCGATCATGATTGTTATATTAAATGAAGGTATTGCTGCGATTTAACAAGTTTCTTAGTTGTTTTTGTATGTTAATATGATTAAAGGAGTCAATGCATGGATCAATTAGTGTCGTTTATTGCGTTCATTCTTTCACTAGGATTACTCGTTTTCATCCATGAATTGGGCCATTTTGCGATGGCAAAATTATATGGCGTTTATGTGAAAGAATTTTCAATTGGTTTTGGTCCTACCATCATCAAATTTAAGCGAGGGGAAACGCAATATAGTTTACGTTTATTTCCTTTTGGTGGTTATGTTGCAATGCATGGAGAAGAAGCTTCTTCATCCGATAAAGAAATTCCTTTCTCTCGTAGTTTGCTAGGGATTAGTAAACCTAAGCGAGCGGTGGTGATGTCTGCAGGGATTATTCTCAATTTACTCCTTGCATTCATTTTGTTTTTTGTTGCCAATATTGGTTTTACACAACGACAAGTCACGAATCAATTAACCATCCAAGAAAATTCAATCGCTTTTACCAGCGGTATTCAAACCAATGAAATCCTTGATTTCGAACTGCTCGAGAGCAACGAAATCGATGCTATTACCAATGAAGACATTACGTATAATATTCACTATCAAGGATTTACTTCATTTGATAACTCGTTGTTAGATATTATTGAATTTAGACGTATTGAATTAGGCGTAACAGAAGTTTATCAACCCAACAGTTTGGACGACACCATCACATTTTCATTACCGATTTTAACGCGCATTGAAAATAGTGAATCATTTTTAGAACGAGAGGTTGCGCTAACTTTATCCACCATTGAAGTGGATAGTCAATTCACGCTTCTTGATCCTGGCATTGAGTTTTTTGTTAAGGAAACAAATTACAATCTTCCCGAAGCGCTCACCAAAACCACACAAGATTGGTGGGGTGGGGTGACGCTGATTTCGCAAACCATTATAGGATTATTTTCCGGACAAAATTATGATCAAGTTGGAGGCATCGTTGCCATTTATTCCACAACCAGTTCCGTGCTCTCTAACCTTGGTTTAGGTTTCTATATTTACATTTGGGCTTTGATCTCAGTCAATCTCGCTATTTTTAATTTATTACCTTTTCCAGGTTTGGATGGATGGCATCTGATGATTATTTCCATTGAAGGACTGACTAAAAAAGAGATACCACCAACTGTTAAAAACACGATTTCAATGATAGGTTTTATCATTTTAATGGGGTTGATGATATTACTGCTCTTTAGAGATTTAATCAGTCTAGGATCATAACGATGTCGGAGAAAATGTTGCGTTTTTTGCGTTCAATAGGTATTGAAAATATCGAGAGTTTTGATTTAGAGTTTGAATCCATTATCAAGCATCCTTTCAAAAAAAATGGGTGGGATATGACGGTAATCAAGTCCTCACCTTGGCGGTTTGATTTACTTGATGAATTCCTGCAAAAACTATCATCCATCGATTACCCTTATGACATCCGATTTCATTATGAAAAACCAATGATTGCCCAAGATGTCATCGACTTGTTTAATTCATGGTTTTTTAAACAATACCATGATGATTTTAAACTGCCTTTTCAACTTGAAGAACGCCTGATTACTTTTTATACTGACTCCGATCTTGAGCTCAATCGTTGGCAAATCATTGTTAAGGAGTTTAATAGTCTATTAACTTTATTGGTCTATCCGTTTCAATTAGATATCCAACTAAAACAAATCACACCTACCATTGATTCCAAAAAAATAGCAGAGCTTTCAAAAAAAATAGAAAGTGAAGTGGATGTTGATTCATCTATTTTTATGGATGTGGATGATGAACACGAAAACCGTTTGGAAGAAGCGGAAAATCAAATCTTATTAGATTATGAAAAGACCATCAAAGCACAAATTAAAGATGAAAACGAAAAAAAGTATCGTCGAGGTAATTATGTTCCTTTAGGGATAGGGGAACTCAAACCCAATTCAGGCAACGTCGAGATCGAAGGTATTTTAGTCGATTTTGAAATGAAGGAATACAATAATAAAAAAACCCTTCGTGGTGTTTTGGGTTCTAACCGCAAAGGAATATCCATCACGATTAACGAAGACCAAAAAACGATGCATCGATCGATCTTACTTAATCTTGAACGAAAAGTTCGGTTACGGATTCGAGGTCGAGTGGTGCTCGATGAAAAAAATAAATCAATTAAATTATATGCCCATGAATTAGCCGTTTTAGAACCTGCTCCATTGCGAGAGGATGCTGCAATTACGAAACGAGTCGAACTTCATCTCCATACAAAAATGTCCACCATGGATGGTGTCGGTGCAATCGAAGATTATTGTGCCGTTGCTAAAAATATGGGTCACAAAGCGATTGCAATTACCGATCATGGGGTTGTTCAAGGTTTTCCCGAAGCGCAAGAAATGGCCGAAAAATATGGCATTAAGATGATTTATGGTTGTGAAGTTTACATGGTGGATGATGTAAATACGCACATCATGAATGCTTCATCTTTAACAATCAAAAACACGGATACGGTTGTATTTGACTTAGAAACTACAGGATTAAGTTCGCGTTATGATCGCATCATTGAAATTGGTGCAGTTAAATTAAGAAAAGGGTTAATCATCGACCGTCTTTCTATCTTAATCTCTCCTGAAGATGTTCCAGTAAGTAAGGGTTCGCTAGATGTGAGCGGAATTACGTTAGAGATGCTTAAAAATCAACCTGCGTTTAAAACGGTTTCAGCCTCAATTTTTAATTTCATGAAAGATTGCATCCTTGTTTCGCACAATGCTCCCTTTGATATGGGTTTTTTAGTAGAAGCTTTTAAACGCGAAAACATGCAAATTGCTCTTCCAGTCATTGACACACTTTCACTATCGCGTTATTTGTATCCTGAAGCTAGTAATCATCGCCTGGGTGCGTTAGCGAAAAGAGTGAATGTAGATTATGATACTGATGAAGCCCATCGCGCGGATTATGATGCTGAGGTATTAAGCCGCATTTGGATAACATTATCAGAAAAACTTAATCTAGAACATCAAATCATTTCCCATCAAGACTTAAATCGATTGAGTAAACGTGCCGCTGATATTAAATATTTGCGAAGCAGCCACACATCCATTTTAGTCAAAAACAAAAAAGGACTGCGCGCCCTTTATGAACTGGTTTCACTGGCGCACACAGTCAATTTAAGTGAACAACCGCGAACCCCTCGACAAGAAATTGCCAAACGAAGAGAACATTTGCTCATTGGTTCTGCTTGCTTTAATGGTGAAGTGTTTGACACAGCTAGAACCCAAACGCGAGAAGACCTTCTTGACGTGATGAAGTTTTATGACTATATCGAAATACAACCGCTAGATAATTACGATTATTTAATTCATATGGGACAAATCGAGTCGATCACAGAATTAAAGAAAATTTTAAGTGAAATCATCAGTTGTGCTGAAACTTTAAACATTCCCGTGGTTGCTACAGGCGATGCTCATTATGTGAATCCAGAAGATAAGATCTATCGTGACATTTTTATTTTTACTAAAGGATTGAAAGGCGTTCCTCATCCTATGAACCCGTATAATCGTGAAAGTCGTACTAAATTTGAAAACCCAAATCAGCATTATCGTACCACACAAGAAATGCTTGATGCGTTTGATTGGTTAGGAAAAGCGAAAGCATTGGAATATGTGGTTACCAATACGAATCGAATCAATGATCTTATTGAAAATGTCACGCCAATTTCAAATAAACTTGAAGTACCTTTTATTGAAAATAGTAATCAAAAATTAAGAGATTTGTGTTATTCCGAAGCGCATCTTCAATACGGTAAATCTTTACCAGCGATTGTAGAAAAACGGTTGGAAACGGAGCTCAAAGGAATTATTGATAATGGATACGCAGTCATTTACTATGTCACCAGTAAAATCTTAAAAGAAGCTCACGATCAAGGATATTTAGTCGGTTCACGAGGTTCAGTTGGAAGCTCATTTGCTGCAACGATGGCGCGTATTACCGAAGTCAATCCTTTACCTCCTCATTATTATTGTCCCCAATGCCAATTTACTGATTTTCAAATTCCTGAAGAAATTCGTTCTGGATTCGATTTGCCAACGCGGTTGTGCCCAGCGTGTGCCCACGTCTTAAAGGGTGATGGTCAAAATATTCCTTTTGCAACATTCATTGGAACCGATGCCAATAAAGTTCCCGATATTGACTTGAACTTTCCCCCCGATTACCAAGCAATCGCGCAAGCCATGACGAAAAAGATGCTCGGCAATAATAAGGTCTATCGTTCAGGAACCGTTGAAAAAGTCGCTGATAAAACAGCATTCGGCTACGTGAAAGGTTACTATGAGAAAATGGGTGTTAACCCTAATGACATTACTTATGGTGATTTAGCGGTGCTCGCTTATGGCTGCCAAGGGGTTAGAAGAACATCGGGTCAACATCCTGGAGGTATGGTGGTTGTTCCAGAGGCCTTTGACGTCAATGATTTTACTCCCATTCAATATCCAGCCGATAATCCTGAACACAATATCATTACCACTCACTTTCCTTTTGAAGCATTACACGCCTCCCTCTTAAAATTTGACATGTTAGGTCATCTTGATCCATTAGCGGTCCGTCACATGTCATTACAAACCGGCATTCCAATCGATGAGATTCCATTAAATGATCCAGAAACAATTTCTATTTTTGCAAGTGATGAAGCCTTAAATCGTAAGCAAAAGTTCATGTCACTTAATAATGGAGCATTAGGAACTCCGGAGTTTGGAACTGCAGTCGGTATTAGTATTTTAAACACCATCAAACCAAAAACTTTTAATCATCTCATGGTCATTTCTGGTTTGTCACATGGTAAGGAAGTTTTTTTTGGTAACTCTAAAGAAATGATTGAAAGTAAAAAAATCAATATTGATGAAGTTATTGGTTGTCGCGATGACATCATGACTTATCTTATGCGTAAAGGTATTCCTGAATTATCATCATTTAAAATCATGGAAAAAGTTCGTCGTGGTGATGGTTTATCACCGGAACACCTTCAAATTATGCAAGAAGCAAAAGTACCGGATTTTTATATTGAATCATGCAAAAAAATTAAATATCTTTTTCCGAAAGCGCACGCAGCTGCTTATGTCACCATGGCTGTTCGCGTTGCCTGGTTTAAACTTCATCGACCCCTATCGTATTATGCAACTTTTTTCACGATACGCTCTAAACAGTACGACATTAAAACGATGATTCAACCTCCGAAAGCGATTTTTGAAAAATTAGAAAAAATGAAGTTACAAAAAGCCCAATTAAGGAAACTGCCTCCTAAAGAGGAAGCCATCGAGTATACCTTGACTATCGCGTTAGAGATGAAAGAAAGAGGATATGAAATTCTTAATGTTGATATTAATCAATCGCATGCCACAGAATTTATCATCGATGAAGAAAAACAAGCCATCATTCCTCCCTTCATTGTGCTAGATGGAATTGGTAATAATGCTGCAATTTCAGTTACAGATGCTCGAAAAGAGAGACCTTTTTTATCCCAAGAAGATTTAAAAAGACGGACAAAACTTTCACAAACCAATCTTGAAGATTTACGAGATTTAGGTGCTTTACGTCAATTAGAAGAACGCGATCAAGTTTCGCTATTTTCATTTGCAAACGATTAGAGTAAAATGAAGTCGTTCAATCGGGACGTAGCGCAGTTTGGTAGCGCGCTTGGTTCGGGACCAAGAGGTCGTGGGTTCGAATCCCATCGTCCCGACCATTGAATCAAAAGGAAATTGATGAGTTTCATTATCATATTCACGATTATTTTCATGATAATTTCAATCGTTTATTCCAAAACGATTAAGATTTTCAAGCAGCATTATGCATTATATTGGATCATTGGCTTAAGCGGTTCATTGGTGTTAGTATTGTTAAATTTCAACCTGCTGCCAACTTATTTTGATTTATTGTTTGAAAATACCACCATGAATCCAATAAAAATTCTTATTTTATTTCTTTCTTTTTCGGCGATTTCTCTGTATTTAGATGACATAGGTTTTATCGCTTATTTAGCTTCTAAAACTGTTGCTATTGCAGGTCATGATCAAAGAAAATTGTTTTTATATTTTTACGTACTTGTATCATTTCTGACAATTTTTACTGCCAATGATATTGTCATCTTAACTCTCACACCTTTTATCATTTACTTTTCTAAAAACGCAAAAATTAATCCGTTTCCTTTTTTAATCATGCAATTTGTTGCTGCTAATACTTGGTCCATGTTACTCATCATCGGTAATCCCACCAACATTTACATGGCAACTTCATTTGGAATCACTTTCATTGAGTATTTGACTGTGATGACCCTACCAACTGTAGTTACCGGATTATTGAGCTACTTCATTTTAGTTATTTTATTCTATAAAAATCTTTCTCAAAAAATCGTCTTCCAAGAAAACGCTTCATTGCCCAATCGCGGTTTATCGGTTTTAGGAATCATCCATTTAATTGGAGTTACGTTGATGATGGCAATCGCGCCTTATCTTGGTTTTGAAATGTATTTAATAGCCTTTTTCTTTGTTATTTCTCTTTTTATTGCACACCAAATCTTCATTTTTTGGATGAAAGATAAAAAAGTAGATTTTAAAAAAACAATTTTTAGGCTACCCTGGTCACTCGTTCCTTTTTTCTTATCGATGGTGTTTATGATTCATGCATTCGATGATTTGGGATGGTTACCTTTGTTCATGGTTTTTTTATCCAGTTTCAATCAAGATTGGATTTATGGTTTAAGTTCTTTCTTGGTATCGAATCTTATTAATAATATTCCGATGAGCATTTTATTTACGAATATTTTATCCATGGAGCCTTCTTCATCGTTACAAGCCGTATATGCTTCCATTATTGGTAGTAATTTAGGAGCCATCTTCACCCCTATCGGCGCATTGGCAGGAATGATGTGGATGAGTATCATCAAGCGGTTTGAGATCACCATTCATTTTTATGATTTTTTAAGGTATGGTTTCATGATTGGTTTACCATTATTAGCAATTAGTTTATTCAGTCTACAATTCGTCGTATAGTATTAATCAATGCGCTTGTAACTCAGTTGGATAGAGTATCACACTCCTAAGGTGAAAGTCGTCCGTTCGAATCGGACCAAGCGCGCCAATCAAGAAATTCTCGCTTTTGTAAGACCAACAATGATTATTGTTGGTTTTTTTGTTATATTAATAAGGTTATGACAAAAGTAAAAACATATTTGAACCGTTGGCCATTTTTTTTGATGATGTTTTTCTTTTGGATTCTATTCAACTTTAACTTGAATCTCGATACAGTATTGTATGGTGTAATTATTAGTTTATTGATGACGCTTTTCACCTCACAAGTTTTGTATGATGAGAAAGGTTATCGATATCAACGGATTCGATGGTTTGCGTTAATTCAATACTTTTTTATGCTCATCATTGAAATCTTTAAAGCTGCTTTCATGTATATCTTAAGTATCTTGAAAGGTGGTTATGAAGTGATTGTTTTTGATTTAAAATTATCACTGACTGATCCGATTGAAATTGCTTTGATTGCGAATTCCATTACTTTGACCCCTGGTACGGTGAGTGTTGATGTGAACGGACCCGTTATTACCGTTCTTGCGGTTGCCAAAAAAGGAACTCCGATTGCCGATATAGAACAGCCCATCCGTCAACAATTTGAAAAAGTGATCAAAAAGGCAGAACAAGTATGAACTTCATGTTAATCATCTTGATGGTGTTTCTCGGGTTAGCCATGCTATTCATGTTCATTCGTATGTTTTCTAACGTTACTGTTTTTGATCGCATGATTTTACTTAACATGATTACCGCAAAAGTCATTTTATTCATTGTCGTTTATGCCGTTTATGTTCAAAGTCCCACGATTCTTGATATTGCCATTACGTATGGCATCATTGGTTTTTTAACCACAACCTTATTCTCAAAATTTGTGATGACAGGAACGCAAGATCAATGATTTGGATAGGTATCATTTTATCTGTTCTTGGTTTGCTTTTCATGATTTTTGGTGTCATTTCAGTCTTTTTTTATCGCAATGTTTATTTAAGAATTTTAGCGTCTGCAACGATTGATACTGTCGCGTCATTACTCTTTATATTTGCTATGATCATTTTTCAGCTTGAATGGGAATGGATTTTTCGCTTTTTACTCTTGTTAGTCTTTTTAATGATCACATCCCCTATATCCACCCATGTGGTCATTCGCGCGGCCTATTTGTCAAAAGTTCCATTAAAGGAACCTAAACTATGAATGATTTACTGGCTATTTTTTTCCAATTGATGTTGATTGCGGTGGCCATTGCCATCATCTTTCATCAAAATCAATTCACGATTATCATTTTAATGTCGGTGTTCTCGCTCATTGTGGCTACACTTTATATGTTAAATCAAGCACCTGACGTGGCTATTGCTGAAGTCGCTATCAATGCTGCGATAATTCCTTTAATTTATGTCATTGCGATTTCTAGACAACGCGAGTTGATTGTTCTTGATACCTTGCATCACGGTCAGAATTTATCCATTGATGCTCTCCAAGGTGAGGTCTACGATTTTTTGAAGCAATTCGCTAAGAAAAATCGTTTAAAAATTAATCTTTGTTGCGATTTGACCCTTCATGAAAAAACATTATTTGATGATATGAATATTGATCTCATTATTTATCAAAATGAGGACAATCCATCGCATTACATTCTCAAAGGTAAAAGTAGTAATGTTTTATTAACTTCGCTAGAAAAAGCAAAACAATCCTATAAAAATATTGCCCTTGAAGTGTTTAAAGATGAGGTTCATTATGACTAAATATTTAGCATTACCTTTGCTGATTTTTATGGGTTTCTTTCTTTGGTATGGAACCGACAATTTAGTCTTAATCAATACCGATATTGCGAGAAACTTCTTTCAGAATGAAGGTTTTTTCGATACAGCCTCACTGAACATCGTCACGGCCATTTATTTAGACTATCGCTTATTAGATACGTTATTTGAGGCCGGCATTTTACTCATTGCTGTTAGTGGTATTTCTTGGATTGCTCAACATGAACATATCGAACACAATCCATTATTCATGCTTGATAAATTAAAAATACCCGAATTGTTTATCTCCCTAGCCCGGATTGTTTACCCCATCATTCTTTTGTTTGGCATTTATATTATTTTAAATGGTCATCTTGCACCCGGTGGAGGGTTCCAAGGAGGATCTGTGATTGCTTCCGCTATTCTCATCCTTTATTACATTGATCTAAATAAAAAAACATCCATCAATCTTATCCTTAACATTGAAAAAATCATTTACCTTGGGTTTTTATTAATTGCTTTTATTTCATTCTTTACCCGTGATTCGCTATTCACTAATTTTATTCCACTGGAACAAGACCCGCAAATTAGAGCGTTATTTTTGGTCTTACTCAATATTCTTATCGGTAGTAAAGTAGCGATTGGACTTACAGCGATTTTTGTTGGATTTTTAAAGGAAGGACGCTAATGAATCCCTTTCTCACTTTAATCATTATTCTTGTTGGTTTTTATGGTTTGATTATTTCAAAAAACACCATTAAATCAATCTTTTGTGTGACCATCATCGAATCGGGTGTCATTTTATTGTTTTTAAATTTTGGTGCGCTTCAAGGTGGCGGCATACCTATTATTACGATTGGCAACGCATTGATTGTTGACCCCATTCCACAAGCATTGATGATCACGACGATTGTCATCGGTTCGACCGTCACTGCATTGGCTTTGATCATTTCCATTAAAGTTTTTCATAATAATGGTTCGATTGAATGGAAGGAAATTAAAAAATGAGTTTTCTTCCCGTTGCGATCCTTTTTTTACCTGTATTCGTCTCATTATTGATTTTTTTGATTCCTTGGAAAGGGATTATTCATTTAAGTTTTTTGAATCAAGTCGCTTTGATGATCCTGACGGTTTGGTTATGGACCGAGATTCAAAATACTCAAGAAGCGATTTATATCGTCTTTGGTCCTTATGATGAGCGCTTTGTCATCAGTTTCTTTGTGGATGAAACGTCTGCCCTATTTATCGGTCTTACCGTATTCATTTTTACGATCATCATGCTTTATGCCTATCCTTCGATGAAAAAGGAGTCAAAGTTTTACTTCTTTTTACTTTTCTTAGAAGCAGTATTCATTGGATTGATTTCCACGAATGATTTATTTAATATGTTTGTTTTTATCGAAGTAACCACCTTGTTAGTGACCATTCTGATTGTGTACAAAAAAAATGAATCTGCCTTCAAAGCAGGGCTACACTATTTACTCATTTCTTCCTTAGCTGCGATGCTATTTTTAATGGGAACGATGTTTTTATATTACGCATTTGGAACGTTAAATATTCAAATCATCATGCGTGAAATGACACCCGCCATGTTAGCGCAACCTGCCATTCAATTAGCCTATACATTGATGATGAGTGGCATCTTTGTTAAGGCTGCTTTTTTCCCAGTATACAGTTGGTTACCCAAAGCACATGGTGTTGCCACGTCAAGTGTCAGCGCGCTTTTGTCAGGACTCATTGTTAAAGGTGCCATTTATATGTTGATTCGTTTACATTTGCAAATGTTTCATGCACCTTATCAATTCTCTGAAGTCATTTTTTGGTTCGGCGTGCTTTCAGCTGTCGGTGGTGCATTATTTGCAATGTCACAAAAAGATTTAAAACAAGTGCTAGCGTTCCACACCATTTCGCAATTAGGTTTACTCTTGATGGGATTAATGAGTGACCATGATAATAGCTATGTCGGCGGTTTACTCCATGTTTTTAATCACGCCTTGTTTAAAGGGTTATTGTTCTTGGTTGCCGGCGTGATCATTGAACATTATCAAACCAAAAAAATTGCTGACATTCGTGGCCTTTGGAAAACAATGCCTTGGATTTCCATCTTGTTGATCATTGGTATATTAGGGATCACGGGTGCTCCATTGTTCAATGGCTATATATCAAAATCGCTCATCAAGTATGCATTCAAAGAGGATGCAGTGAAGATGTTACTCTTTAACTTCATCAACCTTGCCACGTTGATTTCATTTTCTAAATTGTTATGGATGCTTCCAGGAAAAAGAATGCATTCTGTCCATTTATCTCCTTTTACTTTTATTTCACTAGGAGCGCTCGCTTGTGGAATCATCGGTATCGGTATTGGTTATTCTTGGATTGGCAATGTGTTTTTTAACAATCCTTTTTCAACCATCCAACTGATGGATCCTCAACCTTGGCTTGATTATATTTTTTACACCTCATTAGGGTTAGTCGTTTATGTAGGGATCGTCAAACGCGATGGTTTCGTATTTAGTTGGTTGCGGAGTCGACAACCTAAATTTAATACGGCTATTTTTCTTTTATTATTATTAATGACCGTTGTGGGTGGCATGGTCTTAGTGCTATAAAGTATTGAAAAAACGTTGGTGATTTGGTATTGTTTATAAGTATTTGGGGCTGTAGCTCACTTGGTAGAGCGCTTCCATGGCATGGAAGAGGTAGCGAGTTCGATCCTCGTCAGCTCCACCAAAATCTTAATTTTAAAAGAGCGTCTTCGCTCTTTTTTTGTTTTTTGACTTGATTCTAATATACCCCATGGGGTATTATATTAATTGTATGAAGGAGTCAAATGCAAACTAAAAAAACGATTGTTGTTATCGGAGGAGTTGCGGGTGGCATGAGTTTTGCAACCCGTTATCGTCGATTAAACATTGACGATACAATCATTGTTTTTGAAAAAGGACCTTATGTTTCTTTTGCAAATTGTGGTCTACCTTATTTTATGTCAGGAGAAATTCCTTCACGAACGCGTCTTTTGGTCGTTAAAGAAAAAGATTTAGTCAATCGATTTCAATTAGACATTCGTTCCTCCACCGAGGTCATCGCTATTCATCCTGATCGGCAATTAGTAATTTATCAAAAAGATGGAATTAATAACGAGCTCCATTATGACGAATTAGTTTTATCTCCAGGTGCTCGTCCGATTGTCCCTAACATTCCAGGATTATCATTGATGCCTCACTTTGAATTAAGAAATATTCCTAATCTAGATTCAATTATGGCTTTTATTAAACAAAATAATCCTCAACACGTCGTCATCGTCGGTGCGGGTTATATCGGACTTGAAGTTGCAGAAAACCTTCATAAAAAAGGTCTTAAAGTAACGATTGTAGAACGAGCTAAAGAAGTGCTTCCTATTTTTGATTTGGATATGGCTTCTTTTGCCAAACAAACTCTGACTCAGCATGGTGTGGATGTTTACACTGATCATGAAATTGTTGAAGTTAAGAAAACTGAAGTATGCCTTCAAGATGGAACGCGGATTAAAACTGATTTTATCATTACTGCAATCGGTGTTATTCCTGAAAGTACTTTAGCTAAACAAGCCAATCTTGAATTAGGCATGCGTGAGGGTATTGTGGTTGATTATCATTTTCAAACATCTGCTAAGCATATATATGCCATTGGCGATGCTATTATCGTCAAACATAACATTTCAGGTAAAGATGCGTTAGTTTCATTAGCTTCGCCTGCTAATCGCCAAGGGCGACAACTCGCGGATATCTTAAGTGGGTTGCCTGCCACCAATAAAGGCTCACTGGGCACTGCCATTTTGCGATTATTTAATTTAAGTTTTGCTTCAACGGGTCTTAATGAACGGCAATTGGCGGATCAAACTTTTGACGTGCTGCATGTGCACGGATATGACCATGTCAGCTATTATCCTGGCGCAACCACGATTGATATCAAAGTGCTTTTTGATCCAACTAATGAACGTATCTTAGGGGTCCAAGGGGTTGGTGAAAAAGGTGTGGATAAACGAATTGATGTACTTGCCACGGCAATGAAGGCGAATATGAAAATTACAGATCTTCAAGAACTTGAATTAAGTTACTCACCTCCTTATGGTACTGCTAAAGATATCGTGAATATGATTGGATATGTTGCCCAAAATCGGATACAAGGAATTACCAAAGTCATCTATCCTAGCAAGGTGGAATCTTATCAAAAGCAAGGAGCATTATTTGTTGATGTCCGACCCGCGATGGAACGATTAGCGTATGGTCATATCCCCAATGATTTCCATATCGATATCGATGTTTTCTATGAGCAATATGCAACCTTGCCCAAAGACAAAACTATCATCGTCTATTGCGATGCTGGATCAAAAGGTTACAATGCTGAACGTATCTTAAGAAGTAAAGGTTATAATGTTTACAATTTAGAAGGCGGTTACAATATGTATCGTGCTTGGAAAGGAAACTAATTGATGTACAAAACAGTCATGATGAATGAACTCGAACAATTAATCAAAAAAGGTCCTATTCATATTCTTGATGTTCGCGAACCTGAAGAATTTGAAGAAGGCCATATTCCTGGAGCACTTTTAACACCCATTTCAGATTTTATGAATCACATCAACAAAATCGAAAAAAATAAACATTACTTTATTGTTTGTTACTCAGGTGCGCGTTCCCAAGTTGTTGCGGATTATTTAGGTAAAAATGGTTTTCAAGTGACGAATGTGATGGGTGGAATGAGTTTATATCGTGGGCCTTTAGCGTACGGGGAACAATAGACTTATTCGGTTTTGATTTGGCTCAGCATCATTAAATCTACTTTCGAAATGGAAAAATCAAGTTGAATGTTTTCGATGATTCGAGCTTGATTCGTTGATTTTGGTAGAGGTAATGTTCCCATGTCTAACGTATAACGGATGGCAAGTTGTGCTGGAGTCACGTTGTACTTTTTTGCTAATGAATGTAAAATTTCAAGTTTAAAAATTCTTCCCGTTGCTAATGGGGAATAGGCTTCAACGAGTATCTTGTGTTGATCACAATAAGCACGCAACTCGGTTTGAGGTCTCCCTATCCAAAAAGGTATTTGATTAACGTGGGGGATAAATCCTGTCGCTTCCACAATGGGTTGTAAGTCTTTGATTTCAAAATTACTGACACCGATACTTTTTATTTTTCCTTGCTTATGAAGTTCAATCATCGCTTTCCAAGATTCAATGTTGCCTTGCGTGTTATCCACGCCGATGAAAGCCCATGGCCAAGGGGCATGAATTAAATAGAGATCGAGATATTTTAATCCTAATTTTTCTAATGAGCGTTCGCATTCGACCAACGTTGAATAATATCCTTTGATATGCGATTGCAATTTGGTTGTCACATAAATATCTTCTCGGGCAATTCCTGAATCCTTAATTGCGAGACCGACACTCTTTTCATTGCCATACGCTGCTGCAGTGTCGATATGACGATAGCCAGATTTTAATGCGAATAAAGTTGATTGATAGGCTTCATCGCCTTCTTTAATTTGCCAAGTTCCAAAACCTATTTTTGGAATTTTAACTCCATGATTTAACGTATAAAAATCTTTTATAGCCATCAATATAACCTCGCTTTATCTTAAAGCACTAATGCTTTACTATCAATGAATAATTGGTAAGATAATGAAGAGGTTGATTATGAAGAAAACCATTGTATTAGCAGGCGGTTGTTTCTGGGGAGTTGAAGCCTATTATAAAAAGCTTAAAGGCGTCATCAATACTCAAGTAGGGTATTGCAATGGCAATTATGCCAACCCGACATATGAAGAAGTTTGCGATGAAAAAGCCACCCATGCTGAGGCCGTTTGGATTGAATACGATGATGCTTTAATGACATTAGATAAATTACTCATGCACATGTTTCGATTTATTGAACCCACCTCGGTGAATCGTCAAGGGCATGATGAAGGAATTCAATATCGTACCGGTATTTATTATCAACAAGAAAACGATGCAACTATTGCCAAACAATTTATCAAGCAAGAACAACAAAAATATCAAGAAAAAATTACGGTGGAAGTCATTCCATTAAATGGTTTTTATGATGCAGAAACTTATCACCAAGACTACTTAGATAAAAATCCTCGTGGATATTGTCATATCAACTTAGGCATGATCAAAAAAGAAGAACAAAAATGAACAAAAAGCAATCGTACGAATCGTTGCTTCTCGCACTTACGGGTGTGCTTGAAGGTCAACAAAATCCTCTTTCGATCTATGCTAATGTGAGTGCGCTTATCAAACAACATTTTCCCCATTTTAGCTGGGTTGGATTTTATCTTTTTGATGGCTCTGAACTTTATCTTGGGCCGTTTCAAGGCAAAGTGGCGTGTGTATCTATTTCTTTAAACCGCGGTGTATGCGGAGCGGCTGCAAAGACAAGAAAAACGCAAGTTGTGAAAAATGTCCATGATTTCCCTGGCCATATTGCCTGTGATGAAGGTTCAAACTCTGAAATTGTCGTTCCGCTTTTGAAAGGTCAGAAACTGCTCGGAGTGTTAGACGTTGATTCTTATCAATTAGCCCAATTTGATGAAATTGATCAACTTTATTTAGAGCGGTTAGTTTCTCAGCTTGTCCAATTCGTCGCTTAATCATTTTCTTGAAACGTTTTTTTTGCTAAAATAAATTTATTTTAATGGAGGCAAATTGAAGACTTTTATCTTATTAAGTGCGATTCCTGGAGCAGGTAAGTCAACCTTTGCTTCGGAATATGCAAGAACCCACACTAACGTGCATATCGTTTCAAGCGATGAGGTTAGAAAAGAAGTAACAGGGTCTTACCAAAAGTTTGATCAAGAACCCAAAGTTTGGGAAACGTTTCGTAACCGTATTCATGAGTATGCCTTACGTTCTGAACATGTGACGGTCATTGCCGATGGCGTCAATGATACGAATGACATTCGTATTCAATATGCCAAGGATGCACGCGAGTTTGAAAAGAAAATACTCGTTTATATCGAGCGGCCAATCGACGTTATTCTCAAACAAAACACACAACGAAATTCCGAAAAATGGGTTCCCAATGACATCATTCTCATGTATTCAAAAAAGATTCAACGTCCAAGCAAGGAGTGCTTAAGTTATTTCCATGATTATATCGAAATCAAATCCTAATCGACTTCGTGCTTTTTTAATCACGATTGCTTTAACGTTTATTTTAGCATCATGTCAATTAACCATCATCATTCCATCAAGTTCCAACTCGAGTGTTTCAAACTCAACAACGAGCAGCACAACGTCAAGTGAATCTCAATCATCTTCTTATGATCAACCCGTCATTGATGAAAATCCCGATTATTTAGCGTTTTTCAATCCGAGTACAAAAATTGAAATTGAACTGACGATAAGCGCTTCAACACTGCAACAGGTTAATGATGATGGCATTTCTTTTTCAAACGCGCGCGAAACCTATCACCAAGCAAGTGTAACTTTCTTTGTTACTTATGAAGATAACACGAATAAAACCTATGAACTTGAACAGATTGGTGTGCGTATGAAAGGCAATTTATCCCGGCAAGAATTTGTCAATGATGAGGGAATGATTTTTGACTTGGTGCATTTCAAATTGAATTTCGCCGAGTTTATTCCAAATCAACGTCTACTAGGGATGACTCGATTAGATTTAAAATGGAATCGCAACTTTGATCATTCTCAAATCAAACAGCTTTATGCCTATAAATTTTTTCAAGATTATTTACCCATTGCCCCCAATGCAACGCTAGGCGCATTTTCGATTACTCAAACCAATGTTCCTAATCGGATTGATAACTTAACCACCTACATGGGTGTATTCACATTAATCGAAACGATCGATAAACGAGTCATCAAGCGAGTATTTCCTGAAGCTGATGCCAATGGCAATCTTTACAAATTGACTTACACCTATGATGCTCGCAGCGAATCTTTATGGCCAGCCAATTTTCGCCAATCACAAACCATTTCAGTCAGTGGTAATAATTATGCTCGCATTGAAGGTGGAAAAATTGGAATTGAAAATTGGGATGTTAATCCTCCTTATCGGCCGAGTTATGATTTAAAAACCAATAAGCAAAATCCAAATTTTTCTGATATCGTCAATTTAATTGGCACGTTAAAATCAACTTCAAATTATAGTGATGCATCGATGAAAAATAGTCTAGAAACCAAAGTGGATATCGAGTCTTTTATCATGATGGAAGCGATCGCATACTTTATTGGAAATCCAGATGACTTTAGAAACAATTTTAATAATGCTTATGTGTATTTTGTTCCTTCAACCAATCAAGCCATTTTTATTCCTTATGACTTTGATCGCGGTTTGGGTGCCCATGGGGATTGGGATCCAACTTTTGAAAATGATAAAGGGCCATCCATGACTAAGGTTACTCCGTTTGAATTTGCGTTACTTGAGACGAACCCGGATCGACAAAATCCACTTTATCGCTTTACCGTTATGACGGGAGGTATCCAGGACTACGTCAATCTTTATCAACAGTATTTATCAGAAATTAAAGAATCTCAATGGTTAACGCGAACGCATTTTGATTCGATGTTCAATCAATATGCGAGTTCCTATGCTTCGAGGGTTATTCCTGACAATGATTTGCCTTATGCACAATTTTCAATCAACGCGACAACCCATCCTTCTTATACGGTGTTGAATATGACGTTCCATCACTATCTTGAAGCGAAATTAAATACATTTGATTCTTCGATGCTTGAGTAGTGATAAGATTAAGTTTAGGCAGCCGTGGCGAAATTGGCAGACGCGCTAGATTCAGGTTCTAGTACTTCACGGTTTGGGAGTTCGAGTCTCCCCGGCTGCACCAATCGAAGAATTTATGCACAACCATAGACTTTGTATTATAATGTCTATGGTTTATTTTTTTCCCTAATGAATGAAAACATTTAACTAGGTAAAAAAGAGGTGAAATATGGATTTAAAAATCGCGAAGAAATCGACTTTAATTGCGTCAATTCAAGATGCGTTCCGTCAGCTTTTTATTGATCGAAATTTAGTGTATTTAAGCGGGGCTTTACTCCTGCTGATGTTTTATCGAGTTGTGACCCCTTTTCCATCCTTTCATGTGGAAATTCTTTATATCTTTTTATCTGCGGTTCTCGGTGGCTTGTTGGTTGAATTAACGTTTGCTAAATTTAGAAAACGTAAAATTGATCCAGCCTGGCTTTATACTCCTTTATTAATGACCATGCTTCTTCCTATAACGATTGTTCATCCCATCAATGGTAGTTTCTTGTTTTGGATGCCTGCCGTCGGAGCGATAGTTGCCTCCCTTTACGGCAAGCTCGTTTTTGGTGGCCATAAAAAGTATGTTTTCAATCCCTCGGTGGTTGGCATCATTTTTTTATCAGTTTCGTTTGCCCTCATCGTTGCCGCACCAGGTAACATTGCTGGTCTTTTAAAAAATCACACGGTCACCCCGTTTACCTTGACTTATCTTGAATTGCTCATGGGCCCAACCAACGGTTATATTGGTGATTCCTTTCGCTTAGGTATTATCGTTTTAGGTCTAGGATTAGCCTATTTGAAATCCATCGATTTAAAAATCACATTTGCTTATTTAGGAGCGGTCATGCTCCTCACATTCTTAGGCCAAATGTATGTGGATGGTACTCAATTTGCTCTTTGGGAATATAGCACGCTTGTGGGAACCGTTATGTTTGCAGCGTTCTTTATTCTTCCGGATCCCTATACCAGCCCTAACACCACGGTTGGAAAAATCGTTTATGGCGTTTTTGCAGGTTTGATTACCGTTCTTATCCGAACCTATACCAGTTCCATTGAAGGGGTTATCTATGCTGTCATCTTATCGAATGCTTTTGCACCTTTAATTGATTCGATGGTGAATTTAAAACCAATCCCAGCACTGATCAAAGGAGTGAAATAATATGAATCAACGTCTTTCGCAATATGGCAAGATTGTGTTTTTTGTCTTACTAATGGGTGTCATCACGGCAACGCTTTTAACGGTTACGGATTTATTGACAAAAGGATTAATTGAACAAAATGATTTAACATTAAGGCAATCGACGGTTCTTCGCAGTCAAGGTGTAACCGATTTTACTAATGACAATCTCGCCGAGGTTTTTGAAGCAGAAATCGAAACCATTCAAGGTACGGTTGTGTATAAGAAATATACTGAAGAGAATCCCCTTGAATTAGTCGCCTATCGCAATAAAACGACATTATCAGTCACTATTGAGTTTAACAAAAACTTTGGTGCCGGTGTTTGGGGGCCGATCGTTGGTTTTTTAACCTTAGAAGATGATTTAGAAACGATTGAATCAGTTGCGATTATTTCACAAAAAGAGACTCCTGGTTTAGGTGCCAAAGTTAAAGAAGCCAAATTCTTAGACGAGTTGAAAGATAAAATGATGGTGCCGGAACTTCGGATTGATAAAACCCAAGATTCCGCCGCTTTAGAAAATTATGTCACGTCGATTGTCGGAGCAACCCGAACGTCAAAGCAATTTGAGTTATTGCTCAATGAAACGTATCGTGTCCAAATCAATCCGTCAGGAAATGCTGATTGGGAAAACTCGTTAGGAGTCATTTAAGATGAAAAAATTTTTATTAAGACTGAATTACACAAAATGGTTTAATGTTTTGCGAGATGGTATTGCTCGCAATAACCCGATTGTGGTGACGGTGCTCGGGATTTGTTCATCCTTAGCGGTCGCCAATATGGTGGAGAACGCCATTGCAATGGGGTTAGGTGTTACCTTTGTCACGATGCTCTCAAGTGCATTTATTTCATTGATTCGAAATTATATTCCCTCTCAAGTTCGCATGGTGACGTATATGGTGATTATTTCTGCCTTCACCATCATTTTTGAAATGTTTTTAAAAGCCTATACTCCTGAAATTGCTGAACGATTAGGTGCCTACGTTGGTTTAATCATCACGAATTGTATTGTGATGGGTCGTGCAGAAGCGTTTGCAGTTAAAAATCCCGTCCGTTATTCAACGATTGATGCTCTTGCCTCGGGTTTAGGTTACACGTTCGTTCTTTTAATGATGTCAGTCATTCGGGAAGCGTTCTCTCAAGGAACTATTCTTAATTTTCAAGTGATGCCTACCGACTGGATAAATTGGATTATTTTTGCGATTGCTCCTGGAGGGTTCTTTGTTATTGCTCTCTTTATTTGGGGTCTTCGCGTTTGGCTTAAGTATTACGAAGAATAAACGAGGAAACAACCATGAATGCATTATTAGAAATTTTCTTAGCTTCCTTACTTCCGTTTAACATCGCCTTAGCATCCATTTTGGGTATGTGTCCTTTAATTGCTATTTCCACGAATGTTTCGAACGCCAAAGGAATGGGAATCGCTGTGATTATTGTTACGACATTAACCGCGATGCTTAACTGGCCTATTTATCAATTTTTAGTGGCAACGGAAACGGAAACCTTAGATCTTTTAGTCTTTATGATTACCATTGCAGCCACAGTTCAATTCCTTGAAATTGCGATTCAACGTTTTCTTCCAGCACTTTATAATACATTTGGTATTTACCTTCCTTTAATTACGGTCAATTGCATCGTCTTAGCAGTTTCTTTATTTTTTGTGAACTATGAATACGGTTTTTGGGAAACCACCGTTTTTGCCTTTGGATCTTCCGTCGGGTGGGCAATTGCGATTACATTACTCGCCTCAGTGAGAGAAAAAATGTCAGTGGTTTCAGATTTACCTAAAGGTCTTAAAGGCAAAGCGATTGCCTTTGTCATCTTGGGAATTCTTGCGTTAGCGTTTATTGGTTTTGCTGGTTTAGCCAGTTTACAACCAGTCGTACAATAAAGAAAGGTTTTTAACATGGAAGTCTTTTATTCCCCACTTATCCTCATTGCAGTATTGTTCATCATCACTTTAATAATTATTTTTGTGGATGTGATTCTTGGCAACAGTGGTCCTAAAGCCGTTGTCATTAATAACCTAAAGACAATTAATTTTACCGGCGATGACACATTGCTTAATGTGCTTGCGCAAAACAAAATTTTTATTCCTTCGGCTTGCGGTGGTAAAGCCACATGCGGTCTATGTAAATGCAAAGTCACAGAAGGTGGCGGTGATGTTCGTCCAACTGAAACTCCCATGTTAAGCGCTAACGATAAAGCCACCGGTGTTCGTTTATCTTGCCAAGTTAAGCCCCAAGGGACTATTAAAATTGAAATCCCATCTTCGATGTTAACAGCCAAAGAATTTTCAGTCAAACTCGTCAAAATGGAACAATTAACCTACGATATAAAGTTGCTTCGTTTTCAACTATTGAATCCAAGAACCATGCCATTTAAACCTGGACAATATGCCCAAATTAAAGTCCCAGGAATCGATGTTGTACGAGCGTATTCCATTGCTTCCGATCCGGCGGATCCAAGTCATATTGAATTCATTGTGCGATTTGTTCCTAAAGGTGTGGTTTCCACCTATGTATTTCAGGCTCTTCAGGAAGGTGATAAGTTAATTGTAACCGGTCCTTATGGTAATTTTTATCTCCAAGAACAATCCACGAAAGATATCGTGTGTATCGCAGGTGGATCTGGAAAAGCACCCATTCGATCCATTCTTGCTCGTTTAAAACGCTTAGGCATGCCCAGAAAGGTCCGTTATTTCTTCGGTGCTAAAGCCGTCAAAGATCTTTACTATGATGCTGAGTTTGCACAACTTCAAAAAGAATATCCAAATTTCGAGTATATCCCGGCACTTTCTAGTCCTTTGCCTAATGATAATTGGAAAGGTGCAACTGGTTTAATCACCGATGTTTTAGATCGTATGACCGGAGGTCTAGAAAATCATGAAGCTTATTTATGTGGATCCCCGGGCATGATTGATGCGTGTATCAAAGTATTAAATAAACACCAAATCAAAACCGAAAACGTTTACTTTGATAAATTCTCCTAATTCATGAACAAAAAAAAGGTGAGCTTTGCGTTCACCTTTTTATTTTTCGCTTCAAGGTGATATGCTACATTCATGCGCTTGTAGCTCAGTGGATTAGAGCACAACCCTCCGAAGGTTGGGGTCAGACGTTCGAATCGTCTCAAGCGCGCCAAGTTGGATCTTTTAAATGTATATAAGCCGGTTGCGATAATACTTTAACCGCAAAACTACAAATAGGAATAATGAAACGCTTTTCTTGGATAGCCAACGCAATGATTTTTTCCATCAATCGATTGGCAATACCTTGCCCTCGTAATGAAGGATGAACGTACGTACTTGTGACCACCATGCGCGCTTGCGAATCAAAATGATAATCAATGTGGGCAACCATGTCTTGGTTTTCATTGACGATGTAATAGCATCCTTCTTTAGATTTGATATCCATGGATGACTCCTTGTTAATAGTTTAATTCATATGAATCATCATTGTTATTTTTTATCTGAATCGCTATAATTATGTCGCTGCCTCCGTGGTGGAACTGGTAGACGCAATAGACTCAAAATCTATCGATAGTGATATCATGTCGGTTCGAGTCCGACCGGAGGCACCAAACTAAGCTTGGACGCTAGGGACTTGTATAAAAACTTTGCTCCGCCAGCGACGGTGATACCATCGATAGAAGAATAAGGACCCGCGAAAAGCTTCATCTAAAGCTATTGCGATAAATACGCCAACAACGCCCATTTCTAAAACTAAACCAAAATAATACGACAACCCTATTGCTAAGATACTTTCAGAGATAAAACTCGTGATGCTTAGAAAAAGTGCATCCCCGGTGACTTTTAATGATTCGCCTATGATCACGTTTGCATTTCTTCCTAATTCAACAATGATATTGATCCATAAAATGATTCGAATGAGTTGAAGTTCCTCAATGAAATGAATGCCTTCAACATGTTCGGCTTCCATAAATAAATAAACAATCCATTCAGGGAATATCGCCAGTAATAAGGAAAGACACAGCGATACAACCATACCCCAAAAGGTGATGAGGTTAATTCTTCGCTGAGCTTTTTGATAATTTCCTGCTCCAACATAAAATCCAGTTTTAATGGATGAAGCGTGGGCTAAAGCAGCTCCGGGAACGAAGGCAAGGCGGGCGATATGTTCAACAGTTACACGGGCAGCAGTATGAATACCACTCGTATCAAACTGATTCAACATGGTGATGATGATTGACATGGTTCCTAAAAGCATAAACGCTTCAATAGCAGAGGGTAAGCCAACTTTTAAAGCATCACTTAGTAATTTATGATAAGAAACCTTAGCAGGAATGTTAACTTTTTCTAAATGAATATTACCTAGAATGACGTTAACTAAAAATTGTACAAAGAAGGAAATGGTCGTCGCCCAAGCAACACCCATCACGCCCCAATCAAAAACATAAATCGATAAATAGTTCAGCGTAATGTTCACAATATTGGCAAAAATATTTGCAAACATCGGTGATTTGTCATGACCAAAAGAACGCATATAATTGCCTAATAACGGATTAAGAGCGGCAAAAATAGTTCCTGCACCAACAATTAAAAAATATTGTCTAGCTTCCACCAAAAGTAAAGTATCTTTTAGGACAAACTCAAGAAAGAAAGGACCGACTAAAAAGATCAATAACGTTACGAATAAAGCTAAACCACCATTGATGAGCAAAGATAAATTACGAGCCTTTTTAGTAACCTCAGCTTGACCTGCCCCTACGTATTGAGTAAACACAGCCAGCATTCCAGACGCAATCACCACAAAGATGACGTTGATAAAACTTAAATAGGTGAAAGCACTTCCGACAGCGGCAACTGAAGTGGTCCCCACAGCATAAAGCATGAGGGTATCAGTCAAACCAACAAGCACAGCAAAAAAAGTTTCAATTAGTAGCGGCCAAAAAACGTTTTTAAAAGAATGTTGATGCAGTTTCATCTAAAAAACCTACATTATTATAGCACCGAAAAAATGAAAGACAATCGCATGAATAGACTTAGAAAATTGAATAGAGATACTTGATAATTTTGTGGATAACATATATATTAATAAAAGCCGTTAGGAAGTTGCGCCGACGTAGCTCAATTGGCAGAGCAACTGAATCGTAATCAGTAGGTTGTAGGTTCGATTCCTATCGTCGGCACCAGCCATTGGATGTTTAGCTCAGCTGGGAGAGCATCTGTTTGACGTACAGAAGGTCGGGGGTTCGATCCCCTCAGCATCCACCATCGAAGTCATTAAACCACCGATTGATTGGTGGTTTTTTTGTAAAAATATCTTATAATTGTTTAAATGCAGCCATAGTTCAGTGGTAGAACGTCAGCTTCCCAAGCTGAATATGCGGGTTCGATTCCCGTTGGCTGCTCCAAAAGTCATTAAAAGCATTTATTAATCAAGAAAGTTTTGATAAACTACTTATAGAAAGCTGACAAGTAAAAACTTAAATTACACGATATGGTGTTCAATCAAATGATAAATCAAATCGATTTCGGGTTAGGAATTTTGTTTTTAATTTTAGTCCCTCTTTTTATTATCATTTATGTTACTCGAAAATTTTATTCTTTACCGTTCATTCTTTTATACGCTGGCATTATTGTGAGTTACTATTTTTTCCAGTTTGGATTTTTAACCTTTGTTCTCATTTTTTTATTCGCCTTACTCGTTTATATTTTTGTTGAATTTAACATGATTGATATTAAAGCACTCATTGATAATCTGTTTAAATTTAAACAAAAGAAAATTGTTCAAACTGCAGATGAAAATCAAAAAGTTTATCAAGAAATTAATGAAGCTGTAGGATATTTATCTAAAACCAAAACAGGGGCGATTATTACACTTGAAAAAAAGCAAAATCTGAATGAGTTTATGAAGAACGGTGTTGAAATTAATGCACCAATTTCGTCTGAATTAATCATGACCATTTTTTTCCAAGGCACACGTTTACATGATGGTGCAATTGTGGTTCGCAATGGGTTAATCATAGCCGCATCCGTTTATTACACCCCCACCACTAAACCTATGGCCGGTAAGTATGGTTCACGCCATCGCGCTGCCATTGGTATTTCTGAATTATCCGATTCGGTCACGGTTGTGGTTTCTGAAGAAACCGGAAGAATTTCGATTGCTTATGGTGGTGAACTCGAAGCTGTTTTTCATGATAATTTTCAAAAAGTTCTTGTTCATTATATGGAAGCTAATACGAGTAATTAATCATGGGGAAATACTTTGGAACCGATGGTGTTAGAGGACGCTTCGGTGACATGCTTACCCCTTCTTTAGCGAGAAATATAGGGTTATTTTTAGGTGATTATCCTCATGGAAAAACCAATCGAATTTTGATTGGACAAGATCCGCGATATTCATCTCCATTACTTTCTGAAGCTATTAAACAAGCCTTAATTGAACGTGGCGCTACGGTGATTGATTTGGGTTATACGACCACGCCATCCCTTTCCTATTTACTCTCATCAACTAAAAATTTTGATTTTGCATTCATGATTTCTGCTTCTCATAATCCCTTTGAGGATAATGGCATTAAAATTTTTAATCACAAAGGCGAAAAATTAAGTGAAGATGTTGAATCATTGATTGAACAATTCCTCGACCATCCAGTTCCATTAAAACAAAGAACTAAAGGAACCATCGTGGATGGAAAAGATTTAATCCATCAATACATTGACTTTATTGCTCAACAAGCGACATTCAAGTCTCCTAAGGGGAAAGTTTTAATTGATTGTGCAAATGGTTCGGTTTCTTACCTCATTTCATTATTGATTCAAAAGTTGGGTCTAAATGTTGAACTCATTCATCACCAACCTAATGGAAAAAATATTAATTATCTTTCCGGTGCGACCTACTTAGATTCGTTAAAAGATGGTTTAAAAAAAGGGAAATACCTTCTTGGTGTTTCTTTTGATGGTGACGGGGACCGCATGATGGCTATGCTACCGAATGGATTCACGATTGATGGGGATGCCCAAATTTTTATTCACGCTTTGGAAATGAAGAAAAATAATATACTTGTCAAAAATCAAGTTGTTTTAACCATCATGAGTAATTTAGGATTAAAAAAATCCTTAGAACAAGAAGGCATTTCCATCATCGAAGTTCCCGTCGGAGATCGTCACGTTCAACTCGGATTAAAAAATCATCAACTTATATTAGGTGGTGAACAATCAGGTCACGTCATGTTTTATGATCTTTTAAATACGGGTTCAGGTTTGCTATCCATGGTTCGGCTCTTCAATATTCTTTTCAAGGATGAGGGTTTAACGCTTTCCAAAACCCTCAGTCAATTAAAACTATATCCGCAAGTACTTCGCAATGTTCATGTCAACAATAAAGAAACCATTTTACATAAGCAAGTGCTCAAAGATATGATTAAAATGAAACAATCGGCATTGAATGGGCATGGTCGCATCCTTGTTCGTGCGAGTGGCACGGAATCGCTCATTCGCGTCATGGTTGAAGCACAAACCCAAGAAATATGCGAAAATAATGTTAATCAAATCGTTGCAGTTATCAATCAACTCGAAGGTCAAGGAGAATAATATGTGTGGCATTGTAGCATCTGCAGGCGAAAAATCATTAAGAACATTTCTAGTTGAAGGTTTAAAATCCCTTGAATATCGCGGTTATGATTCTGCTGGAACTGCTTTTTTAACCCAAGGCAAAATTGAACATTTTCGCATCCCTGCACGCATTGATGATTTAAATCGTATTATTCCAATCAACCAGAAAGCTTCTGTTGGCATTGGACATACACGATGGGCGACCCATGGCGAACCTAATTTAAAAAATACCCATCCTCACCAATCCAATGCTGGGCTTTTCCATATCGTCCACAATGGTGTCATTGACAACTATCGTATCCTTAAAAAGAAACTTGAAAATAAAGGGTTTCATTTTTATTCTGAAACCGACACTGAAGTGATTGCCAATCTTTTAGAATTTTATTATCAAACTACCGCCAAAAAAGATCCCTTATTGTCGATTAAACTTACCCTTGAAGATTTAGAAGGGTCATACGCTTTAGCAATCTTATATCAGTTAGATGATTCAAAAGTTTATTTTGCTAAACTCCATTCGCCTTTGGTCATTGGTAAAGGCTCACATACCCATTATTTAGCATCAGACTATTTACCGATGCTCAATTACGCGAAAGATTTTTATATTTTAACTGACTATCAATATGGTTACATCAGTCAAAAAGAAGTCGTTGTTAAAAACCTCGATCCTCATGAAGAAAAACCTTTGGTTTTTCACCAAACCGAGATTAAATCTGAAGACATTGCCTTACATGGTTACCCCCACTATATGTTAAAAGAAATCGAAGAAGCTCCTGAAGTGATCAAACGTTTGCTCGATAACTATACGGATGGAAATCAATTCGTTTTTGATCCCTTGATGATGAAGAAAATTCAAGAAGCGGATCAAATTATTTTTCTTGCGTGCGGAACCAGTTATCATGCTGCGCTCATTGGTCGGCGTTATTTTGAATCGATTGGCAAAACCACCCGTGTTTACATCGGAAGTGAATTTGCTTATTATCCCGAAATAAAAGGCGATAATCCTCTGTTCGTTGTCATTTCTCAAAGTGGCGAAACCGCTGATTTAATTCGATCGGTTAAACTTATTTCCGAACGTGGCAACACGATCTTAACGATTACCAATACCAAAGGTTCAGCCCTTGATCGCATTGCAGATTTTACTCTGTTACTTTATGCAGGGATTGAAATTGCGGTTGCATCCACAAAAGCGTATGTTGCCCAAGTTGCTTTATTAGCCTTGTTGCAAGCTTCATTAGTAGGAAATACTGCTATTTTGACTGATTTTGTTGCAGTGATTAAATCCATGAAAAGCGTGATTGATTCCAAAAAAGATATTGAAAAAATAGCTTCAGAAATCAAAAATCAACCCAATGCCTTCTTTCTTGGAAGAGGCTATGATTTTGATTTGGCTTTAGAAGCTTCATTAAAGCTTAAGGAAATTACTTACATTCATTCCGAAGGCTTGCCAGGTGGAGAACTCAAACATGGTCCGATTGCCTTAATAAAAAAAGGCGTTCCAGTTTTTGTATTCATCTCTGATCCTACGAGCGCTGCTGCGTTACGATCCAACGTTCAAGAAGTGCTCGCTCGAGGAGCAAATGTTTATATCATTAGTAATCTTGCGATAGCCAAAGATGATGATCAATTTGTGACAGGAGATTCTAAAGTATATTTATCGCCTCTCATTAAAGTATTAGTTGCTCAGTATTTGTCTTACTATACCGCGCTTCATCTTGGAAACGATATTGATAAGCCTAGAAACTTGGCTAAATCGGTAACGGTAGAATAAAAAAACCAGCTAATCTAGCTGGTTTTGTGATCTATTCTTTTTTCTTTTTCTCCGGATCGGTAAGCACTTCTTTCAGAGAAGCGACGAGCCCTGTGACATTTTGAATTTCACTCGGGATGATCAGTTTAGTTGCCTGACCATTTGCGACTTTTTCTAAGGCTTCAAAGCCTTTCAAAGTTAAATAAGCCGAGTCAGGTTTAGCAGTATTGATTAATTTAATTCCTTTTGCTTGAGCTTCAAAGATAGCTAAGATGGCCGATGCTTCACCTTCTGCTTCCGTTATTTTTTGAATTTTTACAGCTTCAGCGCGTAGAATTGCGGATGCTCGTTCACCTTCAGCGACTAAAATAGCTGCTTGCTTTTGACCTTCAGCATCTAAAATCACTTGGCGTTTCATACGCTCAGCGCGCATTTGTTTTTCCATGGCTTCTTGAATATCGCGAGGAGGTATAATGTTCTTCAATTCTACGCGATTGACTTTAATACCCCAGGCATCGGTAGCTTCTTCAAGAACTTCCCACATTTTGCCGTTAATTTTATCGCGTGAAGTCAGTGTTTGATCAAGTTCTAAGTCCCCAATTAGATTACGAAGCGTGGTTGCGGTAAGGTTCTCCAAGGCTTGAATTGGACGTTCCACACCATAAGCAAACAGTTTAGAATCTGTGACTTGATAATAAACCACGGTATCGATTTGCATCGTTACATTATCTTTGGTAATGACAGGTTGTGGAGGAAAATCTGACACTCGTTCTTTCATCGAAATGAAAGGTAAAACCGAATCAATAATAGGAATATTGAAATGGATACCCGCTTCTAGAGTCTTATAATATTTACCCAAGCGTTGAACAATGACTGATGATGCTTGAGACACGATAATGATTGATCGTGTTAAGACGATCACAAGCAAAAATACGATAACAAAAATTGCAATTAATCCAAAAACTTCCATGTATTTATCCTACTTTCCTTTTAATGATAGCCTTATTACCTTTTAAAGCGGTAATTGTGGCAATATCATTTGTTTTAAAGCGCGTGTCTTCGTCCGTGATGATCGTCCATTGGACATCACCAAAAAGCCCTTTACCAGGATTGGCTTTATCACAAGTCGTTAATATTTTGATATCTTTTCCTATCATGCTAGCAGCATTGGTTAATGTGGTTTTTTGCTTTTTAATAAATTGCTGATAGATGGGTCGCGAAAGATAAAGTGCTAGAGCACTAGTAAGAATAAAAATAATGACTTGAAAGAAAAAGGGTAAAGAAAAGATTGTTTGGACCAATAGTGTAATAAAAGAAGCTAAGGCAAACCAAATGGACACTAATTGAGGTTCAATTAATTCAACAATAAGGGCAATGACAAAAACAAGAGCCCAAATCAAGATACCAAACCAAGCTAAGTTTAAGAAATCCATGGTGTGATTGTTCCTCTTTCTTATTGATTTTATTTTATACTATTTAGAAACAAATGTAAGCATTTTTGACTTTATTTTTATTCAATGTTGCATGTTATATAATCTAATCAATGGAAAAAATGAGTTTTTATGATTTTTTAATTAAAGTTCAAAGCATCGCTAAAATTGGTCTTGAATTTTCAAAAGATCCTTATGCACTTGAAAATTATCATGATATCAATGAGCTAACCAGAAAGATGCTCGAACAATTTATGGAGATTAGTTTTGAACGTCCCAATTATTTTTCCCGCAAAGTTTATCCAACACCAAATGTTTCTGTTCGCACCGTTATTTTTAATGAAAAAAATGAAGTGCTGATGGTGCAAGAAAAAAATGATTTGAAATACTCGTTACCAGGCGGGTGGGCTGATTTATATGAAACGCCTAAAGAGGCTGCCATCAAAGAATGTTTACAAGAAGCGGGTGCTGTTGTAAAGATCGAACGCTTAACTGCTATTTTTAATCGTACTCCGTTTAAAGAACCCACGAGTGTTCCCGAATATGCTTTGATTTTTAAAGGAAAATTAGTTTCGTTATCGTCCGCACATCACCATGAAACGCTTGATGTTCGGTTTTTCCCGCTCGATGCATTACCACCTTTATCAACGAAGGTAACCCAAGCCGAAGTCATGCGCGCCATCCAATCAGCATTAAAAAAAGGAATCGAGGTCGATTAACGTGCCTTCCTCACGAATTTGGTGGAAAGAAGCCATTGGTTATGAAATTTTTCCAAAGTCTTTTTATGATGCCAATGGCGACGGTGTTGGTGATTTAAAGGGTATTATTTTAAAATTACCTTACATTGCAAGTTTAGGAGTTAATTTAATTTGGATTTGTCCATTTTATCAATCCCCAATGGATGACTCGGGCTATGACGTTTCTGATTTTTATCAAGTTGATTCTTCTTTTGGAACGAATCAAGATTTTAAAGAACTTTTAAAATTTGCGCATGGATTAGGAATCAAAGTCATTATTGATTTAGTTCTTAATCATACGTCAGATGAACATCCATGGTTTATTGAATCCCGGAAAAACAAATATTCCAAATATCATCAATATTATATTTGGAAAGATGCGAGAAAAAATGGTCAAGGTGAACGTATTCCGCCAACGAATTGGCAAGGGTATTTTGATGATTCCTCTTGGGCCTATGATGAAGAAGCAGGGCAATACTATTTAAAAATATTCTCCAAAAAGATGCCTGATTTAAATTGGGAACATGAACCGTTGAGAAAAGAAATGTATCAAGTGGCTAAACATTGGCTCGATTTAGGTGCAGATGGTTTTCGCATGGATGCCATTGCCCATCTTGCCAAGGACAGCCAATTTAGAGATTCAAAGTTATCCGTGGGTCCGCAAGGGACCGTGCTTGATTCGACTAAATTTTCTTCCCTTCCTCGCTTGTTTGATTACTTAAATGAGTTTCGACAAGAAGTGCTTGTTCGCTATCCCAAAGCTTTGGCCATTGGTGAAGTTGGCGGCGGCGCTTCTCCTAAAGAAGCGCTTAAATATGCTTCATTCAACAAAGGTCCTTTGAATATGGTGTTTAATTTTGACACTTGCTGGGAAAATGGTGCTTTTGGAAGTGAAAATAAACTTGATCACGAAATTAACACTAATGTCATCAACTTAAAAAACCTTTTTTTGAAATGGTATGAGTCAAATCATCAGGATACCTGGCTCCCCGTGTATTGGCTTAATCATGATCACCCACGGGTCGTTTCACAATATGGCTCCACAAAGTATCGCAAAGAATCGGCGAAGATGTTGTTAATGACCTTACTGTTTATGTATGGAACTCCCTTTTTATACTACGGAGAAGAGATTGGCATGAGTAATGTGGACTATGAAAATTTGGCTGACTTTAAAGATGTATCGGCGATGAATTACGCTAAAGAAGCTTCCAATCGTCTTAATGAAGATGAAATCATTCGTTTTCTTCGAAGGACTTCCCGCATTAACGCGCGAACGCCCATGCAGTGGAGTAACGAACCCTTTGCTGGTTTTTCAATCACCGAACCCGACATCAAAGTGAATAGTAACTATTTGTTTGTCAACGTAGCACAACAAGAAAAAGATCCTCATTCAATTTTAAACTTTACAAGAAAAGCCATTGCTTTACGAAAAAAATCAGAAGTGATGACGGCCGTTCTAGAAGGTGAATTTGTCCTTGAAGACGCTCAAAATCCAGATGTATTTGCGTATATCCATCGTGGTGATTATCCATTACTCATTGTTTCTAATTTTCGCCCTTATGAAGTGGAATTCCGTTTAAGATACGCGATTAAAAAGACCTTGCTACACAATTATCCTTTGATGGAAAAAACTGGTTTGATCTTACGTTTAAGACCTTTTGAAAGCTATATTTTTGAAATCGATTTGGCATGAAAAATTATTATCTTTTTCATTCAAAAACTAAATTTCAACCTAAACAAATCAAAGATATTATTGCTGAAAATTATCGTGATGATTTTACGTTTGAAATGATTGAAATCAATCAAGGATTCATCATTGCAGATGAAAAACTATTTGATATTTTAGAAACGCTTATTCCCTTAATTAACCAAGATTTAGGAATTGGTTTAACCATCTTAGTGAGTCATCAAAATCATCGATTAGCCAATCACGTGCTTCGTTTTTTGATTCAAAAAGGGGTTTCAACTTGTCGCTATCTGGGAGATGTTTTGATGGAGCGATTAATGGACGGCGATTCGCAATTTAACCTCTTTGTGATTGATGAATTTAAGAATATTCCTCGCGAAATCATTTTAACGGCTTCCATGTTTATTCATTGTGGCTTAAATGCGATTAAAACTGCCAACAAACTTTACATTCACCGCAATACATTTAACTATCGGCTACATAAATTTATCGCCTTAACCGGTCTTGATATTCGTGATTATCGGCATGCGCTTTATTTTGAATTAGCCTCAAGACTGTTGAAAACCAAATAATATTTGTGCAAGTTGCACAAATGAATTGAGATAAGGTATGATAAATTAAATCAAAGGAGCATATTATGGCAAAAGTCATTCTCAAGAATATTAATAAGATTTACGATAACAATGTTCAAGCCGTTTTCGATTTTAACCTAGAAATTAAGGATAAAGAATTTATTGTCTTCGTTGGTCCATCGGGTTGTGGAAAAACAACAACGCTTCGCATGATTGCTGGCTTAGAAGACATCACGAGCGGAGAACTTTTTATTGATGATGTTCTTTCCAACGATGTCACACCGAAGGATCGAGATATTGCCATGGTGTTTCAAAGTTATGCTCTCTATCCGCATATGTCTGTTTATGACAACATGGCTTTTGGTTTAAAAATTCGTCATCTTCCTAAACAAGAAATCGATGAACGTGTTCATCGCGCTGCACGGAAGTTAGAGATTGAACAATTTCTCAATCGTAAACCCAAGCAGTTATCCGGTGGTCAACGTCAACGTGTGGCATTAGGCCGTGCTATTGTGCGCAATCCTAAAGTATTTTTAATGGATGAACCTTTATCGAACCTTGATGCCAAACTGCGTGTTCAAATGCGTTCTGAAATCATTAAACTCCATGAAAGTTTAGGAGCAACCACCATTTACGTTACCCACGATCAGACTGAAGCGATGACCATGGCGACGAAAATCGTTGTCATGCGCGGTGGTTATATTCAACAAATTGGTGCTCCCATTGATATTTATAATCATCCCGCTAATTTATTTGTTGCCTCATTTATTGGTTCTCCACCCATGAATCTCATGGATTGCAAAATCCGCAACGGTAAACTTGATTTTGGCAAAGGTGTTGTGGTTCCTGTTCCAAAAGCGTTTGCTAAAAAAGTGGAAGCATTAGAAGGTAAAGAAGTTGTGTTTGGTCTTCGTCCAGAAGACGTTCACGGTGGCATTGAGTTCTTTGAAAAAGAATTTCCTGAAGCCACGTTCCCAGCCACGATCAAAGTCGCTGAATTGCTCGGTCATGAATATATTCTGCACTCGGATTTTGCAGGTAATAACCTCATTGCTAAAGTACCCGCTCAAGAAAATCGTCTTTATCGCATCGGGGATGTTGTAAAAATCTCGATGAATCTTAATAAGATGCATTTATTTGATAAATCAGAAAATGGAGTCGCCATCTTTTAGTTGGAGTTTTCCTCAAGATTAATCTTCAATAAGGCCCTTTTTTAGGGCCTTTTCATTTGGGTTAAAAAAATCACTTTTGTTATATAATGCTTGTGGAGAAATTGTTATGAGAAAATCTGGAATTTTGCTTGCCGTTTCTTCCTTACCATCCCCTTATGGGATTGGTGACTTCGGTCCCCAAGCTTATCGGTGGCTACGCTTACTCAAAAAAGCAGGCGTGAAGGCTTGGCAAGTATTACCATTAAATCCACTGGGATATGGTAATTCTCCTTATCAGCCTTATTCTTCAAACGCGATGGACGAATTGTATTTGTCACTGGACTTATTGAAGAAAGATCAATTAATCAAAACCTTAAAACCTTTTCAAAAACAATCAACATCTGTTCAGTATGATGCCGTTCGAAAGTTTAAATCAACCTATCTTCAAACGGCGTTTCAAGCCTTCAAACCTAATCGAGCGTATCAACAGTTCATTCAGCAAAATTCTTGGGTAAGACAATATGCCATTTTTATTACTTTTAAAAAATTAAATCAGTTACGTTTATGGACTGAGTGGCCAAAACAATTTAAAGAATACGGTCAAAAGCCAACGAAAGATTTATCGGCATTTGAACCGAGCATTGCTTATGAAATGTTTCTTCAATTTAAGCTTTTTGAACAGTGGCGTGCCTTGCAACAATTTGCACTCAAGCTCGGTATTGAACTGATTGGAGATATTCCGATTTATGTAGGCATTGATAGCGATGATGTGTGGTTTAATCAGGATCAATTTTTATTAAATGCCGATGGCAATCCTACCCACATTGCGGGCGTTCCTCCAGACTATTTTTCTAAAACAGGTCAACGGTGGGGTAATCCACTTTATCGTTGGGACAAAATGGAAAAAGATGGTTTTCAATTTTGGCTTAATCGATTACGTTATAATGCGACTTTATTTGATACCATTCGCATTGATCATTTCCGCGGTTTTGATACGTATTGGAAAATCCCTGCGAGCTGTCCAACTGCCGTTGAAGGTGCGTGGATTGAAGCTCCAGGACATGCCTTATTTCATGCTTTGCGGCATGCCTATCCTGACTTAAACATCATCGCAGAAGATTTAGGTGATTTGCGACCGGAAGTTCTTGCATTACGGGATCATTTTCAATTACCAGGCATGAAGATTATTCAATTTGTCATTGAACTTAATCCTTCACGGCAAGACGTGAATCAACAACCTTACTTAACCACATCTCACGCGGTTGCCTATACCGGGACCCATGACAATCAAACCACCCGTGGTTGGTATGAAAGTTTATCTTCTCAAGCCCAAAAAATACTTGAACAATTTTTGATCATGAAAGGATTAAAAAAAGATTCCATCGCCCAACGCATGGTCACCTATACGTTGTTATCCCTAGCCGATTTAGCCGTGATTCCTTTACAAGATATTCTCGAACTCGATGATCGCGCCCGGATGAACACACCAGGGACGGTGGGTTCACCCAATTGGGAATGGAAATTAGTAGACTTTCAATCTTTTATCGAGAAAATACCATCATTAAAAAAACTCATCAAGCAAACCAAACGTGCATAATGACTTCGATATGATGGGCTGTCTTGTGTTAATATAAAATCATATTCAACGACAAGGAGCTTTTTATCGATGGCTACCATGCATATCCAAGCCCAACCAGGTGATTTTGCTTCAACTGTGCTCATGCCTGGAGATCCTCTACGCGCAAAATACATCGCCGACAATTTTTTAACGGAAGTCAAACTCGTTAATACGGTTCGTAATATTTTTGGTTATACAGGTCTTTATCAGGGTAAACGTGTTTCGGTGATGGCTTCCGGCATGGGCATGCCTAGCATTGGTATTTATTCCCATGAGCTTTTCACCCACTTTGGTGTGAAAACCATCATTCGTATTGGTACATGTGGTGCCTTTCAAGCCGAAACAAAACTGTTTGATATCTTAATCGCGGTTCAAGCTTCGACCAACAGTAATTGGAACGCACAATATAACCTGCAAGGTGTCTTTTCGGCAGGTGCAGATTTTTTATTGGCTAAAAAAGCTTATGAACAAGGTTTAAAAATGGGACTTCACCTTGTTGCAGGAAACGTCTTAAGTTCCGATGTCTTTTATGACGAAGATCCTGAAAGTTGGAAACAATGGGCAAGATTAGGTGTGTTAGGAGTTGAAATGGAAGCCTTTGCCTTATACATGAATGCTGCAAAATTAGGCAAAAAAGCGCTCACCATTTTAAGCGTAACGGATCATTTTATTACCCATGAAAAGGCAACAAGCGAACAACGTGAAAAAGGTCTTAGAAAGATGATGACACTGGCGTTGGAGATTGCTGAATCATGACCGAATTGCAGCTGATCATTGTTTTTGTTTTAACCTTGATTTCGTTGTCGAGTTTAATCGTGCTTTTACAACCTGCAATCAAGGATTGGTTTTATCAACGTCAGCATATGGAAATTTATCATAAAACCATCCTCAGGATTGCTGAGGATCAAGATTTTCAATTGATTAATCCCGTCATCCTAAAATTAGACGATTCAACCTTTTTAAAAATTGATCATTTACTCTTTGGTGATAAATATATCTATGTCATTAAAGATGAATATTACAATGGGTCCATGTTAGGTAAACATAAAGATCAAAATTGGTTGTTTCACCATTTTGATAAGAAAAAAGGCGTTTATGTTAAGAATCCATTCATCGTCAATGCTCGTCGAATCGAGAAGTTATCGTTATTAACCCAGTTGAATGAAAGTTTATTTGTTTCAATCATTGTGGTCAATGATGAAGCGATGATGGATCGTGTGAATCGCGGCGATGCTGTGAGTTATATCACCTCGATAAAAAAATTGCCCAGAGTGATCATGGCTTTTGAAGACAGAAAAGTCATGAAACTCAATGCTGAGAAAGTTCAACTTGCGGTGAACAGCATTCATCGATTAAGTGAAGAAAATAAAAAGTTATATAAATCGTATCGCAAAATGAATTCATAAAAAAAGCATCCATCTCGGATGCTTTTTTGGTGCAGGTAGGGAGACTCGAACTCCCATGGGTTACCCCATACGCCCCTCAAACGTACGCGTCTACCAGTTTCGCCATACCTGCAACTACGTTATTATAAACAATTCAACGCTTGAATTCAATGAAACAGGATGAAGAGTCATAACGTTTGTTATAATGTGAAAGATGGTTAAAAAAGGCTTTTTCCTCAATTTATTTTCCAATCGAAAAACTTGGTTTTTGATGATTTTTATCTTTTCATTCTTCATCGGTATGCTTGTCAGTTATTTAGCGATTGCGAATGATTGGCATCGTTTAATATCAGACGACTTATGGCTGCTAGTTCAGCTTTGGATTCAACACTGGCCTTTTTCGATTGCTTCACTCCTATTATTCTTATTGATATTAAGTTTAGGAGCTTTTCGCTATATCGTTCTATTACAAACTTCAAAAACGCGTATTCATTTTTGGGATGGATTGACCTTTGCGATTCTCGCTCGATATTACGTCTTAATCACCCCTTTTGGATTAGGTGGACAGCCGTTGATGATGGCGGTGATGCGCGATAAAAATGTGACGATTGGTCAAGCAACGTCTGCTCCAACATTAGACATCTATTTTATGCGGTTAGCCATGTTAACCATTTCGTTGATTGGCTTATGGTTCATTCCCTCATTTGGGCAAGATTGGATCATCATTATTGCTTGGATTGGTTTTGGTTTATCCTCGCTGATTCCTGTGGCGATGATCACGCTTTCCTTTTTCCCTTTCTTTGAACAATGGATCGTTCATTTTGCTAACTTTTTTGTTCAGGAAAGAAAGAAAAAGAAGACCATCGAAACGATCAAAAAATGGATTCAAAAATACCAAAGCGCCATTCAAATCATCATTCACCAACCATGGAAAATGATTTTACTTTATCTTAACTCTTTGATTTCACAATTGGCGATGCTCTCGTTTCCATTCTTTTTAATGTCTTCTGTGACGTCGGTATTGATCGCAGGTGAAACATTTTCATACTTAGAAATCTTTCTAAAAGCCTTAGTAGGCGTGAATGCGGTTTCTTGGATTCCTACTTTAGGCAACGCGGGAGCCGCGGAATTTTCTTTCGCTGCTATTTTTGGAAATTATTTAACGGGACAATGGTTGTTTTGGACTATTTTTATTTGGCGAATTTTTTCTTTTTATTTGCCGCTGCTTCTCGGCATCTGGACAACGCTACAACAAAGTCTTTATCGAAAAAGAGAATTACGCCGCGTGCATCAACCCGACTTTAGTTTACCGTTGAAAGTTTATTTATTCGTTGACAATTTTTTCCCAAATACCGATGGGGTTGTCCGTGCTGTTGATGGTTATGCAAGATATTTACTTACGCAGGGAGTAAGGGTATGTGTGGTCGCTCCGCAATCGAGTAAAACTCCCAATCAATATCCTTACGAGACGCTTTTTCTTCCTGCATTAAAACTATTTTCTTTTCCGTATCCGCTTGCCATATTTCCACTTAGTGAAAAACTTAAAGATCGGATTTTTTATGAAGGGCCTGCCATTTATCATGTGCATTCACCTTTCTTTGTTGGAGAAAAAGCGATGCAATTAGCACAGGCTCATCATGTTCCTTTAATAGCAACGTTTCACAGCAAATATGACGATGATATCAAAGCCATCGTGAAGAACCCTGGGGTATCGCTTTTCATTAGAAATCACGTGATGCGTGTTTTCCAAAAAGCACAACGTTTACTTACTGTATCTCAATCCACCATTAAAACGATGAACGATTATGGTCTTCAACAGGCAGTGAAAGTGTTTAACAATGGCACAGATTTCAAAAAGATTGATGTTACAGCAATGGAAATGGAGTTATTTAAATCTTCCCTTTCCATTTCAACCCCCCATCATTTACTTTTTGTTGGTCAATTAATCTGGCATAAAAACATTCAACTTATTCTTGATGCTTGTTTACAATTGAAAAAAAAGAAGGTTGTTTTTACAATGATTTTTGTCGGATCGGGCCGTCATGAAATGGGTATTAAGCGCTATGTTAAAAAGCTTGGACTTCAGCAAGAAATTATCTTTGCTGGTCGAGTGATGGATACCCAAACTTTAAGTAAATTTTATCAATTAAGTTCTGTGCTTTTGCTACCTTCCCAATATGATAACGATCCGCTTGTCGTAAAAGAAGCGGCCATTCATGGTCTACCTTCCATCGTCCCTCTCCATTCGTATGCTGCTGAAAAGATCAGAGATGGTGACAATGGGTTTCTTTGCCAACTCGATGCGGAAAAACTTGCTGAGTTAGTCAAACATTTACTCACCCATCCAAACTTGCTTGTTGCCGCTGGTGAAAAAGCTAAAAAAACATTAGCACCATCTTGGTCTCTTACTTTAAAAGACTTAGTCCAAACGTATCAAAACACACTTACTGATTATTATGAAGTCGAATAAGCACGCCCTTCCGGGGACTGGTTTTTTAACATCGTTGATTACTTTTTTCATCATCAAACCTGTGTTATTCATCATCTTTATCTTTCATGGTTTAACTTACTTACCTCACCGAAAAAAATTACCCAAAGGTCCGATTTTTTTGCTTGGTAATCACCACTCGAATTGGGATGGGTTATACGCTGTGATTTATTATTTTTTTCACATCCCACATTTTATCGTGCATGATGGATTATTTCAGTTTCCTTGGTTAAGATGGGTTATAAATAATGGGTTTGGTCAAATCAATCGTGGTCGTTTTAATCATCGCATCACGGCAGCAAGAACGATCATTCAATACGCAAAGCAACGACATACCGTTGGGTTATTTCCCGAAGGTGATATCCACATGCTCGGGGGAAGTTTGCCTTTTGATTTATCGGCGGCAAAATTAGTTAAGTACGCTCATTTACCGCTCGTTATCTTTCAAGTGAAAGGTGCTTATCAACGTGCCCCACGTTGGTCGGATCGAGCCTTTAAAACTAAAGTGACGATTGAAACAGTAGAAGTGCTTTCACAAGCCACCATCGCGACCCTTTCGGTGCAAGAACTTCACGACTTGATTTGCAAATCCATTCAAGTTGATGCTTATAAAAATCGCCCTATTTCGGTCCAATCAAACCGTCGCGCTGAACGGCTTGAGCGTGCGCTATTTTGGTGCCCTCAATGTCAACATTTGTTCACCTTAACTTCAAACAACAACACTTTATCCTGTCGCGATTGTGCTTGGGAGGTTCATGTGAATCGTTCCTTTACTTATTCTTATTCATTCAAGCATGATGGTCAATTTCCTGTGCATCCTAAACAACATGATGATTGGCAAAAAACATGGGTACAAAAAAACATGGATGTTTTAAAAGGGATAAAGAGTCAAACTCGATTGTCCATCACGCATGTAACCCATCTTCATCAGCAACACTACACTAACGTCAGCATGAGCGTTTCCTCATCATCCTTCATCGTCAAGAACGTGAAGTTCACGATCACCATTCCTATGCGAGACATTCAATCCTATCGTCTCATCCATCGAACTTCACTCGCCTTCATTTATCACGATCAAGAATACTTATTTCATATTGATGCAAGTTCTCCTCCAGGATATTTTTGGGTATTCATCATCGACCTATTTCAAAGGATTTTGTATAATAATAAAGAGGTTTTATCATGAAAACGATTTTAGTAGAAACCAGTGCCCGACATATTCACCTTACTCAAGAACATTTAGAAGTCTTATGTGGCAAGGGTTTTAAGTTATCTTCTGTTCGACCTTTATCACAACCTGGACAATATGTTTCCAATGTGCGACTCAACTTAGTTGGTCCCAAGCGTTCTCTTGACAATGTTGTGGTCTTAGGCCCTGTTCGTAAAGGATCGCAAGTTGAAGTGACCATGACCGAAGCAAGACAATTAGGGTTAAATCCTCCCGTGCGTGAATCAGGCGATATTCAAGGTAGCGCACCGATTATCCTTAAAGGCCCCCACGGTGAAGTCACGTTAAAAGAAGGTGTCATCATCGCCAAACGCCATATTCATATGACGTCAAAAGATGCTAATGCTTTTCAAGTTAAAGATAAACAAATCGTCGCGGTTAAAATCGTTTCACCTAATCGCGCCTTAATTTTAGGGGATGTCGTCGTTCGTGTCCGCGATGATTTTGCCTTAGCCATGCACATTGATACTGACGAAGCCAATGCAGCAGGTCTAACAGGCGATGCTCAAGGTGAAATTTTATTCAATCTTTAAAATTGACTTTTGCCGCTCAAAATAGAATAATAATGAAGACAATTTAACGAACAATTCATATCAGGAAACTGTGGATGTAGGTGTTTCATCACAGTAGCAACTCTAGCAATAGTAAGTGCTCACCAAGCAGGGCCACCCCTGAGCGATATGATAGGTAAAGTGAATGCATAACTTTCCTGCGGTGGAAAGTTTTTTTGTTAGAAGGAACCCTTATGGAAAAAATGCTTTTTACATCAGAGTCAGTTTCGGAAGGCCATCCTGACAAAGTTTGTGATCAAGTGGCTGATGCGATTTTGGATGCTTGTTTGGCACTAGATTCAAAAGCCCATGTCGCGGTTGAATGTTTTGCCTCCACTGAGTTCTTATTGATTGGTGGTGAAATCACCTTTTCAAAAGCGGTCAAGTTACCTGATTATGAAACGATTGCCAAACGTGTGATTAAACGCATTGGTTATGATCAACCGGTTCTAGGTTTTTCATATCAACACGTGAAGATTCTTAATTTAATCAAAGCGCAAAGTCAAGATATTGCCAAAAAAGTGAATCATCAAGGGGAAGAGTCTAATATTGGTGCGGGTGATCAAGGTCTTATGTTCGGTTACGCTTCAAATGAAACACCTTCATATATGCCTCTTGCCATTACGTTAGCCCATGAATTAGTCAAACGAGCGACGCAACTAAGAAAATCAGGAAAATTTCAATATGCCCGCCCAGACATGAAATCTCAAGTGACGATTGATTACACGAATCCTAAAAACCCACGCGTCGACCAAATGTTACTTTCAATCCAACATGAAGAAGGTCAACTTAACGACCACTTTATTGAATTCGTCCATCAAGAGATCATGATACCCGTTGCCAAACAATATTCCTTGAATCTTGATTTTGATGCCCTCATCAATCCTGCTGGTCAATTCGTGATTGGAGGTCCGCTTGGTGATACTGGATTAACGGGTCGAAAAATCATTGTTGATACTTACGGCGGTTATGGTCGGCATGGGGGTGGTTCTTTTTCAGGTAAAGATGCCACCAAAGTAGATCGTTCGGGTGCTTATATGGCTCGTTATATAGCCAAAAACCTCGTTGCTGCTGGCGTAGCGTCTCGATTAGAAATTCAATTGTCGTATGCCATTGGACAACCTCTTCCAGTAAGTCTATCGGTCTTTACATTTGGAACGTTAAAACCATCCTTAACCGAGTCCAACGTCAAAGCCATCATCAGCCAAGTTTTTGATTTACGACCCGGCGTTATCATTTCAGCCTTTAAGTTAAATCGCCCTACGTTTCAATATGAACATTTAGCTGCTTATGGTCATTTTGGGAGAATCGAATTTGATTTGCCATGGGAAAAACTTGATAAAGTTGAAGAAATTAAAAAATTCTTAATTAAATAATCGAATATTTGAAGTCAAGTCTTTTTTAACCTCCCGACTCATGGCAAAATAAAGATAAGCAAAGGGTAACCTTTGTAAAGGAGAAGCTATGAAATACCAAATCGTCGGAAAGAATATTGAAGTCACCGATGCCATCGCGAGTGTAATCAAAAAAAAGATGACGCGCCTCGACCGTTATTTTGTCATCAATGACGATGTCACTTGCCGGGCAGTCGTGCGAAGCTATAAAGTGGGTGCAAAAGTTGAAATTACCATTTTTACTAAAATGATGGACTTCCGCGCGGAGGTCAAAGATAACGATCTATATGCAGCTGTGGATTTTGCGATTGATAAACTTGAAGGTCAAATGCGAAAACTTAAAACCCGCCTTGATCGCAGTAAACGCCAAGGGATTGCCGATTCGCTGATCATTGAAAATATTGAAACTGAAAAAGTTGCTTCTGCTTTAGAAGAAGTGGTTCGCACTAAATCGATTTTTTTAGACCCAATGTCGATAGAAGATGCCATCACACGGATGGAAGCCTTAGGCCATACCTTCTTTGTATATTTAGATATTGATGATCGCCTCATTTCAGTTTTATACCGTCGTAATGATGGTGGCTACGGGATCATCCAAGCCGAAAACAAGATTGCTTAATGAATGTAAATTTATTCGTCTCTCTAGATGAATTTTTGTTATAATTTCATAAATGAATAAAAAGTTGTTCGCGATTGATTTAGATGGCACCTTATTCTATCCAAAAGAACGTTTTCGTATGATTCATCCTAAAAACCTTTCCTTCATCAGACAACTCGTTGATCAAGGTCATGAGGTGGTGTTGGTAACCTCAAGAAGTCGTGATTTTACAGAAAGAGTTCTCAAAAAAATCGATCGTAATTTATCCTATGTTTCGAGGAATGGTGCGGTTGTTTTTCACGATGGTAAAATCATTGAAGATCGTGTTTGGCCCAAAAATACTGCACACCCATTGTATGAATCAATCAAAGCCGTGTATCCCAATCAAACGTGGAGTGTTGATTCCCGCCAATCGCAAAATGTCGTCAACATCGGTCAACATGGTTTTTGGATCCATGTTCTTTATCGTCTTTATTATTTATTTCAAGGCATTTATCGTGAATCCTTTACATCTGATGAAAAGAAATTTTTAGAAGTATTAAAAAATGAAGACATTCATCGCGTTCTTTTATATTTTGGCCTAGGTAGAAAAGGGACCAATCGCGCTAAGGAAGCACGTGAGGTTTTTAAAAAGAAATTTCCTAATTTTGAATTTTCTTGGATCGAAGGTCTCATTGAAATCGCTCCTCTTTCATGCAATAAACTCACAGGGTTGATCCAATTACTCAAACTTAAACAAATCCATGAGGATCAAGTTTATGTGGTCGGTGATTCCGGGAATGACACCGTGTTGTTTAAACACTTCTATGACCGAAGTTTTGTCATGAATAATGCCCATCCTGAAATAAAAAAACAAGCCAAAACCATCATTAAACGGGTTTATGAAATTGCCAGATACTTATGATCAATGAACCTACACGATTTATCATTCAACTTTATCAATTCACTTTGTTGATTCGAGATACTGTTTTTTACGGTTTTCATCGTGAGTTTTATGATGTTGCCAGTTATGAAACAAGGCAAAAACAATTAGAAGTTTTTCTACAAGAAAAAGGTATTATTTTACAAATTCTTCAGCGGTTGCCTGATCAAGGAATGAAGATCATCGAAAAGCTTCAAAGTTTCATGGACTTATTTTACCGTGGAAAATCCAAGGCCATGGCAATCAAAGATGGAAAATTGGTCTTTTCTTTAGCGTATATTCATTTGCTTTATGACCATGTGATCGTCCTCCATCAAATCTTTACCGATATTTTAAAATCGTATTTAAAATCAGCATCCATCAAAGACAATCTTGATCTTCCAATCGAAGATGTGCTTCAACATGATCAAGTCTTTTTTAAGTCGTTACTTCTTTTGGGACTGATCAATGAAATTGATTTTCATTCTGCTTTATTAAAAAAACTTGCTCAAAAGTTAATCGATGAGCCTACTTCAGATCCAAAAGCCAAGCAAAACATTGAGAAGCGACTTCATTTTTTTGTTTCCGTTATCTTGGATCAACAAAAGCGAAACAACATCAATCATGTTGGCATGAGTAACGCTTATCTTGAAGCTGAAAAACTGATGGCGATGATTCAAGGAAAGACACCTACTCCTTTAAAGGATGGACCCCCGTTCATTCAAGGCAAACCCACAGGGGTTGTGGTCAAGGGTGAGTTAAGGATGTTTATGAATGAAGTGATCAGCATGTTGCGTGATCAAATCACCTTAGTCCGTAACATTAGCGAACAAGAATGGCTCAATGCCTTTAATCATTTAAAAAGTTACTTAGACGACGCCAATAGAATGGGTCCGCCAGTTTCGGCCTGATGATTGTTTAATGAGCGTGTTTTTGCTACAATATCGCAGAGGTTACTATGAAAAAAAATCTACAAAAAACATCAGAATGGATATGGAACCTATTAGGTTATACTTTCATCCTTGTCGGTGCCACGTTGGCAATCATTTCACTCATTGGCGATTATCTTCCTGTTGCAAGTGAACTGAATTGGGTACTCATCGCCGAAGAAGCTGTGATTGAATTCACCACGCTTAATTATGATTTTTTATTCTACGGTATTTTCTTCGTTATTCTTGGAACGCTCATATCCGTCCTCTCGTTGGTGGTTTATGCTGATCGCGAACAAAATGAAATCGATAAAGCAACACGCCGTGCCAATCGCTTAGCAGAAACTCTTCAAGATTCCTAAACATTCTATGCGCACCCTTTGGCATAACGGCACTTTTTATTCGATGAAAAGAGCCAGTCATTTTTATCGTTCAATCGTGACTGAAAATGGACTGATTGTTGCTGTGGATGAAAATAAAAGCCCCGCGCATTATGATCGTGTCATCGATTGTGAAGGCGCATGGGTCTTTCCTGGATTTGTGGATGCTCATTTACATATTCTTGGATTTGGGGAACGACTCACACTTCCTAATGTTCAGCATTTAAGTCAAAAAAATGAGATTTTAAAGTTTGTGAAGACGAAGTTTATGGGTCAACCCTTGCTTGTCCAAGGTTACCACGAAGTAGGTATTACCGCTCACGATCTAGACAACATTTCATCATCAATTCCTATTGTTTTGCGGCATCACGATTACCATGGAGCGACAGTAAATTCTGCAAAACTGAAAGAATTAAAATTCACTTCTAGCGATGGCATTCTCAAAGAAGAGGAAGCTAATCGTGCGGTTTATAGTTTTCCTAAATATCCAGTGTCCACATTAACGCAAATGATTCAAAACGCTTTCTCCACTTTACATGCTTATGGTGTCACTGGTGGTCATAGCGATGATTTGTATTATTTCAATGGCTTTTTTGATACCCTTCGTGCGTTTGAACGTGCCCTCGAAACGAAACCGTTTAGAACGCATTTGCTGATGCACCATCTCACCTTAGACGATTACCTAAAATCTAAACGGCCTTGGCTTGATCAAAACCCTTTTTTACAATTAGGGGCCGTCAAGATGTTTTATGATGGCACATTAACCTCTAAAACAGCGCTCATGACAAACCCTTATTTTGATGGATCCTTTGGACAAAGAATCGATCCTAAGACGACTTGGGAAAATCGATTAAAAGCGATACGAAAACTTGGTTTGCCAGTGGCCATCCATGTGAT
>JBIIRB010000072.1:0-4395 GCA_044341785.1 Bacilli bacterium | reverse complement strand
AGAAGATCTTCCGTTCACGATGGCAATCCAATCCGTGAAGGTTTATCAATAACCGAAATTCGTCCAAAGATGAAAATTCGCATTGAAGTTAGCGCTTACACGTGTTAAAATTGCTTAAATATAGAAATAGGTAAGGGCATGGCATATTTCAATTTAACCTTGAAAACCATTCGCGCATGGTTTGTTCAGTTCGGTGTAAAAACAGCTCAATTCTTTAAAAAACTATTCTTTGCCATCTTTGGTGTTTTTTTTGATATCGCCCACGCAGCGAAGCACCATCCTAAGTCATTCATGGTTGGGTTACGTAGCTTTTTTTTAATGGGGTTAGGTCAATTAAAAAACAAGCAATGGTATAAAGCCGTTCCCTTCTTTTTTATTTTTTTTATTTTTATTATATTTGAGTTATTTACGAGTGGCTATGTGTTTGCGATTTATGAAATACCTCAATTTCCTGCTGAAGATGGTGTCTTTTATTTCTTCCGTGATTATGGTGGTTTTATTACCTCTGGGTTATGGGGGTTCTTTACTTTAGGTGCCTTGGTGTTGGGCGACACGTATCGTGGTGAACGTATCGTGACGTTTGATCGTATCTTTACGTGGAAGTCTGCTGATAACTCTCAAGTTTTATTAGGTGAAGGGATTATCGCCTTAGTCATCACCGCCATTTTTATCTTTACATGGTTTTACAGCGTGCGCGATGCTTACATGTCGCATCGAAAAATACAAGAAACAGGTGTCAATGAGAATGCGAAAGACTTTGTTAAACGCATATGGACGGAATATTTTGCGTATATCATCATTATTCCTGCTGTCATCTTAATCATTGTTTTTACCTTAATTCCTTTCTTATTCTCATTCCTCGTGGCGTTCACCAATTGGACGGGTCGCATTGCGCTCAGTCAACAGCTCATTCGATGGACATTTTTAGATACCTTCTTTAATGTGTTTCAAAATTCAGAATGGTTAAAATTTTTCTTTGATGTCTTAGGTTGGACCGTCTTATATGCGTTCATGTCGTCCATCACCGTTTATGTGTTTGGGTTCATTCAAGCACTCATCATTGAAAGTAAGAATGTGATTTGGAAAAGTTTTTGGCGGGCTATTCTCATCCTACCTTGGGCCATTCCAAGTTTGATTTCATTAATGTTGTTTCGAAACGTATTTGCCGATAACGGCGGTTTAATGAATCAAATTCTTGTTCAATTTGATTTAATGGAACCGGTGAAAGTATGGCTTACTGATATTGGATTGGTAGGTCAAAATGATCCGGGTAGTATTTTGTGGTTAACGTCGCCCCAAAATGGTGCTTTAGCTAAGGTCATCGTCTTAGTCGTGAATTTATGGCTTGGTTTCCCCTACTTTATGATGCTCATTACGGGTGTATTAGGAACCATTCCTAAAGATTTATATGAAGCGGCCGAAATTGATGGTGCGAACGGATTCCAAAAATTTCGTTATGTCACCTTGCCGATGGTGTTACGGGCAACAGCTCCCATTATCGTCACCACGTTTACATTCAACTTTAATAACTTTGGGGCGATTTATTTCTTAACCGGCGGTGGTCCGGGATATCCACTGAGTGAAATTCCACAATCGGTTTTAATCTTAGGTGCAGCACCAGGACAAACCGATATTCTCATCTCTTGGATTTATAAATTGAGTTTTGGTTCCTCGAATAATCAATTTAATTTGGCAGCGGTCTATTCAATCTTGATCTTTGTGTTTATCGGCTTAACATCGATTTATAATCTTTCAAAGATTAAATCATTCTGGGAAGAGGAATAACCATGATTCAAAAATTACAAGTTTCTTTTAATATGCAACTCGCCAAGTTTAAAAAATTTATTCGTACGATGACCCCTGGTAAATTTGTGGTTGTTTTATTTACCCAACTGTGGTTATTAGGCATGGTCATCATTGTGGCAACCCCAGTCTTATGGATGATTTCGGCTGCCTTTACCGATGGCACGAATTTAACCCAAGTTCCGATTTACCCTGATATTTCACAATGGTCACTGGCCAATTATGAATATTTGTTTACTTATGTTTCAACCTCGCAAATCGGTGCGTTACCTGATTATGTGGATGCTTTCTTCACGACGTTAACGATCGCGGTATTCACGATGGTTGGAGTCGTCGTATTATCCTCACTCGTAGGATTTAGCTTTTCGCGATATCGTTTTAAAGGTAAGAAGAATGTCTTGTTGATCATGATGGGTCTGCAAATGTTTCCTTCCTTCATGGGCATGTTAGCGTTATTCATGTTCTTTCGACAATTTGGATTACTGAATAATCCTTACGCGATGGCACTCATTTATATTGGTGGTTCCATTCCTTACAATACCTTTATCGTTCGTGGATATATGCGTAATATTCCTAAGTCACTTGATGAGGCTGCGTTCATTGATGGCGCGACGAATTTACAAACGCTCTGGCACATCATCATTCCTTTAGCCGTTCCCATTATTGGATTTATCGCAGTCAACGCCTTCATGGGCCCCTGGTTAGACTATATTTTACCTTCGGTGATTATGCCTCAACGGATCACGGTTGCGGTTTGGTTATTCCGATTAATGAATCCATTAGCAGCTAATTATCGTCCGATCACCTTCATGGCCGGAGCGCTTTTCTTAGCCGTCCCCATCATGCTCGTTCAATTATTCATGCAACGTTATTTGGTTTATGGCTTAACCGCCGGGGCTGAAAAAGGTTAATTGCTTTATTTGTGAACGCTTCAGAATCGATCAAAGCGCTTTGGGCGAATCGTGAATTAGTCGCCTTAAAAGATACACCCTACCGATGGATGGTGGGTGTTTTTTTCATGTCGATTTTCCTCATCGCGTTTCCTCATTATGCTGGTGTGAATCAAGGCGTCCAAACCATTCATGAATTTGTCAACATCGAGCCGGCTTTTCAATCGTTATATAATGAACGTTTTCCTTGTGCCATCACAGAAGAAGCTAAGTTGATGTGTTCAGAACCCAACACCATCACCGAAGCGGGAGACTATCAAGTGGTCGTTGCGGAAGATTTTAATTTATCCACGACCACACAATCGACGCTTTATTTTGGCGAAACACGATTGGGTGTGGTGTATGTCAATGATGATACGGCTTTTATTTTAGAAGGGGATTATCGATTATTACCTGGTTTTGATTTTCAAACCATCAACGAAGAAGTAGATGGCGTTTTAGTGGAGGGTCAAAACGAAGCGACCGATCGTTTTTTAACGGCGATTTATTTTTCAACGGTTGATGAAAAAATCATCACCATCTTTGTGACTCAATTGTTTCAAACGTTGATTTTTGTCATGGTGTTGACGTTGGTGATGTTGCTGTTGAATCTTGATTCAACAAGAAATAAATTAACTATCAAACAGGCCAACACCATGATGATTGCTGGTATGGTTGGGCCTGCGTTGATCACAGCAGTGATTGGATTGATCTATCCGGCATTAGGGAGTATTGCTTTTCCCTTTGTTTATGGTTTCCGCATGTTGTTCGTTTATTATTTTTTAAGGAAAAACCAAGTAAAAACCACACTTATTTGATGATTTGTTAAATGTTAGCGCTTACTCTTGATTTCATGTAAGCGCTATTATAGAATTACCATAGACCTTAAGGAGGGTTAGTATGAAGAAGATAATGCTATTAGCCGTTACAACAGTAGCAGCCATCGGTCTTTCATCCTGTGATTGGTTCGGTCCAAGAAATTATACAGACTGCACCACACCAGATGGTACCGAAGCGTGCTGGAATGCGGAAGAAAGATCTTTCCGTTGGGAAGAAGATGCTGTCGTCGAAATCGGAGTTGACAACGACACGATGGGTGCAGCGCTCATTGAACAATGGAACGCTGATTATCCAGATTTAGCCAATAAGCTTGTTTACCGTAACTACGGTTCGGTGAACGGTGCTTCTACGGGTATGCAAGGTATTCAAGATGGCCAAGGTGAAGCACCAGACGTCGCCCTTGTTATCGATAACGAAGTGACAGGTAAAGAAGCTTCTGTGTTACCCTTACACCCTTATTTTGTAGATTTAGCGAATGAACAAACTTTAGAAAGCGTCAATACCGGTATTAATAAGACAGGGACATATTTCCTTTCTTCATTCTACGATGGTATGACTTTCTCTTGGAATAAGACGATGTTAGAAGCGTTAGACATTTCATTAACGGATTCAAACAACGATGGATTACCAGATGCATTTGACACATTTGAAGAAATTTTTGCGCTAGCAGAATCATATGAAACACGTCCAACGTTCTCCTATACACCAGACAGTGGTACTGAAGTAACGAAGACGATTCGTGAATTCTACCCACTTTCGCTTGATGAACCATGGTCAGCCTATTCCTCACTCACCGCGGGTGGTTGGAAATTATTCGGTGAAG
>JBIIRB010000071.1:0-4424 GCA_044341785.1 Bacilli bacterium | reverse complement strand
ATCCTCGATCACAATGATGAGTTCATTAATACACAAAATATTTTTTATTATGACCGTAATTTATCGGAAGATTTAGATCATGGTTCGTATTACGCTTTTAATAATTTTTTTAGACAAGAAACATCAGTGGTTCAACGATATCCTTCGCATGTCGTCCAGGGAGTTGGTGAAGGTTCGATGCTATATCAGGATGAATTTGAAGTTGATTTTTCGTTTCAAACACAAATTTTTGGCACCGATTCGACGATTTATCAGTTGCGAGATGAAACGTTTCCGGAAGGGATTCGGACCGCGAAAGATAGTAAAGCGACAAGTTTACGAGTTGAAGGAAACTTAAAAAAAGCATTAACCATCGGGGGTGGTGGTCAGGCTAAACGGTTCATTGAAACCTACCGTGAGGCTTACCAACTAACAGGAGGAGTGCTGGATCCGAACGAGTATGCGTATACCTTACGGGGTGAAAAAACTTCCGAACATACTAAATTAACGTTTTATATTTATCGTCCCATCCCCGGTTTATTTCAAAACCAAACCTTACAGGATATGACGTTGAATTATGAAGTCTACATTCGTGATGGTTATGTCACAGATATTGTTGCCCGACAAACGTTATTTGAAGGATAAGGAGATTGCATGATTCGATTATCAGAAAAGGTTGCTGAGGCTATTCGACTAAAGAAACCGATCGTGGCGCTTGAAAGCACTATTATTTCCCATGGCATGCCCTACCCTCACAATGTCAAAACAGCGTTAGCGGTTGAACAAGTCATTACGGATCAAGGGGTAGTTGCTGCAACCATTGGCATCATTGATGGCGTGGGTATCATTGGCATGTCTCACAAAGAAATCGAACTTTTTGGAAAAAAAGGAGACATACAAAAAGTCTCCCGTCGTGATTTACCGATTGTTTATGCGAATCGTCTTTGGGGTGCGACCACGGTGGCGACCACGATGATTCTCGCAAAACAAGCCGGCATTGACATCTTTGCCACCGGCGGAATTGGTGGGGTTCATCGTCAAGGAAACGAAACGTTTGATATTTCCGCGGATTTACAAGAGTTAGCCAACACCGAAGTCACAGTCGTCTGTGCGGGTGCTAAATCCATCCTTGATCTTGGTTTAACCCTTGAATACTTAGAGACCTACGGTGTCCCTGTGTTAGGTTTTCAAACCGACCAATTTCCTGCTTTTTTTATTCGTGAATCAGGTTTTGTTGTCAGTCATAAGGTCCAAGATGAAGCAGAGGTTGCTCGTGTGATTCATATTAAACAAGACGAAAACCTTCGTGGAGGAATCGTAGTGGCGGTGCCCATTCCCGAACCCTATGCGATGAAAAAAACCATCATGGATCAAGCTATTCAAGACGCTTTGGAAGATGCGCATCAACACAACATCACAGGCGCAGCCGTCACGCCTTTCTTATTAAAGCGTGTCAACGAACTCACAGGTGGAGAATCGTTAACGAGCAACATCGCGTTGATTAAAAATAACGCCTTGATTGCTGCCAAGATTGCTCAAGCGTTATTTCAGTTAAGAAACCAAAAATCACATGGTAAGATAAAACTATGAGAAAAGAAGAGATATTAACCTGGGTTGTTTATGGATTGATGTTTCTAGTAGCCCTTTTTGTAGGCTTACAAATCATCGCCCCAGCTTTCGTTGAAACCGGAATTGGTGTACCAGAACAATATGCTTACGCGATTATTACGATCGCTGTGGGTTTTATCTTTAATGTCATTATATTAGAAATTGCCCATGTGATTGGCGCACTAATAGGCGGTTACGCCATCCAAATGGTGAATATTTTAAGTCTAGCTTATTTTAAAGTGGGCAAGCAATGGCAAATAGGCATACGTCCTTATGATGGCTTAACGGGTGAAACCAAGGTTTCGGCAAAAACCGATAAAGCTAATCCGTTTCCAAACTTATGGTTTGGTTTACTATTTTTTATACTGGAAATTCTTGTGTTATTTCCGATGGCGTATTTATTATTTCCTGAAGATCAATGGGGACGTTATGCCTTGATCATTACGATTGCGATTGGTGCAATTTTAATGGTGTATAACTACATGCCATTTAAATTAGATTCGATGACGGATGGCTATAAACTCGCGTTAACCAATCGCCAAATGTCCAAAGGTGATCCGAGTTATAACGAACTCATTCGGATTGAAAAAGCTTACGCGGAAGGTCAACATCCAGGAACGATTAAAACCTTTGACAAATTCACCGGTGTAACCACCCAAATCATGCTCTATCAAATCTATGAATGGTTAGTGAGTGAATCTTATACCGAAGCATTAGGACTCCTTGAAAAGATTTATGAACAACGCGACAAGCTTCCTGATTTGCTTGTGAATCGTGTTTTCTCACAAAAACTTTATGCAGTCTTAATGGATAAACCACTTAACGAAGGTTCTAAGTACTATTTTGAAAAGCTATCTTCTAAACAAAAACGATTCTTAGCCAACGACTTATCCATGGAATCCTTAAGAGCTTATTTACTCGTTGCAGGAACGATTGAAGACAGTTATTCCGAATGTGTTTTTGTTTTAGAACGTCAAAATAAAGCATTAAAACGAACGGTAGAACCGGGCAGGCAGCAAGCAGAACGAATATTATTTGATCGTGCCTTAGCGATTGTTAAAAAACGTCACAAAGATTGGAAATTTTAAATTCAAGGAGATGAATTTATGCCTTTAGATTCTTCATTATTGACATTAATCATGAGCGGAGTGCTTGTTTTAATGATCACGTTGCTCGCCGCCAATCTTGTCTTGAAAAAAACAAAATCCATGCGATTAGCGTTATACCCAACCCTAAATTCACCGCTTGGAACGTTAATAATCGTGGGTTTAATACCGATCATTAACACCGATCCAAGTGCATGGGTTGGTCTAGGTCAATGGATTATCGCGATTTTTGGAACCCTTACATCTGTGGTTATTTTTGCAATCACTGTTGGAATGCTTGCCATACTAAAAAAGAAACTTTAAATTTTTTATTCGTTGATGTTTTGCTAGATTAATTTCCTGAAACAGCAAGCTTTTTGATGATGAGCGAAGGAACATCAAATCCACTTAAGAGTAATTCATTGTCGCCACCGACTTCAGTGACGTTCATAAAGAGATCGACTAAGTTACCTGCCACGGTAATCAAGGTTAATGGTTTGGTTTTCTTGCCGTTTTCCACTAAGAATCCATTCGCTTGTAAAGAAAAGTTTCCTGATTGAGAATTGAGACCAGCATGAATACCCGATAATTCGGTGATGTAAACCCCTTGGCCAACTTTTTCAAACAATTGTTCTAATGTTTTCTTACCTGGTTTTAAAGTGATGTTTTTAAAGGCAACACCGACTTTACCGCCGCCGCGATAACCGTTGCCCGTTGATGGAACGTTATCTTTGTGCGCGGTATTTAGGTTATGGAAATACGTTTGTAGAACGCCTTTTTTAATCACCACTTTATTGGAAGTTGCAACACCTTCATCATCAAAATACGTATAGAAAATATTTTTTGATAATGGTTTTTCTAAGACGGTGATTTTCTTAGACGCAACGGGTTGGAGTAATTTTCCAATCATCAACGATGATTTTTTATGAACTTCTTCCGCAGAAGCGTTTTCTAAATAAGAATCCAGTAAGTCTGCGACGACTTCTTTATCTAAAACCACTTTGTAGGATTTGGATTCACATTGCGTTCCACCGAGTTGTTCTAACGCTTTGGTGGCAATTTTCTTGACCATTTTTTTCAAATCAAACGTGTTTGGATCGTTTGAAAAGACCACATCACCGGCAGATTTACGTTCTTCACCGACCATCGCTAAGACACCGGCGTAATAATAGAAATAGTTGCTCTTACGTTTCAGTTTCAATCCATGCGAATTTAATAACATTGCTTCGGATTCACGTTCCATGTATTGGCATGCGGTCACTTGCGCAATGCGTGAGTCGGACGCCTTGAGTCCTGATTCTAAATCAAACAAGCGTTTCTTTTTGGTTTCAATTGGAAAAGATACAAGCGCTTCAGAAAAAATATTTTTCTTTTTATATTTTTCAGAACCTTTAAAGATAATGGCAAGTTCTTCTTTGGTCACGGTGCCTGCATTGGCGATAATTTCATTGATTAAAAACTCGGGGGTAAGCTTATCCATTTTTTCTGTGGATGCATAACCAATTTTTCCTTTTACGATGCCACGGGCCATTAAACTAATATCTTCTGCGAGTTTATAACCTTCAATCTTCGATTGATAAAGTTTAAAACTTAATGATTTTCCTCGTGAGAAGTAAAGCTCTAAGACTTCAACACCTTTTTGTTTTGCTAATTCAAAATATCGATCAAACTTTGCCATGTTACTTTCCTCCTTGACGGCCACCAACGGTGATTTCAGTGACCCGAATCGTCGGTTGTCCTACATCGGTTGGA
>JBIIRB010000070.1:0-4431 GCA_044341785.1 Bacilli bacterium | reverse complement strand
TCTTGTGTCATTTGTAGTTTTTTCCGATGGTTAGAAATTTTCCTTCCAACATTCACAAAATCTATCAAGTTTTTATCTCCTTTCTACAATGATAATTTAGCATACCTATTTTTAACATCACGCAACCAATAGTGTCGGGTCTGTAATAATTTACTTTTTCTTTTAGAACCAAATTTGCAGAATACCCAATGTGCAAACTTTACAAGCTTGGCATAGGATAAAGTTTGGTGTCTAGCATCTCCACCAAAATTTTTGAAATTACCTCCGTTTCTTGGACTTTAGGTACGTACTAACGTAACTTAAAGGAAAGGAAAAGGGGTATTTTAATTTTATGAGCCGGCGAACTTCATCAAAAAGACAATATTAAAATTTCCTATAAACTTGTTTCCAGTTGATAAGAAAATCAATCCTTGATAAAAAGTAGTCTTCAATGAATTATTTTATAAAATAGGATGTAAGTTTATACAACAATGATGCTTTTTAATAATTTTTTTTCTAATAATTACCATTTAAATAGCCTCATTCATATAAAATTATGTAGGTTTTTCGCAACTTAAAAGGGGACATTCATCATGAATGAAGACAAAAAAATAATTCGCAAAGAAGAGGAAAAAGAAAAAGAAAGAAAAAGAAAGAAAGCCTTTTGGTTATGGTTTCTTCTGGGATTGGTTCTTGTTATTTCAATAAGCGCATTTGGGTTTATCACGTTTTCAAGTTCAACCTCAAGCTCATCTTCGACCGCATCATCGGTTGTTTCGAGTTCTAGTTCGAGTAGTTCAACCCCTTCTTCGTCATCTAGTTCCTCCATACCAATTGCTAACATCACAATTACCTTCAACACGAATGGAGGAACCGCAATCACTACTATCACAGCTCAACCAGGCTCAGCGATTAACGCTCCAGCCAATCCAACCCGAAGTGGATACACTTTTGCTGGATGGTTTAGCGATGAAGCTCTCTCTAATGCCTACACATTTCCGGCAACTATGCCATCAGAAAACATCACCTTGTATGCGAAATGGACGATCACTTCGCTTATGATGGACGCTTTACCAACGAGTATGGGGCAAAATTATAGTGGCAGTTTAACTTCCGAAGGTCGAGTCTTTGTTTGGGGTTTAAACGGCAGTGGTCAACTTGGTGATGGCACAACCACCAATCGAAATAAACCTGTAGAAATTACATCTAGATTTGATCTTGCTCCATCAGATAAGATTCAATCATTACATTTTGGAGCGAACCACTCCTCGGCTATCAGTTCCTTAGGTCGGGTTTTTATTTGGGGATGGAACTTTAATTCCCGACTAGGTTTTAACGATACTACAAACAGAATCACACCGACAGAAATAACTTCGTTGTTTAACCTTGATTCATCATCCAATGAATCCATTCAATCAATCACACTCGGATGGGCTTCTTCGTTCGCATTGACTTCAATCGGTCGGGTTTTCTCATGGGGAGAAAATTCACTTGGCCAACTTGGCGATGGAACAAATATTCCAAAAGGTTCACCTGTTGACATTACAAGTAAATTTCTTTTTGACCCCAATACAAATGAAAAAGTAACCTATTTAAGTTCTAGCTATGAAAGTATTTTTGCTTTAACTTCTGCAGGAAAAATCTTTGCTTGGGGTGATAACTCTGATGGTAAATTAGGTGATGATACAACAACAAACAGAAACACACCTACTAACATCACTTCACGATTTGGTCTTCTCAATGGTGAAGTTGTTCAAAGCATTGGTGGTTCGGGTTTATTTCATACAGTTGCACTCACGAATCAAAGCCGAGTCTTTACATTTGGTAATAATAGCAACGGTCAACTTGGTAACGGAAGTTCCTCGACTATAATTTCAAAAACACCGATCGATATTACTTCAAGTTTTTCTCTTTCTGGTGGAGAAACTATTTTAGAACTTAATACCGGATGGCGTCACTCAATCATAAGAACCTCACTAGGTCGAATCATGAGTTGGGGTCGTAATTCCGATGGCCAATTAGGAAATGGCAATACCACAAATCAATTTACCCCCATTAACATCGCTGATCAGTTTGTCTTGCAAAACGGAGAAACCATTAAATCAATAAGCTTAGGATATAACCATTCCTTTGCCGTAACATCTGTTGGTCGGTTATTCGGATGGGGTATTAACTCATCTAATCAACTTGGTGATGAATTAACCGTTAATCGAAACGTTCCATTTGTTATTCCTATTGTTGAACCAAACGTTTAAAAGAATCATAGATGATCTTCCATTGTTATTTTAATCACCCAAATTAACGTTGTTTTAAAGTGATTCAGCAATTAGGAATAGGATAAGGTTAACGATCTAGCATCTCCACCATCAGCTTCCTATTCCGGAATGACTAAACCTCTCACGTTCGCACCGGCGAACACCCAGGGTGAGAGGTTTTTTTGCCTCGTTGAGGGCATAACATTCTGAAATCCAGATTCATCACCAATCCCAAGGGAGCTTATTCCTAAAACAGGGGGAATTGGGGGAATAAAGGGAATTCGGTTTGCGAACCTGAAAAAGTATGCCCCTGAAATTCCATAGGTTTTTTACAAAATCTTCTCTTTTTATTAAAAAAGCACTTTAATTTAAAAAGATGAAAAGTTTTATGATCTTTTCCAATAAAAGCGAAAGATGAATCGTTTTACTTATAACACCAACCGGCCAATTGGTGAAGTTCCCATAAAGCAAAGTAGAGAGGATTTGTTGTAAATTGAAGGTAAGTGAAATCCATCAATCAAATGTTGCTTGAAATCCGAGGTGGAAGCAAGGCGGCACTCAAACACCTCTACGACCAGACAAGATATGCTGTTTTTGCATCCATTATTCCTTATTTGTATGATCAACAACTCTCGGAAGATGTTATGCAAGAGACCTACTTAAAGGCATTCGATAAGATAGCGACATATCAGGCCAACACGAATGGGATGATTTGGCTACTGACGATTGCAAAGCATACCGCGTTTGATTTGTTGAAGCACCGCAAGCAGGAAACCCAAGTCGATCGTGAGTTTCTAGAGGAAACCATCGCCGGCAGTGATGACAGGTATGATTTAGCTTCTCCCATCATCCAAGCCGCCAAAAAACGATTAGACAAAGATGAACAAACGATTCTCTTCTTGTACGCCTTAGGTGACTACAAACATCGAGAAATTGCGGAGATATTAAATATACCGATTGGCACGGTGCTCTGGAAATATCAAAACGCGATTACTAAAATGAAAGAGGTAATTAAACCATGAACGAAAAAGACCTGCTCAAAGCCATCAAGAAAATTATTGTTAGTACAACCCCTAATAACATTCCGATGTTTCATAAAACTCTCGGTCAAAAGCAAAAGTCAAACATATGGCCATTGATATCGTTTGCGACGTTAACAGCAACCGCAATTGTAGTTGCGTTAAGTACGAGCACGGCAAACCTTGATAATCCAAATCGTAACTTCCTTCAAGCCTTTGCCAATACCATGGTTAATCCAGGCGCGGCTACCACCATTACCGCTTCAACCAATTCAGAAATTTACTCACGGATTGCCATTCCCAATTACGAAACTGAAAACACCTTTAAGGTTGACGCTGAGGGTGAATTAAAATTGAATAATAACGAATCTATTGCGAAGTTATTGTTGACCATCAATCGTTTTGAACTCAGCGCAGCATCTAAAACTGATGATGGCTCGTTTTCTTACGATGACACCTTGTTAGTTGAACAAGAAAATGTTGACATTTATTTTGATGGAGAACTAGCGTTTGTTGATTTAACTGAAGAAGCGGCGATTATTCCTCAATTATTATTTCCATCCGCCAATCGAACCTTCCCTACTCAATTCAAAACCCCCTTTCCCTATGAATCGCTTTCATCGTTGATCATGCCCGATCTTAATGAAGCAAACCTAAATGAACTTGTTGAGGCTTACTTGCCCATGGTTGAAGATTTAAATTTGTTGGAAAATAGTCTAAGTGGCAACTCGTTGGTCATTCGTTATGAAATTACTCAATCTGATTTACCCATGATTTACGAAACCATGTTTTTAGGAGCCAGAACTCGCGCCGAGTTAAATGCTGAAGAGATTGAATGGCTTGATGAAGGTATTGCTCGTGCACTGGCAGGGATTACATTAAATCAATTCGAACTTGCAGTAAGTCTTAACCTGCTTAGCAACAAAATTGAGAGTGTATTGGTTGATATCGATGTTGAAAACTTCTATCGATATGATCTAACGATTCCTAATGGAGACGAAGAAGTGCCTTATTTTGTCGAATGGACGTATCATTATGACATTTTCTTTACTGCACAAATTGAAACATTTGAAAATTCATTTGTTTTCATAGCCCCAGTCAATAAAGAGGAATATGAATTGATTGAACTTGAATTTGAAGATCCTTATTTGTTCTAATCATTGTTAATAAGTCTACCC
>JBIIRB010000069.1:0-4489 GCA_044341785.1 Bacilli bacterium | reverse complement strand
GCATATTTTTCCATAATTTCTTGGTGATTCAACGTATAACTTTTACTATCCCGTCGGGCGATGACAGCACAATAAAATTTTGGTAAAAGATTGGATTGGCGGTTTTCATTCAACGTCATCACATCAGCCCAGACGGCATAACAATTGAGTGATTGAGATGCATTGATCATTTCAGGTGTGTAACCGCCTGGTGTTCTTAAATTAGCTTCGAGTGCAACAATCGTGCCCTTTTTTCCTAGATAAGGATGGTCGCGATTTAACCGAAAAAATTCAAGATGGAAAAAGCGTTTCTTTAATCCAAAAGCTTGAACCACGCGGTGTCCAATGGCGGCTAAATCTTCAGGAACATGAGGCTCGGTGTAGTAATAATCTTCGGATAATGCATTGGTGACTTCATGATTAGAGATGGGGTAGACATGAGCCACTTCAAAAACAACTTCCGATCGGTCATTACACATGCCATCATAGGAAATCGTAGTGCCTTCAACGAATTCTTCCATGATGTACGTAGCCTCATCTTTGGTTGACAAAAATAGTTCTAACTTAGCCAAGGAATCAATCTTTTTGGCTGAAACTGAACCAACGCCTACATTCGGTTTCACAAAAACCGGTAGTCCTACTTCTTGAATAAAACTCATGCAACCATTTAAATCATCCACAAGGCGATAACGTGCAAAAGGTACTCCTGCTAATTGATAAAACTTTTTCATGTAAGACTTCGCTTTCAATGCTCGAATTTCATCTACTCTGAATCCTTCTAAACAATTAAAATCTTCACGTAAACGAGCATCTTTTTCAAGCCAATACTCGTTATTGGATTCAATTAAATCAATCTTGCCATACTTAAATGAAAAGAAAGCAACCGCTTTGTATAACTCGGCATAATCATTCATGTTCGGACAATAATAGTATTCGTTTAGGTTTTGCGTTAATTCATAAGGAAGTGATGCATAAGGAGTATCGCCAATCCCTAATACCGTCCATCCTCGTAAGCGAAGCGCTTCCGCAAATTTATAATAGGTTCGAGGAAATTGGGGTGAAATTAAGACTGCTTTCTTGTTGTTCATCTTAACTTTATTGTATGATGAATGGGAGAAAAATTAAACATGGGAGTGCTTGCATGTTAACTTACGTCATTCAAAAACAATTCAAACCTAATTTCTTATGGTTAAACCTTTTTTATTTTATCTTCTTCTTGTTCATATACACCTTGATTGATTCATTCAACATGAGTTATGAAACGATGGCGATTGAGTTTGGTGTTGGGTTAGTTGTCACGAACATCACGCTCAATCTTGTGATGGCGTTCATATCGATGGTGATGCTTGGTTTAACAAGCGCACAATTTGAATTATCAGGCAAAGAATCCAATGGTTCTAATCTAAGTATTGCTTCGGTCTTCTTTGGCATTCTTACTTATGGTTGCACACCTTGTGTCATTGCTTTTTTTGCCGCGATTGGTATTTCTTTTTCAGTCATTGCTTTGCCTTTGGCAGGCTTGCCCTATAAATTCATCTCGCTTGCGATACTCGCTCTCGGATTACTCTGGGTGATACGATCGATTCAAAAAACGGTTTGCAAGGTTCAATAAAACATGAAAAAAAAGCAACCTGAATTCACTGCGTTTCAAAAGAAAGTCATGTTTGAATCCGCGACAGAACCTCCTTTTCAAAATGAATATTGGAATGAGAAAAGGGCTGGATTATACGTCGATCGTTTTGATGGTACGCCTTTGTTTACATCATTAGATAAATTCGATTCCGGTTGTGGATGGCCTAGCTTTACTAAACCTATCGTTGAAAAAAACGTATTGGAAATCAATGATTATTCACACTTCATGAATCGAATTGAAGTGAAATCCACCCAATCCAAGATTCATTTAGGACACGTCTTCAATGATGGTCCTGTTGATCAAGGTGGGCTACGGTATTGCATTAATTCTGCTGCGATTCGTTTTATTCCTTTAGAAGACTTAGCCAAAGAAGGCTACGCTGACTACTTGAAATACTTTCAATAAACTATTAAACATTAACTTCTTAAGTTCTTAGCTTTTGTTTACAATATTAAAAAGGAGTTACTTCATGGATTTTTCATTCTTACAATCGTGGGATCTTTGGCTCGTCGAATGGATTCAAAGCTTTCGTTCAACGTTTTTAGATGGACTATTTTTAATCATTACTCAACTAGGCGATGAAACCGTTTTTTTAGTCTTAGCAGCCGCCCTCTATTGGCTAGTGGATAAAAAATATGCCTACCGATTCATGATGTTTTTTCTGTATTCTGCAGTTTTGAATGCGTCATTTAAATTGGTTTTCAATCGTCCACGACCACATACGCTTCCTTCAGTAGAAACAGTGGGAGAACCCTCTATTGGAACCTCTTTTCCCTCGGGACATGCGATGAACGCCACCACGAATGCTTGGGTGCTTCATGAAAAAAACAAACCTTATCAAGTTTCTATCACTTGGTTACTCTCGTTGATGGTGGGACTGGTCTTACTTTCAAGACTGTACTTAGGACAACATTACTTATCCGATGTGATCGTAGGGACGCTCATCGCAACCGCTTTTTATTTCCTTGTCATTTACGTTGAACCGCTTATTCGAAATTTGGGTCGATGGTTGATTGGGATGAGTTTCCCGTTATTATTCTTATCCTTATTTTGGATTCACGATGAAGTGCTGACCATCGCCAGTAGTGCGATTATTTTCATTAATCTAGGCGTGTTCATTGAACAACGTTTTATTCGATTTAAGGTCCAAGCAAGCCCCATGGGTTTAGTGTTGCGATTCATGATTGGAATCATAGGAGCCCTGGTATTAAAAGAAGGTCTTAAATTCGTCTTTCCTTATTCGGATTTAGGGGAATCTACTACATTAGATTTATGGTTTGATTTCATTCGTTATGGATTAATTTGTCTGTGGATGGCGATTGGCGCACCATCATTGTTTAAATACTTTCAATAAATGATTATTTTTATATTAACCAAATCTTTACACGCTTCTTTTGGTTTTGGTGGTAATTCAAAAAGGTTTCTCATACAATAGTGGCAGCTGTTCAAGATTGTTCACGTGAAGTAAGTCAAACTCTTTTTTGGGTGGAAAATGATGAAACACAAAATCCTCGTGGTTGAAGACGAACCATCCTTATCCAAAATCATGAAATACGACTTGGAAAACGTGGGTTTTAATGTTCTTTTAGCCCACGATGGCGAAGAAGCGTATCGATTAGCAAAAACGGAAACGTTTGACTGCTTAATCGTCGACTGGATGATTCCAAAAATGGACGGACTTACCTTCATTAAAAAAATACGTGCAGAAGGTTATAAACAACTAATCGTCATGCTGACGGCGCGGGGAACAGAATTTGATACCATTGAAGGGTTTTCTTCCGGCGCAGATTTATACTTAAAAAAACCGTTTTCAAATCGTGAACTGATCGCCCAAATCAAAGCCTTATTCAAACGTTTTGAAAAAGAAAAACCAAGTTCATTAAGTGGATATGGTGATATTAAAATTGATCACTTACAATTTAAAACGTTCATCAAAAATAAAGAAATTGAATTAACCAAATTAGAATTCGAACTTTTAAAGTTATTATTAGAAAACCAAACGCAAGTGATTTCACGCGACGATATTTTATCTAAAGTTTGGGGTTTTAAATATGATGGTGTCACGCGTATTGTGGATGTACACGTGTATAACTTAAAACAAAAAATCAAAGAATCGAAGGCTTCGATTCGTTCCGTTCGTGGTGTTGGTTATGCCATCACCATCGCAGACTAACCTAACGCGCTTTCTTTCACTAAACTAGCAATTTTTGATAATAAAATATCCGTGCCTTTTTGGTTATAACCACCTTCAGGAACGATGATGTCAGCGTGCACTTTCGAAGGTTCAACAAAGAGGTCATGCATCGGACGCACCGTCTGCATGTATTGAAATTCAATCGACGCTAAATCCCGACCACGCTCATGAATATCGCGTTTGATACGACGTAACAAACGAATGTCGGTGGGTGTATCCACAAAGATTTTATAATCCATCCATACCAGTAAAGCCGGAATGGCAAAAATCATAATCCCTTCAAGAATAATCACTGGTGCCGGTTGAACTAGCATCACTTCTTGTGATCGTAAATGCGTTTTAAAGTCATAAATGGGACGAGGAATGACTTGACCTTGCTTGAGTAGACGAAGATGGTTCAGGAGCAAAGGAACATCAAAAGCATCCGGATGATCATAGTTCACGGCTTCGCGTTGTTCTTTCGTCAAGGTAGGACGATGGGCATAATAGTCATCCATTTTGATGATGACCGTGTTCGCGGTTCCACTTTGCTCATGAATTTTTCGCGCTAACGTTGTTTTGCCTGAAGCGGTTCCACCAGCAATGCCAATCATGATGTATTTCATATCTTCATTATGAGAAAGGTTATTTTGCCTGTCAATTCAAGGAGAGAAACCTTACACAATCTTAACGGTTATCCTGCC
>JBIIRB010000099.1:0-2960 GCA_044341785.1 Bacilli bacterium | reverse complement strand
TGGACCGGTATCTTTTGAAGATAATCCATAGCGACCACCCACAATATAGTCCATCTTACGCCCTAACTGATTTAAAGAAGAAACCACATCCAGGTATAACGGTTCACCAGGAGCACCTATTTCTTTAGTCCGATCTAAAACTGCGATACGTTTGACTGTTTTTGGCAGCACTTGATCCAGATATTGCGCGACAAATGGGCGATACAAATGCACTTTTACTAATCCAACTTTATGACCTTGCTTGACGAGAACTTCAAGCACTTCTTGAATCGTTTCCGTCACCGAGCCCATCGCGATGATGACATGTTCGGCTTCCGGATGGCCAACATACGTAAAGGGAGCATAATGTCTACCGGTTAATGTAGAGGCTTGATCAAAGTAATGCACCGCATGTTTAACTACTTCTTGATAATGTTGATTTTGAGCCTCGCGTCCTTGAAAATAAATATCACCATTTTCAGCACCGCCTCGCGTGACCGCGTGGCCATGAGGATTCAACGCACGAGCACGGAATTTTTTTACTTTGTCTTGGGGGATTAATGCTTTCCATGATGCATCATCCAGGAGTTCAATGGATTGAATTTCATGCGATGTTCTAAATCCATCAAAGAAATGAATCACCGGTGTTTCAGAAGCAATCGCGAGTAAATGCGCAACGGGTGCAAGGTCAGCAACTTCCTGAACCGAATGCGAAGCAAGCATCGTTGCTCCTGTTTGCCGAACAGCATAAATATCTTGATGGTCGCCAAAGATTGACAATGAACGAGTGGCCAAACTACGGGCCGCCACATGAATGACCGCAGGTAATAATTCACCCACCCATTTATAAATATTAGGAATCATGAGCAACAAGCCTTGTGAGGCGGTATAGGTGGTGGAAAATGTTCCTGCTTGTAGAGCACCATGAACCGCGCCAGCAGCACCACCCTCGGATTGCATTTCAACCACGCGACCACGACTACCAAAATAATTTAGTTTTCCTTGTGAGGCATAAATATCGAATAACTCGGCCATGGGCGTGGACGGTGTTATAGGATAAATACCTGCAAATTCAGTAAAATTATACGAGGCTAATGCAGCTGCCGTATTACCATCAATCGATAACTTGGTTATTGTTGGCATTTAAACCTCTTCTCTTGATACTTTAAGTATAAGTGGCGAAAAAGCCACCACCTATAAGATGCCAAAAACTATCGTTTAAATGTAAGCGCTTTTATTTCGTGGGCTTTTTGGATTTTATTTCTTCGTTAATGATCTTTTTAATGATCTTGAGTTCCGCAATCGTTAACTGGCGCGTTTTGTCGAGGATGCCATCAATGGTCAAATGCTGATAAAGATAATCAAGCATGGATTTATAAGCTTTGATATCGAAACGGATTCGTTTGGTTTTCTTCATTTCTTTAGGCTGAATTTTTGTCGTAAGATAGTTGTCCATGTCTGTGAGGTTATCACGTAAATTGCTTGTCATATCCATTAAAATGAGGGGGTTAAAAAAAGCAATGACTTCGGAAATCTTCTCCGGATAAATGCCAAGTTGCTGACTTAAATCATCAACCGTGATGTATTTTTGATTGGTCTTTTTTAATTGCAAAACAATTTTTTTTAATAAGGGTAAAGAAACACTCATAGAATTATTGTAGCTTATTTAGAGGTTTTGTCCAAAATCAAAATAAAAACCCCCTTGCGGGGGAAATGATCATGGTACACCATATAGGACTTGAACCTATGACCCGCTGATTAAGAGTCAGCTGCTCTACCAACTGAGCTAATGGTGCATGAACGCTTAGTCATCATAATACAAAAATGAGCTCGTTTCAAGGCACAACAAGGCAAGATTTTTTAATTCCAAGGTAATGGGATGTGAGGTTGCCAAACAGGGTTTTCAGTGGCCAACGCACCGACACCACCACCTGCAGAATAATTCCAATCAGGTGATTTTTCTCCATCTGGATTACTAGGAAAACCTTTAGTGCCCCAACCATTTAGCTTGGCTTGATGCTCGGCAAATTGTAAAAAATAAAGATAGGGAACACCTTGATAAGAATGATTTAAATCAACGGAAGAATAGGTTGTACTCACATCTTCTGACAGTCCTTCACGGACGATTAAAAACTGTGCTAGATAACCATTCACCCAGATTAACCCTAATGAGCGATTATTCACTTCTTTTAATGCCCCACCCATGATGGATTGCACATGAAACGTCGATTGCAAAGCATTTTTCATGATGAATTCTTTATTGTATTTGCTCGCCACATAACCCCAAGGTTCGGCTTGAACATAACTACCGTTCACTTCTGGAGTATTCAAATAATAATAACGAACCGATCCACCACCAAACGATCCTGTTGCGGCAAAAGAAGCAGTATCACCATCAGCTATAAACCCACTGGTGGTTTGAACATAACCACCCCCACCAATATTGGTGGTGCCGGTTTGGATGAAAGGATAACTAGCGTATCGCGCCTCTAATTGCGGCCCTTCATAAAGTTGCTCATAATTTTTGATTTCGTGAAGATCATTTTTAATGTATTGAAATTGATCAGGTAAATAACTGATGAAATTAAAACGCTGATACGTTTCAGAAGGAACATAGTCTTCTTTTTCTCCTAATCGAATGAGCGTTTGATTCGTCGAATAATCAATATCAAAACCTTTGATGCCCATCGCATCAATCACTCTTTCGCCTTGGGCAAGCCGGATGGCGTCATTACCGTTAAAAGGTAAAATCCCAATGGGATGAACATAATCCATAAGATCAAGATGTGCAGGAATGTCAGTATTGGCGCTTCCTAAAACAAAATAGGCCGATGGTGAGAGTGTTCCATCCAAAGCAATCTGAGCGGTCATCTCTTGGGATCCATTGGAATAAAAATCGAGTGTGATGTCATGAAGATCAATGGTTTCATCCGATGAATTGTAAAGTTCGATAAGGTTATTTTTTGATGTGGTTGCTGTGA
>JBIIRB010000015.1:0-16204 GCA_044341785.1 Bacilli bacterium | reverse complement strand
CGTGACGGTCGCGTTTTCATCGACCATGATTTTTGCTAAAGGACGACCCACAATGTATGAACGTCCAAGCACCACGACGTTTTTACCTTGAAGTTTAAAACCTTCGTGCTTCAAATAATCCACAATGCCTTTTGGAGTACACGCAATCATGGGGGATAATGGATGAAAACCATCCACATCCTTTAACGGAGAAACGGCTAATTTAATCGCTTGTTGATCAATCGTGGAAGGTAACGGAACTTGCACGATGACACCATGCACCGCAGGATCTTGATTATACTGTTCAATGAGGCGAATCAGTTGGTCTTGCGTTGTGGAAACCGGTAACTTAATATGGGTAGCTAAAAAACCGACTTCAGCGCAATCGGAAATTTTACCTTTGATATAAATATTGGATCCTTCATTATCATTAGCTTGAATGATGACCAAATGCGGTTTGATAGGCAAACCGGTCGCAAATGTTTTTAAGGTGGCTTTTTCTAAAGCCACATAATCTTTCATGGTCATCATGTGATTTGAATAAAAAAAACTTTTCGGTAGAAAGACTTAATTTTTTAGAAGTTACGCTAATGCGTTGATCATCAACGCAAAGAAGAAAAATAAAATCGCAAACCCTAACGTTAATCGCGAGATGATGAGTTCAGCACCGCGTTCTTTGGTTTTAACAAATACATTCATTCCTGTACCGGTAATCGCTCCCGAGGCACCTTCGGATTTTCCACCTTGTAACAAAGCTAAAATGATAATAATGACCGAGACGCCTAAGAATATAATGTCTAATAATTCCATGGTTGTGTACCTTCTATCTTTCTTATCATACCGATTTTACACGTAAATTTCAAAAAGAAGTTACGCTTTGGCTTGTTCTTTCAATTCAAAGATGATGTCACGTAGCTCGGCAGCGTATTCAAAATCAAAGTTTTTAGCAGCTTGTTTCATCTGTTTTTCGAGTTCAGCAATGCGCGCCATGATTTCCGTGCGACTCGTTTTGGAACCGTCTTTGATGTTCACGGCTTTCACATCGATGTTTTTAATTGGGGCGTAAATCTCTTTTTTAATTGTCTTGGGGGTGATGCCATGCTTTTGATTGTAGTTTTCTTGAATGGTTCGTCTGCGATTCGTTTCTTGGATGGCTTCATTCATGGAACGGGTCATATGGTCGGCATACATGATGACTTGCCCATCCACATTGCGAGCCGCACGACCGATGATTTGAATGAGCGACCGCGCGCTTCTTAGAAAACCTTCTTTATCGGCATCTAAAATCGTAATCAGGGATACTTCAGGTATATCTAATCCTTCGCGCAATAAATTGATGCCCACCAAGACATCATATTTCCCTTTTCTAAATTGATAAATGATATTCGTTCGTTCTAAGGTTTTGGTTTCCGAATGCATATAAATGACATTGATATCACGCTGTTTTAAATAAGCAGTTAAATCTTCTGCCATTTGAATGGTTAAGGTGATGATCATCGTGCGTTGATTTTTTTTGATGCGCTCTTTGATTTCAAAGATGATGTCATCAATTTGTCCTAAGGTTGGTTTGACAATGATCTTAGGATCCACCAACCCGGTCGGGCGAATGATTTGTTGGACAACTTGGTGTTGGGTTTGATTCAATTCATAATCCCCGGGTGTGGCTGAAGTACAAACTACCGTGGGTAAAATCCGTTCAAATTCTTCAAACTTCAGGGGGCGATTATCTAACGCTGAAGGTAAACGAAATCCATATTGGACGAGCGTCTCTTTACGAGCACGATCCCCGTTGTACATCCCTTTGACTTGAGGCAAACTCACATGAGATTCATCCACAATCATCAGAAAATCTTTCGGAAAATAATCCATCAAGCAAAAAGGACGTTCTCCTGGTTTTCTTCCATCAATATGACGCGAATAATTTTCTATTCCTGGACACGTACCAAACTCTTGTAAACTCTCAATATCTTGTTTGGTTCGCATTTCAAGCCGTTGGGCTTCTAAGAGTTGTTGGTTGGTTCTAAACTCGGCAACACGGGTGACCATTTCTTGATAAATCGCATCACATGCTTTTAAGGTACGTTCACGCGTGGATGTGTGCGTATACGCAGGATAAATCGGATAGGTTTGATAAGCGTGTTTGACCTCACCCGTTAAAGGATCGATCGCCACCATCCGTTCAATCTCATCACCAAACGTATCAATCTTTAAAGCAAACTTATCCGAAGTTGGCGGCACAATTTCGATGATATCGCCGCGCACACGAAAACTACCGGGGGCTAAATCTAAATTATTACGTTTGTATTGAGCATCAATGAGCCGTTTAAAAAATACTTTTCGATCAATGGTTTCACCCACACGAAGTTGAAAGACGAGTTGCGTATATTCCTTGGGATCTGACAGACCATAGATGGAAGCCACTGACGCTACAACAATCGTATCGCGACGTTCGAGAACAGAATTGATTGCGCTCGTTCTTAGCATTTCGATTTCATCATTCATCACAGCGTCTTTTTCAATATACGTATCCGTTTTTGGCATATACGCTTCAGGTTGATAAAAATCAAAATTAGAGACAAAATACTCCACACGATTATGCGGAAAAAGTTCTTTAAATTCTGAATACAATTGACCCGCGAGCGTTTTATTATGAACGAGAACTAGTGTCGGGCGTTGAACCCGTTGAATCACATTCGCCATCGTAAACGTTTTGCCAGTTCCGGTTGCACCCAAAAGCACTTGCCAGGGTTTTTGATCTTGTAAACCTTGAATCAATTTTTCAATCGCTAAAGGCTGATCCCCGGTAGGTTGATAAGGAGATGTGAGTTGAAAAAGGGTGCTCATTCTTCCTCTTTGAAGGGCGAAAAACCTTCACCATTAATGGATTGAATTTTAGTAAAAATAGCAAACGCTTTTGGATCAATTTCCGCAATTTTATTTCTAAGGCGGGCAAAATCTTTACGATCAAAGGCTACTTGGATCATTTGCATTTCAGTTTTTGTATAACTACCCGTTGCTTTAATTAATGTAGATCCACGTTCCATTTTCTTTAATATAAACTCATTAATGGCCTCATATTTTTTTGAAATGATGGTGGCTTGATAGGTAGAAGACGAACCAATTAACAAAAATTCAATGAGTGCGGCAGACGCGATGGCGGCAATGATGCCATACAGTCCACTTAGCACACCAACGAACACCATGCCCAAGATAATGACAGCACCATCGATGATTAAAGCACCGATCGAACTTTTAATATCAAAATATTTTTTCATCGACAAGATGATGACATCCACACCACCCGTAGAACCTCCAACGAGGAAAGTCATGCCAACTCCAATGCCTGCTAAGGCACCCCCAAATAGCGAAGCTAATAATTTATGGGTTTCTTCTTCTGGATTAAATCCAATCACGTTGTCTGGAAAAAACCGTAAAAAAACAAACACGGCGAGGGGATACACCACACTGGCGAGAATGGTGTTGATTGTAAAACGTTTACCAAGTAAAAAATAACCTAAAATTAATAACCCCCAAACCATCACAAACACGGTCAGATCAATCGGTATTTGAAACAATCCTAATAAAACAATTGCCACACCGGCTGTTCCACCACTCACAATGTTTAAGGGAGCAAAGAAAAAAACGTTACTAAACGCCATTAAGGTTGAACCAAAAATAATAATCGACCAAGCTCTAATTCTTTTTTTTAACATGCGATTGAGCCTCCGCTTCTAAAAACGACTGAATAAATCCATCAATACGACCATCCATGATCCCATTGACATCCCCTTCACTATAATCGGTCCGATGATCTTTGACCAAGGTATACGGTTGAAAGACGTATGAACGAATTTGCGAACCCCATTCAATGTCTTTTTGCTCACCAATGATTTGATTTAAACTTTCTTGTTTGGCTTCAATCTTACGTTGATACAGTTGGGCTTTTAACATTTGCATCGCCATTGCTTTGTTTTGCAGTTGGCTCCGTTCAATTTGACATGATGCAACTAGCCCAGTAGGAAGATGCGTAATGCGAACCGCAGACTCAACCTTATTTACATTCTGTCCACCCGCGCCACCCGAACGATACGTATCAATCCTAATATCTTTATCGAGGATATCGATGTCAACGTCTTCAATGATTTCAGGAATGACATTCACGGACGCAAACGAAGTATGGCGTCTGTCATTCGCATCAAAAGGTGAAATACGGACTAAGCGATGGACACCTTTTTCGGATTTCAACAATCCATACGCGTTTTCACCTTGGATGAGCATGGTTACCGATTTAATTCCCGCTTCTTCGCCTGCTTGATAGTCGACCATTTTGATTTTATAACCGCGTTGTTCGGCATAACGGACATACATCCGATAAAGCATATTCGCCCAATCATGCGATTCAGTACCACCCGCGCCAGGGTGAATTTCTAAGAGGGCATTCAGCCCATCAAACTCGCCACTGAAAAAAATACTTTGCCTTAAATCGAGGGTGAGTTTTTGAATATGAAGAAACTCTTTTTCTGCTTCCTTTAAAAGATCTAAATCCAGTTCTCCTAATGAAATTAAATCTTGGAGCGATTGAAAATTTTGTTGAATCGTTTGAAAATGATCAAGGCGTTTTTTGTGCTTATTTAATCGAGCAATGACACTTTTAGCTCCACGTTGATCATTCCAAAAACCAGGTTGTTCAATCAAGGTTTCGTCTTCCGTAATGAGTTGTTTTAATGTAGACAGGTCAAAGAGAATCACTGACTTGTTGAATTAAAATCAACAAACCATTTAACTCGTTTTTTAATTGTGTGAGATCCATGTTTAATCTACTTTTCTTCCGGTGGCGTTGGTTTGGTTGTATCAATGACTGGCTTTTCTTGAGGGGCTGGGGCTTGTTTCATCTCAATGTTAGCGTTCAACAACGTGGATACAAAGTCGATGGCAATTTTCTCATTGAGTTCGTGGAACATTTTTAGACCTTCTGCAACATATTCTTGGATCGGATTGGACTGTCCATAGGACCGTAAATTGATGCCTTGTCGTAAATGGTCCATCGCATCAATATGGCGGGGCCAATTCATATCAATGATTCTGAGTAAATGCTGCCGTTGTAAAGTCTTGACGACTTCAGGTGGAAAGGGACTCAATTTTTGTTTGAGACGCTTCAACATGATGATCGATAAATCTTCGGCAACTTCATCGAGCGGGCTATCGGTATAACTGGCTTCAACTAGCGTTCCAACCGGCATAAAGGTTGGTTCTGCAATCTTTTTAAGTAACGCGCCATCGATGGATTTCGTACGATCTTCTGGTTTGATTGATTTGATGGCTAAGACTTTACCTGCCATGAGGAACGTGTCTTGAATGAGATCGGTGATGTCTTGAGCTAATAAAATTTTATCGCGCTTGCCATACATCGTTTGGCGTTGTGTGGCGAGGACATTATCATAATCCAATAACGTTTTACGCACATCGAAGTTTTGACCTTCAATGCGTTTTTGGGCAGAGGTAATCGCGTTCATGATGAGTTTTTCTTCAAGCGGATTGTCGCCAAGCGATTTAAAGAAATTTTTTAAATTGGATGATCCGAAACGCACCATCAGTTCGTCATCTAATGAGACATAGAATCGTGAGAAACCCGGATCACCTTGACGACCAGAACGGCCGCGTAGCTGATTATCAATACGACGTGCTTCATGGCGTTCGGTACCAATGACACACAAACCACCTAATTCAACAACACCTTTTCCTAATTTAATATCCGTTCCACGACCGGCCATGTTGGTGGCAATGGTCACTGATCCCGCTTCACCAGCTTTACGGACAATTTCCGCTTCTGATTCGTTATTTTTTGCGTTAAGCACGAAATGAGGGATTTGTTCTTGGTTCAAAAGGACATGCATTTCTTCTGAGGATTCAACCGAGGTGGTCCCAATTAAGATGGGCTGCCGTAATGCATAGCGGCGTTTAACCTCTGCCACAATCGCTTTTAATTTCGCTGCCTTGGAGGCATAAACATAATCCACTGCATCGTCACGAAGGACACGCACATTGGTCGGAATCGAAGTGACTTTCATGTTATAAATCTTTTGGAATTCTTCTTCTTCGGTTTTTGCGGTTCCCGTCATCCCGGATAACTTTTTATACAACCGGAAAAAGTTTTGATACGTTACTGTTGCCATCGTGATGGTTTCAGCACGGAATTTTGCATTTTCTTTAGCTTGAATCGCTTGATGTAATCCATCAGAAAATTCACGTCCTTTGAGAATACGACCTGTAAATTGATCAATGATTTGAACATTATTGTCGGGGTCAATCAGATAGTCGACATTGCGTTGCATGATGAAATTAGCTTTTAAAGATTGATGAATACGATGCACTTTTTCTCCGTGTTCGGGTGAATAAAGATTTTTTATTTTAAACGCCATTTCGGCCATCGATGCCCCGGCATCGTTTAACGTGCATGTTTTTGTTTTGACATCAATTTTAAAATGCTGATCTTTTTTGAGCATTTTCACAAAGGAATCAAACAATTTAATTTCGCCTAAATTACTCCGCGCACCTCCTGAGATAATGAGGGGCGTTCTAGATTCATCGATTAAAATCGAGTCCGCTTCATCAATCACAGAAAATTCTAAGCCTCTTAAAACACGCTTTTTGAGATCGGAAGCCATGTTATCACGTAAATAATCAAAGCCAACTTCGGCGTTGGTGGTATAGGTGATATCACATAAGAATGCTTCTTGTTTTAAAGCGGAATCTTTTTCACGCAAATTCACGCCAACGGTTAATCCTAAGAAGCGATAAATACTTCCCATCCATTCAGCGTCACGTTTGGCTAAGTATTCATTCACAGTAACCACATGCACACCTTTGCCAGCGAGTGCATTGAGGTAAACCGCCATCGTTGCGGTGAGTGTTTTACCTTCACCTGTTTTCATTTCAGCCACATTGCCCCCATGAAGGACCAATGCACCAATGATTTGCACAGGAAATGGTGTCATTTTTAACGTTCTTGTCGCCGCTTCTCGGGCAACAGCAAAAGCTTCATATTGAATATCTTCTAACGTTTTACCTTCAGCTAATAACTTTTTAAAATAAGGCGTTTTGGCTTTAAGCTCGTCATCGCTTAAGGCTTTCATTTCATCAGCAAAAGCAATGACCTGATCAGCCTGTTTTTTTAATTTTGCAAGTTCACGTTCTTCCACGCGAAATAATCGTTCAATGAAACCCATAATTGTTTATATTTTGTCCTTTCTTATCATAACATTGTCATGCCTCATTTCCAAAAAGAATTCTTTTGATTTTTAGCGATGACGAGACCTTTCACGACTTGCGGTTGATAAGGAAGAATTAAATCACGCATCGCTAACAAGGTTGAACCGGATGTGAAGACGTCATCCACCAGGACAATTCGGCGATGCCTGACTAAAGACCCTTTTGTAATTTCAAGTTTACTTTTCACTTGTTGACGTTCTTCCAAACTAAGTTCGGATTGTTTAAAGTTGCTCTTCTTGTGCATGAGCGGTAACCATGGAAGTTTGAAATAATCTAACATTGCAGGTAAATGCGCAAATCCTCTTAACGCATCATCCTCAGATGAACTTGGTGCTGGAATGAAAAGATAAGAAGGAAATTTAAGTTTAATCAAATGAATAAAACGTTCCAAAAAGACAGACTGTAATTCAACATCATAAAGCCCTTTATATTGAAACAACCATTGGCGAATCGTGGAATCATAATCGAATAAAAACCAAATATTTAAATGGTGAAAAAGTAACATAGCATCGAGCACCTTCGTTTTTCTAAAACACGATTGACACAAAGTTGGTTTCGGATATAAAAGTTCAAAAATGGATTCGTGCTTGATCGGTTTAAAACACACCTTACAAAGATGCATTGGCGTGTCGTATGCGTTGAATGCTCTTTTCCATACTTTCGGTAAGGATTTCAGCAAGATAGATAACTTTTCCTTCAGGTGCATCAATTTTCCTTCCTACTCTTCCTGCCATTTGAATGAGGGTTTTTTCATCCATCAATGGATGATCGCTTTGAACAATGATGACTTGTAAGTGTTTTAATGTAATGCCACGTTCTAAGATCGAAGTCGCGATGAGATATTTCAATTTCTTGTCTTTGAAAAGCTGAACATTCCGATCACGATGAAAGGAATGGGAATGCGCGAATGATCCGTGTGGCAAAAACCACTTAAGTATAAAGAATAACGATTCAGCCATCGCCGTGGTTGGAACAAATACGAGTACTTGTTTGTTTAACTTTTGAAAAGTTTCAATCCAATGCACCACCACGAACCATTGCAATAATTTCGGACAATAGGTGATTTGAGGAATCGGTAACGGGTGGCCGTGATAACGTTTGAATAACTGAAAAACCGCCCATCCTTGCTGTTGAGATTGAGACAGAAAATCGGAAGAAAATGTCGCAGACATCAACACAAAAAAACCTTTGCTTGCCCGAAGAAAAAGCGCATGTAAAACGGGATTTCCTTCATATGGAAAAGCATCGGATTCATCCAAAATCATCGCATCAAATTGATGATGGAATTGATAAACTTGATGGGTTGTCATCACGTAAAAATCATGATTTTTATCTAGGATTTGTCCACCATATAGAGCTTGCATGCTTAGCGTTGGGAATACAGATTGAAAACGATGAAACAGTTCAATAACGACATCTTTGCGAGGCACCACAAACGCAATGCGTTGTTTTTGAGCCAAAACAACTTGAATTAATCCTAAGACGATTTCCGTTTTTCCTGAACCCGTGACGGCATCAATGAGTACGGATTGTTTACGATGATAACATTCAATAATTTTTTGTGAAATCTGTTTTTGTTGCTCGGTTAATTCATACTTCAAATCTAATGGCGCTAAAACCGGTTCTTTTTGAATATCTAATCGTGTTTCACCGTGAAAGGGTAAACATCGTCGACAATACCGACGACCTTGGCGAAAACCTAAATAACGGGCATCTTGGTTGTGACAAACAGGACAAATAAAAACCGTTTCCATACTTGTTAATAGAAACGGTTTTGACTGAATGTTTATTTAAAATGCTTTTTTTCGTAATCCGTGATCAAATCCACACGCGATTCATGACGACCTTTTAAATAAGGGGTGGTTAGAAAAATCTTAATGCGACGAATCATATCTTCAACATTCATGTAACGGGCACCAAAAGCAATCATGTTCGCGTCATTATCCTCTCGGGATTTACGAACCGCTTCATCGTGGTAACCCACTGCCGCGCGAACTCCTTTAACCTTATTCGCTGCAATGGATATTCCAATGCCAGAACCACAAATGATGATGCCAAACTCAACTTCTTTTTTTGCTACCGCTTCGCCCGCCAGAAAGGCATACGTAGGGTAATGACAGCTCCCTTCATCAAAGGTACCCCCATCCACCACCTGATAAGGTTGAAGTGATAAGTGTTGCTTTAAAGTTTGTTTAATGGCAAATCCAGCGTGATCACTCGCAAGGATGATTTTCATAAGTTCTCCTGTCATTATTTTACTAAAATCCAAAGCATTCGTGTCTTAAGATTAACATCTTTCTCGAATCCAAATTGATGAATTTCTGAAATGGCTTGAACGAAATCGGTGAGCGCGGGTTGAAGATCGGGGGCAATTTCAAACACCATTAATCCTGGACGAATGAGATAGGATAAGCCTTCAACAATCATCGTTTGATAATGCTTCGTGGGTGGAGAAGCAATTAGAGCCTCATGAGGCTCATATTGCCAAACTGAAGGATCAATCGTTGCCTGAGCGTCGATGTAAGGTGGATTCCCAAGGATGACTGGGAAGCGAAAGGAACGCTCAATCTTGGAAAACCAATCACTTTGTTTCCAAATCACATCAAGTTTTAACCGCTCAGCATTTTTCTTGGCCACGTTCAGCGCTTGCTCACTAAGATCAATACCCATGACGAAAGCGTCTGGAAAAAACTTTTTACAAGCCAAAGCAATCGCCCCACTGCCCGTGCCTAAATCGAGGAAAGCGGTTGGAGCAATATTCCATTGCTTCATGAGTTTAACCGTTAACGCAATCAATTCTTCGGTTTCAGGACGAGGAATGAGCACACGGGGATCAACATAAAGGTTCATGCCCATGAAGGACGTTTCTTGAATTAAATAAGCCACCGGCATTCCCTTTTCCAATTGCAACAGCCCTTGAAGAAATCGATCGTGATCTTTGAGCGGTTTGTCAAAATGCATCACGAGTTCCGACATGGAAGACAAACCATGAAGATAGCGTAACCATTCACGAATGGAAAAATCATCGACCTTACCAAGGTTGAATGCGTGTTGATACGCTTCCGCAATCGTCATGAATTCCCTAAAAGTTTCGATTCTTGGTCGAAATGAACAAGCGCTTCAATGATGTTGTCTAACTGCCCTTCCATCACACGATCGAGTTGTTGAATCGTAAAACCAATGCGGTGATCGGTAACGCGATTTTGGGGATAGTTATACGTTCTTATTTTTTCAGAACGTTCACCCGTTCCTACTTTTAATTTTCGTTCATTACCGACTTTTTCATCAATTTCGGCTTGTTTAAACGCTAATAACTTAGCACGCAACATTTTCATCGCCGTTTCACGGTTTTGAATTTGTGATTTTTCAATTTGGCAAGAAACCACAAGCCCTGTTGGGATATGCGTGATGCGAATCGCCGATTCGGTTTTATTCACGTTTTGGCCACCCGCTCCACTAGAACGATACGTATCCACTTGTAAATCATTCGTGTTGATGGTGATATCGACTTCTTCGACTTCAGGCATGACGAGCACCGTAGCTGTAGAGGTATGGATTCGTCCTGAACCTTCTGTGGCAGGAACGCGTTGCACGCGATGAGCACCACTTTCGAATTTTAATTTAGAATAAGCGCCTTCACCCTTGATCATAAATTGAATGGTAGAGGTCGTTCCTTCTGAAATCATTTGAACTTTCCACCCATTGGCTTCAGCGTATTTGGTGTACATTCTAAAAATATCGTTGGCGAAAATATAAGCTTCTTCGCCACCGGCAGCACCACGAATTTCCACCACAATGTTCTTTTCATCATTCGGGTCCTTAGGAATAAGGAGGAATTTAATTTTTTCGAGTAACGTCGTTTCTTCTTGAAGCAATCGTTCCCATTCGGTTTTGCCTAATAAGGCAAGTTCCGGATCACTATCTTCTTTCATAAGTTGGGCTTCTTGGATATCTTTTTCTATTTTAAGGATGCTAAGGAACGCTTCAACCACTGGTTCAACTTGAGAACGTTCTTTTGATAAATCACGGAAAAGACGTGTATCTTTTAACACGGATTCTTTAAGTAATTCTCCATCTATGGTTTGTAAACGAGCTTCCATCGCGATTAAGCGATTTTTTAAATTGATTTCTAACATAATCCTTCGTATTTTAGCACATTTTTCGAAGATAAAAAAGGCAATTTTTAAGCTTTTTACCTATCGACATTTGGTTTAATTCATGAGGAATATTTTGTATAATGATGATGGTCATTTATGCCATATAAAGCACTATACCGTACTTATCGCCCTTTCACTTTTGAAGAAGTGGCAGGACAACAACAAATCATTCAAACGTTAAGAAATGCGCTTAACTTGAATAAACTTTCCCATGCTTATTTATTCACTGGACCCCGTGGAACCGGTAAAACCACCATGGCCAAGTTGTTTGCCAAAGCGCTTAATTGTGAACAAGGTATCGGCCACCAATGTAATCAATGTAGTAACTGTAAAGGCATTAACGATAATGCGCACCCCGATGTCCTTGAAATCGATGCGGCTAGCAATAACGGTGTTGATGAAGTTCGCGATCTCATTGAAAAAGTTAAATATTCTCCGATTAAAGGTGTCTACAAGGTGTACATCATCGACGAAGTCCATATGATGACATCGGGTGCTTTTAATGCCTTATTAAAAACACTTGAAGAACCACCTGCTCATGTGATTTTTGTATTAGCGACCACTGATCCCCATAAGATTATTCCAACGATATTGTCGCGCTGCCAACGTTATGATTTTGCCAAAGTTTCAACCAGTGATATTTATGTTCGTTTGGTAGAAATTTTAAAAAAAGAAAAAGTCACTTACGAGGAGCGAGCCTTACAATGGCTCATTCATTTAGCCGACGGTGGAGTCCGAGACGCTTTATCAATGCTTGATCAAATCATCGCTTATGCCGGTAATCATATTGAAGAAAAACATCTATTGGATTTGTTTGGTTTAATCTCGATCACCAATAAAATTGATTTACTAACGATGATTGCGCTTGGCGAAAACGAAAAACTTTTGACCCAAATCCAAGGTTTTGAATCCGCTGGCGTTGATTTAAAACGCTTAGTGGATGATTTGATTCAACTCTTAAAAGATGTTCTGGTCTATTTAAGAACCCAAAATCAAGATTTATTAAATTTATTAACCGTGGATGAGGTCAATCATATCCTAGAATTGATTGACTACCATCTTGTATCAACACTCATCCAATGGATGATGCACTTACAAACCCAGTTGAAATCCGCGACATCCACTCGAACCTACATCGAAATTACTTTTTTAGACTTTTCCCAAAAAATGAAAGACATGAACGCCAAATCGCTCCAATCCAAACCATCCATGCCGCAGGAAGTTTCTATTTTTGAAAAACCTTTATCACCCACCAAACCGATCGATTTTGCAGTAGGAGAATTTGTGAGTCAAGGTGAAAAAATATCATTACAAGATGATGATGTCATTCAAGTGATGATGACTGGATTAAAAGATGACAAAAACGGTTTGCAAGCAAAATGGACGATGCTTGATGGTTTTGCGCTCGATGAAAAAGTTGGAAAATTCGCTTCAGTTTTACGCGAAGCAATGCCGTATGTCTTGACGAAAAAAATCCTCATTCTTGAATGCAATCTCCCTATCCATATCGATAAAATCAACAATGTGACCAATCAAACTTCTATGCAAATCATCATTGAACAGTTGCTTGGTAGAAAAGTGGTTGTATATGCGATTAGTCGCAATGAAGCGATCCGCCTCAAAAAATATTATTTGAATTTAGCACAGGCCAAAAAACTACCGGATAAACAAGAAGGGCCGATTCAAATTACCAATTGGGTTTCAACATGAAAGATTTAAAATTACTGGTTCGTCTGACGGAAGCGTTCCATCAACTTCCTGGTATTGGACAAAAATCGGCTGAACGCATGGCGTATTCTATCCTCGGACTTAGCCAAGAACATATTCAATCGTTTGCGGAAATTTTATTACAAGTGAAAGACGGCATTAAGCCTTGTCCAATTTGTGGTCTTTATACCGAACAACCTACTTGTGAAATATGTTCATCATCCGAACGTTCCCATCAAGTATGCATCGTTGTCAGTTATCCAAAAGACGTTTTTGCGTTTGAAAAAATTGAACAATCGAACGTCATTTATCATGTTTTACATGGTGTTTTATCACCCCAAAAAGGAATAGGTCCTGATCAACTCAACATCGATTCACTCCTCGCGCGTATTAAAAAAGAAGGCATCAAAGAAATTGTTCTTGCTACCAATCCTACCCTTGAAGGAGAAACGACATCGTTATATTTAACTAAAATTCTAGAAAAGTTTTCGATCACGTTATCTCGTTTAGCCTATGGTCTTCCTATGGGAGGGCATTTAGACTATGCTGACTCCGTGACCCTTTCAAAAGCATTAAGTGGGCGGACCAAAGTTAAAGGAGGTTCCTAATGTTTATTTCAATCGAAGGTCCAGAAGGTTCTGGCAAAACTTCCGTCATGAATGCCGTGGTGGAACGTTTAAGAAAAGAAGGTTTTCCGATTGTATATACGCGTGAACCCGGTGGAACCCCCATCGCTGAGGCGATTCGTGCCATTATATTAGATAAAAAAAACACCGCGCTTGATGCCCGTGCGGAAGCCTTACTCTACGCAGCCAGCCGTCGTCAACATCTCGTGGAAAAAGTATGGCCGAACATTCAACAAGGCAATATTGTTTTATGTGATCGATTTATCGATTCATCCTTAGCTTATCAAGGTGGCGGTCGTGAGCTCGGCGTTGAAGCCATCCTTAACATTAATTTATTTGCCACTGAAGGCGTTTTTCCCGACTTAACGGTACTATTTGATATTGCTCCTGAAGTTGGACTTGAACGCATTAACGCTTCAAGAAAACGCGAAGTGAATCGTTTAGACTTAGAAAAATTATCTTTCCATCAAAAAGTTCGATCAACCTTTTTAAGCCTTGCCAAACAATATCCGAAGCGGTTTGTCATCCTTGATGCCTCTGCTACGTTTGACAAGGTGTTAAAAGAAGCTTATCAAGTCATCGTCAATAAAATTAAGAAGTCATGAATGTTTTAGCCTATATTCAAGATCAACAACCGATTGTCTATCAAACTTTTTTTCAAGCATTGAAGAAAAATCGTTTATCGCATGCGTATATGCTGGTTGGCGAAGAAGGCATGCCTTTAAAAGAGATAGCCCTCTTTTTAGCGCAGTCGATGGTTTGTTTACATCCCAAACCTTTTGCGGATCTTGTTTGCAATCACTGTGTCCGCATTCAAGCCAATAACTTTGCTGATCTTCACATCCTGGATGGCGAACAAGCGTTGATTAAAAAAGAGGATGTCTTGAATTTAGAGTCGACGTTATCGATGACTGCGTTAGAAACCAGTGGCAAATTGATTTATATTATTCATTTGATTGAACATATTACGCCTGAAGCCATTCAATCTTTACTCAAGTTTTTAGAAGAACCCAACATCGAAATTTACGCAATTCTCACGACGGAAAATGTCGATCAAGTATTACCCACCATCCTTTCACGATCGCAATTGATTGCATTAAAGGCAACCGATCAAAACTTAGTCATTAATGAAGCCATCAAATTACAAGTTGATATTGAGGATGCTCAGTTATTAAGTTTTTTTTATGTTGATGCTCACCGCTTAAAAGATGTTGCCAGTGATGAAGTTTATCAAGCCATCAAAACCTTAGTCAAAGACTATGTGGAAGTTTTACCCCTTGATCTTGAAAAAGCTGGCTACTTATTACGTAGTCAATCCCTTGAGCAAATGACCAATCAAGATGATTTAAAAAAGTGGATTGATTTTTATGTCCACTTCATTCAAGAAGCCATTCACGTTCAATTAAATAAAGAAACGATTTTAACATCCTATGGTAAAATAATAGAGAACTTAAGTCACCATGCTAAACGATTAGAATCCCATTTAAAGTATGTGCTTGAATTAAGGCATTTGATTGATATGAACGTCCTTCCTGCGCTGATTCTAGAACGTATCCATCAATCATTTTTAGGAGAATAATATGGAACCAAACACACAAGTGTTAATCGGTGTTTCCTTCCCCCATATGGTACGACCCTACTATTTTTTATCGTCCGTCATAGAAGTCAAGAAACAACAATTAGTCTTAACAGAAACGCATCGCGGCCAAGAAATGGGTACGATTGAAAAACTCCCTAAAGCCCTTCTTCAAAATGAAGCCACCTATCATTATCAAAAAATATTACGCATCGCCACGGAGCAAGACTTAAATCAACACGCTAAAAACAAACTTGACGAAAAAGAGGCGTTTCAATTTGCTAAAGGTAAAATCAAAGACCTTCACTTAGACATGGATTTGATTACGGTTGAATATTTATTTGATCGCAGTAAACTGATTTTTTCATTCGTTAGTGAAGAACGAGTCGATTTTCGTGATTTATTAAAAACGTTAGCAACCCGTTATCATACCCGCATCGAACTGAAGCAAGTCGGTGCTCGTGATCGCGCGAAAATGCATGGTGGTATTGGGATTTGTGGATTGCCTTTATGCTGCACGACCTTCTTAAATGAATTTGATAATATCTCGATTTCACGAGCGAAGAATCAAATGCTTACCTTGAATATTCCAAAACTTACTGGTCATTGTGGCAAACTCCTTTGTTGCTTGAAATATGAAGATGATATGTACAGTGAATTGCGAGCAGAAATGCCAAAGATTGGTACACGGTATACGTATAATCATGAAATCTATCGGATCGTTTCCATGAATGTCTTATCGCGTATGATCAAATTAGAAAGTGCAACGCGTCATGTGGAGTTTCTCCCCTTAGCGGTGGTCAATCAATTACCCCGTGCATCGCAAAACCAACTAGGCCAAACCGATGATTCGAAAGCTTAATTTTTCCGGCTCTGAACCGATTCTCTAT
>JBIIRB010000068.1:0-4731 GCA_044341785.1 Bacilli bacterium | reverse complement strand
ATATCCGCGCCTAAGCGAACCACTTTGAAAAAATGTGAACGCTTTTCACATGGATGTTCTTTTTTCATTTCAACGACATCAAGCAGTTTAAGCGAAGACGTGTCCATAATTTTTCTTTAACCATACCATAGCGGAATCTTCATCTGCAAACCAGCGCGTCGGGAGCTGGTGTTTAAAATACGTCCATTGCCGTTTTGCATATCGCCTTGTGGCTAATTGAATCGCAGCAATCATTTCTGCCTTCGTGAGGCGACCTTCAAGATGCTGCAAAACTTCTTTATAACCGATGGCTTGAAAAGCCAAGGTTGCATTGCCATACAAGTTTTTTAATGTTCGAACTTCTTCAATCAATCCTTGATTCACCATGGCAAAAACACGTGCATCGATGCGGCGATAAAGTTCGTCACGTGGACGATCTAAACCAATCACGACAGCCTCATACAAAAGTTTTTTATCCTGTTGTGCTTCAATTGAAGATTTAGTTTGACCTGTTGCGTTAAAAATGGCGAGCGCTCGCAAGACTCTTCTTGAGTTTTGCGGGTGAATTTTTTGGGCAGATGCTGGATCCACTTTTAAAAGTTGAGCATAAGCTTCTTCCGCCGAAAGATCCATGTCTAATAAAGGGGCGTGCTCTAAAAATTGAAAGTCATATAAAGTCGCTTTAATATAAAGCCCTGTTCCACCAACCATGATGATTGGTTGTTGGGCAGGATAAGCATCGATAACTTCTCGGGCAAGATGTTGATACTCTTTGACTGAAAAGGATGCAGAAGGTTGGATGACATCAAATAAATGATGCTTAAAATTGGCAATTAAAGAAAGGTCTTTATTCGTGCCGATATTCATCCCTTGATAAACTTGATAAGCATCCGCGTTCATAATGGGAGCTTGGGTGGCAAGTGCAATGGTTTTCGCTAACGATGTTTTACCACTTCCGGTTGGACCGACGATGACAATCACCATACTAAAACCCTGTCCGATTAAACCATTTTTCGATTTGATCTTGGTCAAAATGAATGATGGTTGGCCGACCGTGGGGACAATGGTAAGGTTGCTCACACAACACCAAACGATTAACAAGCGTTTGCATTTGTTCAATGGAAAGACGTTCATTAGCTTTAATGGAAGTCTTACACGACCTTGTGGCAATGCTTAATTCACGAAACGCTATTGGGGTTAAAGGTTCACCATGAAGAACTTGATCAAGCATGGATATCACATAAGCATATCCATCAAGATGATGAGCCCAAATCGGAAGACTTTCAACTTTAAAGGAAAGACCCCCAAACGGCGATAACACTATCCCTATCGAAGCAAGTTGTTCTTTTTTTTGTTCATTCCATAAAGGTAAATCAGCTTTTTTTAAATCCACCATAATGGGAATGATCGGTTCAAAAACATCAAGCTGGGATTGAGCACGTGCTAAATTCTTTTCATAATTGATTCGTTCATCTGCCGCGTGTTGGTCAATTAAATAAAGTCCTTGCTGGTCGTCTTCAGCTAAAATATAGGTCAATGCCAATTGACCAAGAACGGTTAATGATAATGTCGTTTTCGTAGCACTGACGTTTTGATCGAAGAGTGACATGGCTTCAAACAAAGGATCTTGAACCATCGCCGGAGAAAGATTTTCATAAGACACCGCTGGGGTATCCGGGGTGATAATTTCTTTTGGCAATGGGGTAGCACGTAAGTTGTTAGCAATCGCCTTCGATAAGGCTTCCATTAAATGTGCTTCTTTGGATAATCGAACTTCTTTTTTGGTTGGGTGAACATTCACGTCAACAAGGGAAGCATCCATGGTCATGGAAAGAAAGACCATTGGAAAACGTGAAACTGGTAAATAGCCATGGTAAGCATCGATGATGGTTTTATTGATTTTAGGCATGTAAACACTTCGACCATTTAATAACGTGATCAATCCATATCGATGACTTTTTGCGATTTCAGGTTTTCCTAAAAAACCCGTGATTTGAAAATCAGGAGTAGTCATTGTAATCGGGATGAGTTTTTGCGCAATGGATAAACCATATAACGTCGTAATGACTTCTTTTAAATCACCACGACCGGTCGTTTTAAATTGAAGTTTTCCGTCCATGCTTAATGAAAAAGCAATCGAAGGGTGACTTAACGCGATGCGCATCATGGTTTCAATGGTCGAAGCATTTTCAATCGCATCTGACTTTAAATATTTTAATCGCGCGGGCGTATTATAAAAAAGTTCTTTCACCGAAACATAGGTCCCTTGTTTGAGCGGCGATGACTGAACTTTTACTTCATGATTCTCAACCGTTAACGTCGTTCCTTCAGTTCCATCACTGGTGGTCAACGTCAAAAGCGAAACTGAGGCAATCGAGGGGAGAGCTTCTCCACGGAATCCTAACGTTTTGATTTTGAATAAATCAAACGCACTATGGATTTTACTCGTTGCATGACGTTGAATCGAAAGCAGGGCGTCTTCTTTACTCATGCCGGAACCGTTATCAAGGACTTCCATCAACGTTCGACCTGCATCATGGATGAAAACTTCAATCACCGTGGCTTTCGCATCGATCGCATTTTCAACCAGTTCTTTGATGACGCTGCTCGGTCTTTCAACGACTTCACCTGCGGCAATCATATTCGACAATTGAGCATCTAATAAATTAATTTTTTTCATCGTTATATTTTTTTCTTCAGTTCAATTAAAAACGCTAATGCTTCCATCGGACTTAAAGTAAGAGGATCAAGCGCTCGAAGATCTTGGATCCAAGGAGGAAGCGGGAGCGGTTGGATGGGTATTGATACGGGGTTGGATGGGTTCTTAGGTTGCTGTTCGAGTTGGAGAAGAATGGTTTCCGCACGTTGAAGAACTGAAGGAGGCATTTGGGCTAATTTAGCGACGTTAATGCCATAGGATTTATTCATACTTCCTTGGGTGATTTTATAAAGGAATGTAATGTGATCTTTTTCTTCTTTAACAGTAGCCTGTAAATTCTGGACTGAAGGCAAGCGTTTTTGAATGGATGTCAATTCATGATAGTGCGTGGAGAAGAGTGTTTTACATTGTAAGTTTTGAGCAATGTATTCAATGATGGCTTCTGCTAACGCCATGCCGTCATAAGTCGAAGTACCACGCCCGATTTCATCAAACACCAATAACGATTGTTTCGTTGCATGACGTAAAGCGTAATTGGTTTCAGCCATTTCAACCATGAAGGTCGACTGACCAGAAACAATATCGTCGCTTGCGCCGATGCGTGTAAAGATTTGATCAAACACCATTAACTTAGCAACTTTAGCAGGCACATAACATCCCATTTGCGCCATCACCACCATGATGGATAATTGCCTCATGAACGTGGATTTACCACCCATGTTTGGACCCGTAATTAAAAGAACGGAAACATCACTGGGTATCTTCACATCATTATCAACATACCGAGATACTTTCATGACTTTTTCAATCACGGGATGACGACCACCTTCAACATGCACCGCGTGTTCCTGATGAAAAACAGGACGAATCCATTGATGATCAGAGGATACTTTGGCTAAGGATAAAAGCACATCAAGCTCGGCAAGGACTTCAGCAGCTTGTTGAATGGTGGTAGTTTGGGTTGCGATTGTTTTTCGTAAGTTTGTGAATAATTCAAATTCAAGTTGGATACGTTTTTCTTCAGCATTTAAAATTTGCAGTTCAAAATTTTTAAGTTCCGATGTGATAAAACGCTCACCGTTGGTCAATGTTTGTCTTCGTTCATAACCCCAAGTAGGGTCAACACTATTTAATTGACCGTTACTAATTTCAATAAAATAACCAAACACTTTATTAAAGCCTACTTTTAAGTTTTTAATCCCTGTGCGTGCGCGTTCTTGTTGTTCAAACGCAAGCATCCACTCTTTGCCACCGGAGGAAAGTTTAATCCATTGATCAAGGTTAGCATCATATCCTTGTTTAAACATGCCACCCTCATGAATAGACATGGGCACATCCAGTTCAAGCGCATCCTCGATGATTTTAACTAAACCTTCGACACTTGGAATTTTAGTTGCTAATGTTGCTAGGTTACTTTCTAACGTTTCATGGAGTAAGCGTTTGATTTGAGGAAATAACGCTAATGATGATTTTAAGAACAGTAAATCCCGTGCGTTAGCGTTTCCAAAACTAACCCGAACAATCAAGCGCGACAGGTCATAAATTTCTTTCATCAGAACACGTAATTGTTCGCGGTATAAATAATGGTGAATGAAAGATTGAATGAACTCTTGCCGTGACGTAATGATGGTTAAATCTGAGGACGGTTTTAAAATCCATTGTTTAAGTAACCGTGAACCCATCGGCGTACTTGTTTCATCAAGTAACCAATAAAGAGTGCCAAATTTTTCTTGTGATCGAATCGACTGCACGAGTTCTAAATTTTGCATGGAAAAAGCATCAATTTTTAATATCTTCTCGGCCGTCATCATCTGAACTTTTTTTAAATAATCTAACGAACGTTTTTGTGTTTTTTCTAAGTAATGAATGAGGCGCGAAAGTGTTTTCATGACCGAAGGATCATCAACAGACGTGAATAACGGTTCAAATTCTAAACGAACTTGATCGTCATCTCCTATCGATAATAACCATCCTTGTTCGCGCGTAAACGATTCTCTTATTCCATTTGGAAAAGTCGAAGCAATGAGAATTTCTTTGACTTGGAGTTTGATGATTTCACTCATCAAGGTGCTGAGATCATGTTCAATTTTCAA
>JBIIRB010000067.1:0-4743 GCA_044341785.1 Bacilli bacterium | reverse complement strand
GATTTTGCCAATTTGTTCTTCGGTCTTCTTTTGAATTTTATACGTTGGCTTAAAATCGTTTTCAACATCAACACCCAATCCACCTTTACCACTCATGGCAAGATCGCGGACATGACCATAAGAAGCAATCACTTGATACGTATCAGGTAATTCCTTCAAATATTTTTCAATCGTTTTTTGTTTGGTTGGCGATTCCACGATGACAAGTTTCATAAATCCACCTTTTAACAAATTCTCATTATCAAAGGCAAAAGCAACATTGTCAATCAAAATCAACTAAGCGACTTCTCATGACTTCATTGATTACATCATTTTTTTTGATTGGGGTTCGTCAACCATCTTAGTGGAGTGACTAGGATTTTTTTTAATCAAGTATTCTAAAATATCCTCGCCGTTTTCAACCAGTATCGCGCCATCTTTAATCAAGCGATTCGTTGAATTATCGCTGTTGGCATGATGCGGTAAAACAAACACATCTTTTCCTAAGTAAAGCGCATATCCCACTGTGATCAATGTTCCTGATCGCTTTTTGGCTTCCACCACAAACAGTGCTTGGGCTAAAGCTGCAATGATGCGATTACGCCAAGGAAAATGTTCTTGATTGGGTTTTACTGCAGGAGGATATTCACTTAATACTAAATGTTCGCGTTTAATGATTTCTAACAAGTCACGATTATCGGGAGGATAACAAACATCTAACCCATTGCCTAAAACAGCAATGGTCTTGCCTCCGTGTTGAACAGCACTTTGATGAGCAATCGTGTCAATGCCTTTGGCTAATCCTGAAACGATGCCGATGCCTTCGTCCACGAGTTGCTTCGTCATCTTAGCGGCCATTTCCTGACCATAAACACTGGGTTGACGTGTGCCTACAACGGCTAACAAACGGTCAGGTGTCATCAGCCACTCAATATGACCTTGATAAAAAAGGACAAACGGTGGTTTATAAATTTTTTTTAAACTTTCAGGATAGGCATCGTCGACAATCGTCACGGTTTGACAATGGAGGGAGGCCACTTTGGCAATCACATCATCTTCATTGACCAACTCTTTTTCTTTAATTGCGCGATAAATTTGATTCCAGTTACCTTGGTATTTAATCGACAAATAAACAATAATTTCTCTTCCTTTGAGCATAAACCACCTCACGTAAGAATAGGAGGTTCATTTTGAAAACATCAAATGAGAAAGACTTTTTGATTCAAGGCTTCTTGGACAGGACGATACGAGAATCGATGAATACCCTTCAAAGGACCATAGCGTTTTAATAATGTTAGATGCAAAGGCGTTGGATAACCTTTGTGTAAATGAAATTGAAAATGAGGATATTGTTCGTGTAATTGAAGCATGTAATCATCTCGGATGACTTTAGCAATAATTGAAGCGGCCGCAACTGGCAATGCTTTTGTATCTCCTTTAATCAGCGGTTCATAAGGAATGTCTAACGTCGGAAGCTTCATGGCATCGGTAATGACAAAATCCGGTTTGATCGTTAACGATTGAATGACGGTCATCATGCCTTGCTGGGTCGCGCGATAAATATTCAGACGGTCAATGATCTCAGGTTCAATCATTTGGTAACTCACCGATAAAGCATGTTCCATGATGAATGGAAAAAGCTTTCGTCGTTCTTGGTCAGTCAGTTGTTTAGAATCATTAATCAAAGCATGACGGAAGGAGGGTGAAAAAATCACAGCGGCACAGACCAAAGGACCTGCCAACGGACCCCGACCAGCTTCATCCACACCCGCAATATGATAAAAACCCTTCTTTTCAAATTTTCGTTGATAAGTTAGTGCCATGTGACAAGCGGTTCTAATGTGATGCCTAATAAAACGCCATCACTAAAATCTTTGATCAATTGTTTATATGCCTGATCAAGGTTAGGTTGGTCATGTAAAATCCAACCGCGTTGCTGGGCGAGCGCAAAGAAAAATTCTTGAGCATGCTGATGGGAAGGAATGTTGTAATGTTGAACAATTTTTTCTGGGTAATGTTGACCAAGAAAACGATAAAGAAAGAGCGCCAATTCTTCAATGGGCATGTTATCAATTTTCATCGAACCAACAAGCGCTAAATGAATCGCTTGAATGGGTGAATCATAATGGGGAGGCAAAATGCCTGGGGTATCCAGCACGAGCAGTTTATCCGATACGTGAATCCATTGTTGGCCTTTGGTGACACCGGGTCGATTTTCCACGATGGTTTTATTCTTTTTAGCTAACCGATTTATCAAGGTTGATTTTCCGACATTAGGAATGCCTAAAATCATCATTTTGATAATTTTATTCCTTAATCCTTTTTTTAAATACTTCTCGATGAAGGGTGCCATCACTTCATCAATGAGTTTTAATAAACTCGGAACGGCATTAGATTGATTTAAATTAAGCGCAATCGCGGGAATATTTTGCGAGCGAAAATGTTTCATCCACGCTTGGGTTTGCTTAACATCTGCAAGATCTGTTTTAGTGAGAACAATTAATGTTTTTTTATGGGATTGATCCACTGCCGATTGATAACGAGACGAGGCAATCGCTCGAGCATCGACCACTTCAATAATAAGATCAACCCACTTGAGTGTTTCAGCAACCTGAGCAATCGCCTTTTTCATATGGCCAGGGAACCAATGAATTTGTTTCATATATAAAACCTAGGAAAGGTAAATTGTCGCAAACTACAACTCGATAAATCAGCTCCAGTTTCTGATAGATTTCCATCATCGGAACATGTGCCTTCGATGGCAAATAAAACACCCACAATTTGATCATACTGAATCGAACCAATCATGCGAGAATCAAACGATGATCCACGATTATCACCCAAAACAAAATAGGATGTTTCATCAAGGGTGATCGGAACATCGCATGCAAGTGCATTACTATTAGAACACGTTAATTGTTGATAATCCGCATAAGGAATAAATGATTGGGGTTGAAAAACATCATTGATAAACAATGACCCTGCTTGTCCTTCATAGCTCCTTAAAACGATTGTTTCACTAGGTAAAGCGACCACGCGTTTAATGATGTAGCGATCAAGATTTTCTTGTGGTTTGATGATCAGAATCTGAAAGCGGCGAATATTTTCTAAAGCAAAATCAGTCGTGTCCATGATGCCAAACTCTTGATCCCGTAATGTGGGTTCCATTGATCCACCAACGATTTTTACTGGCGTGTAATAAACGTTATGAAAGATGATGCCGCCACCAATCACAATGATAATAATGAAAATAACGCTTGACACTAAAGTCCAAAGTTTTTTAAGTGCGGTTTGTAACTCATTCATAACAAAAATTATTATACCTTATCATTAAAAGTTTAGGGATTAAAAAAGGCCCTATTGCTAGGGCCTGTCACTATTTTATTCAGCTGACTTTTTAAGCACAGCTTTAATACGAGCAGATTTGCCGGAAAGTTCACGTAAATAAGTTAATTTATTACGACGAACTTTACCAACTTTAAGCACTTCAATCTTAGCCAAAATAGGGGCATGGATTGGGAAGATACGATGAACACCGATACCATTAGAAACTTTTCTAACGGTGAATGATTCATTAATTCCTTCACCTTTGCGAGCAACCACAACACCTTCAAATGCTTGTAAGCGTTGCTTGCCGTTTTCGATAATCCGCACCATCAATTTGACGGTGTCACCTGACTTAAAGTTAGGGACATCGGACTTCATTTGCGCTTGGGTGATTTCATTGACTAATTGATTGTTCATAAAATACACTCCTTTTCATGGTTTTTGTCAAAGTGTTCATATCGTAGTGACACAACAGCGGACCACTTCTAAGCACTAAACGTGCTTTGATATATTAGCAAATCTATTTTGAAACTTCAATCAAAACTCTATAGGAGTGTTACGATTTCAGTGACAATAAAACTAATTAAAAACAATAACGCGATTCCATAAAGGGTTGGATTCAGTTCCCGATGACGTTGAGAACCCAGCATCATCACCATATAAAGTAACAAACCTAATCCTAAGCCCGAGGTAATCGAATACGTTAAAATCATGAATAAAATTGTGGCAAAAGCTGTGAAAGAAATCGTGATATCACTCCAGCGAATGTCTTTTAAATTATTCATAAACATCAAAGCACCCACGGAAACTAACGCCATTGCGGTCACTGGTGCATACGTAAAGATTGTAAAAATAGGAAAAAGAAAAATACTCGTCAAAAAGAGTAATCCAACCGTAACTGCCGTCAGCCCAGTTTTAGCACCCGATTGAACACCAATGGTCGATTCGGCATAAGAAGTCACTGTAGATGTCCCTAAGGGAGCACAAATCAAAGCACCAACCGCATCGGCCAAGATGGATTGATTTCCCGTTAATTCTTGTTTGTCATTCAGTAAACCAGCACCTTTTCCAATCGCCACGAGGGTAGCCGTTGTGTCAAACACGTTAACCATCGTTAATGAGAAGATGATCGCATATGTTTCTGGACGAAGTAAAACAGCTAGTAAGTATGGCGTACCATCCTCATTTGAACCAAAAATTTGAAATGCGACTTCAGAATACCCTGCAAACGGATTTGCAAAATCCAAGTTTAAACTTGGCATGCCAACAAAGTTCACACCAAGTCCATTGAGCACGATAGCACCGAGTGCCGTTAACACCATCGCTAAAAGAATGGCTAATTGATTGATACGTTGATTCGGAATGCTAAAAAACAAGAAGGCGAGAAAAACACCACCTAATCCAAGTAATACTGCAGGTGAAGATAATGAACCAAGG
>JBIIRB010000066.1:0-4764 GCA_044341785.1 Bacilli bacterium | reverse complement strand
GTAAGGCCTCCCGAATGATGCCTTCAATGAAGTTCACTAATTGCGAACCTAAAACATAGAGTAAGAACAGCACCAGCACGATCATCATCATGACAAACAACGTGAGTAAGATATTTTTGATCAGCGCCCGGATGTCAAAATTATGAACTTCCTTCATCATGAGGACGATTAATAATCCGGTCCAACCCCAACGCAAGAAATCTAAAATTTGAAAGAGGATTGTTTCGTTATACGTTAAGACATGCGATAAACCGATCATCAAAGGTGTAATGAGCATGAAAGGCGTTAACGCATAGCCCGTGGCAATGAACACATCTTGAAACCACCCTTCCCCATCGGTGATGGTTGCGACGAGGTAATTGCTAAATACAAAGAGAAGGAGCCCACCGAGAACGAAGCCAGTGAAGTTCAGCGCGTTAAAATAGTTTAAGTTATACGTTGAGAAAATAAATCCTGTGCCATACACTTCGAATAAGGCAATCACCACGACGAGTCCATAGAGGAGTAATGCCGTGCCATAAGAAGATTTCTTGCCATATTTAATATCTTGATACGTATCTAAAGGATGGGCAAGAATGTGGTTCACGTACCGGAGTTCTTGAGACACCTTGCGCGTTTTCAAGAAGGAAGTTACCCCATCCGCAAACCCAAAGATACGATACCGCTGTTGTAACCATTTCAATGTTCTTTCTACAACCACATAGAAAAGGATGGCAAGGAAAACAAAGGTTAGATTGAGTTCTAACCATTGATAACGGAGCTGCCAAAAAGCTTCAGAATAGCCAATACGATCAAACGCAAATAAATAATAAAAGAGCGCTTCAGAGTATTGTTGCAATCGATAATAACCTCGTGCAATGGCGGCATTGGCTAAGGCAAATAAACTATTTCGTTTTAATACTTCTTCCCATTCTTCAATGGAATAAATACCATTTTTAAAATTAATGAGACCTTGATGGACTTGTTTGGCAAATTCCGAACGTTGTAAATAATGGACGGTACCCAGCGCTTTATCTAGAATTAAAATATTATTATTCTCATCGATGTCGAGGTCTACTGGATTGACGAATAAACCAGTAATTTGATTACCGGTATCGAGTCCTCCAAATTGAAAAATGAGGTTTCCGTAAGAATCAAATTCATTGATGATGCCGGTGGTGGTCAAGGAATAAATGTTGTCAAAATCGTTAACGTGGATGGCGATGGGATGGCTCGGTGTGTTCATGGTTAAAATGGTTTGCGACGCAATGTTAAACTTTTTCAGTTGATTGCCTTGCAGATTACTCGCGGTATACACGGTCCCTTTACTATCCATCGTGATGTTGCTAGGTGAAGTTGGGATGTTTAACGCACGGGTGATGCCAAAGAAATTGGTGACCACTTGCAACCAACTTAATGTGGTGGTGTTACTTCCAAAAAAACCTAAAAACTCTCCCGCGCTGTTTAACTGAATGAGACCCGATGTTGATCCTTCACCCACAATGTAGACAATGCCACGGGGCCCAGAAATCACTTTTAAAGGAATAAACGGTGACGTTTCTCCAAAGATAACTTCTAACGGCTTCGTGTAAGTGGTTACTAAGGCATGGGATGCATCATAAACATAGACGGCACGGTTGCCACGATCAGCAACATAAAGGCGATGAACGTCATCCACGTGAATGCCGGTCGGTTGATTTAAACCACTCACGATGATTTCAGTGGTACCCGTGGATACATTGGTTTTTAAAATACGCTGATTGCCTGTATCGGCAATATATAAGTCTTGGCCTTTTAACACCATGTCTTCAGGATTTCGAAGCGTGAATTCAAGTTCGATTTCTCCGGCTGGTTCATAGGCGGTTTGGGTTTGTACAAATCGTCCATTCGGCCCAATCGTGTACGTGACATACGGTGCTGAGTTGGTGGTTAACGCTGCAACCGGTTGATACGGTTTAGGGGTTAATAGCATCACCATCAAGAGAAGGAATAAAGATTGTTTTTTCATTCTTTAATCCCTGAGTGGATCATCGTATTCATCACATTACGTTGCAAAATAATAAAGATGATGAGATTAGGAATGAACATGATTAACGCGGCAGCCGCAGCCATGCCTTGCCCAGCAACCGTATTCCCAGTCGTGGTCAGCGTGGCCATATAAAACGCGAACGTTTTTAAACTTTCATCATTGATGTATAACGTGGAGATTTCGGTATTATTCCAGACCGCTTGAAATGCGACAATCGCAATCGTGGCGATCGCCGGTTTGATGAGCGGCAAGATGATGTTCCAATAAATATCAAAGTTGGAAGCACCATCAAGACGGGCGGCTTCGATTAATTCTTTAGGGATTTGATCAATGAATTGTTTGATTAAGAATAAACCCACGGGAATGGCTAAACCAGGAAGAATATGGACCCATAACGTGTCAATTAAACCGAGGTTTTCAACCACCAGATAACGAGGAATCGATACCGCTGCACCGACAAACATGATGGCGATGTTATTCGCGAATAACATCGATTTCTTAAATCGAAATTCAAGTTTGGAAAGCGCAAATCCTGCTAATGAACCGATGATGATGGAGGCAAACACGGTGATGATGGCAATGATGATGCTATTGAAAAGATAACGCGTCATGGGGATGCCGGTGGTGCTCGTGACTTCAAACAATTCAATGAAGTTATCCCAGGTGGGTTGCGCGACAAAAAATCTTGGTGGCCATTCAAACAATTCGGCTAAGGGTTTAAAAGCGTGATTAAAAATATACACAATCGGAAGACCCATAAACATTGCTACGGGAATTAAAATCGCTAAAAACTTCCATTGCGAAAGATGGAAACGTTTTGGATTAATTTTGGTTCCTGAAAAACTAGCCATTAATCACGATCTCCAAACAATTTATACGCCACTTGGCTAAAGACATAAACCAGCAGTAACAAAACAACAGAAAGCGCAGCAGCGTAGCCCATATCAAAACGAATGAATCCAAAATCATCAATGTGGGTGACGATTAATTGTCCAGCGTTTTGAGGTGTTGGATTTTGACCGGATAAAAGAACACCAATCGAACCCGCATTAAACGTCGCGACCAAAGACATGATTGCACCAAACAGCATTTGCGGTTTCATCGAAGGGATTGTGATGTAAAAAATTTCTTGAAGTTTAGAACTCATGCCATCCACATAAGCCGCTTCAAACAATTCAGGATTGATGTTTAAAACGCCTGCTAACATCGCTAAAAATCCTATTCCCATGGAGTTCCATAAGGTGACCACAATCATGATGGTCATTAAGTAATCCGGATTGGTCAGCCATTGAATCGGTTGATCAATGAGATTTAAACTCAACAGCATCGCGTTTAAATAACCGGCTTCATCCCCTGAAAAGATAATGCGCCACATGACCGCCATCGCCACACCTGCCGTCATCGAAGGGGAGTAAATGACTAAGGTTAAAAAAGTTCTTAATCGATGAGGAATTTGGGCGAGCAACCACGCTAAGAAAAAACCAAGCATATAACCGATGGGTCCTACAAAGATTGCAAAAGTAATCGTGTTAGGAATAATTTGCTGCATGAAGGCGCTGTCACTTGTCAAGATGGCGATGTAATTGGAAAAACCGATGAAGGAGGGAGCATCCAGCAAATTAAAATACGTGAAGGACAACAGCATGCCCATGATAACGGGGATGGTGATGAACGCTAAGAACGCTAAAAAGTAAGGTGCCACAAACCATAGGCCGTTTGCCCCTTCTCGTTTTCTGAGGTTGGTGATACGGATGGTTTTAGTGCTCATAGGCTTGTCCCTAACCATGCATCCACCGTTTCTAAAGTTGGTAATTGATAAGGTTTGAGCACGGTTCCTTGCCGATCAAGATAACCAAACTCGATCATTTTTCGCGTGATTTCTTTATTGGTGATGATGAGCGAATCTTCAATTGCGGTCCGTAAATTGATGCCTTGATAAACCACTTTATTCCAAATATTACTTAACTCACGTTCAAGCATGAACGATGCAGGTGTTTTCACCGTGTCATTCACCCATTGCCATTGATCTAGCATGACTTGTTGATGAACAGGATTCCAAGTTGCATCCGCAAACGCTTCAACATTGGACGTGTTCCACATGTATTCTGGTCCATACGCAGAAATCAAATTTTCAGCATAATCCAATTGGGTTTGTTTGGAGGTCCACCATGTTAAAAATGACCAAGCTTCATCAGGTTGATCGGTATTTTTAAACATCATCGCCGATGTTGAAGCACCGTCAAAGGAACGATTCACCACCCCATCGCGAAGCACGCCGGGTAAGGGAGCGATATCCCACAAACCTGCAATTTCAGGTGCTGCATGCAGTAACGTGATGTACATCCCAAAGTCTCCAATCCCTAACGGGAGTCTGCCATAACGAAACTCGTTATAAAAACTTCCCACTTCTAAGGGGAGTGAATACGTGGAATATAAATCAGTCATTAACGTCAAGGCTTCGATGGTTTTTGGATCGTCAAAGGCTGCTCTTAAAGCATCATCTTCATAGAGTTTGCCACCGAACTGTTGAATAAACGGCATCGTATGAACGAACGCTTTGAAGGCGTTTGAGCTAGAAAGCATCGAGTAAAAATTAAGGCCAAACCGTTGTAATTCAGGGAGTAATCCAATCACATCATTCCACGTATTGGGGACATCTAGATTTAATGTAGTCATGATGTCCTTACGATAAAAGAGAAAATAAAAGTTTTGGGTTTCCGGCAATCCATACACACCATCGTCATAGATGAGTTGTA
>JBIIRB010000065.1:0-4792 GCA_044341785.1 Bacilli bacterium | reverse complement strand
TTTGTCCAACAATCGCCACGGTGGCGATATTCAGGCCAATCGTGGGAATTAAAAAGACTTGTTCAATGCGAATAGCCGCGCCATACCCTGCTAACGTTTCATCATTACCAAAGCGATAAATAAAAAATTGAATGATGAAAATGCCAATGGAAATAGTCGCGTTATTCAGTGCAACAGGAACGCCTTGTTTAACCAATAAGCCTGCCGTGATTCGATTAAATCGAACTTCTTTAAATGTTGCTGCATTAAATAACGTTGATTTCATCCATGCATATCCTAAATACAGTGTGCCTAATGCTTGGACCACCACCGTTGCCCACGCCACACCAGCCGTTCCAAGTGCAGGCAATCCAAACCATCCAAAGATGAATAAAGGATCCAAAAAGATATTTAAAAAGAAACCAATGATCAAGAAATTTCTAAACGGTTTTGTATCCCCTTGTGCCGAAAGCAGACCATTAAACGTAAAATTTAAAATTTGGAAAAGCCCACCATAGATGATGACGTTCATATACGCTAGTGCCGCTTCATAAGTATCACCCGTGGCACCCGCAATGCTCAATAAACTTGGAATCGCAAACGGGGCAAGTAAAACCAAGCTAATGGCCAAGCCTAATGAAATGATTAAGGCGTTTTTAGCAATGCGTAGATAATCAACATGGTCTTTTTTACCAAGCGCAATCGCGGCAATCGCAGTCGCTCCATTTCCAATACCAGACGCTAACGCAATCATAATTAAAAATAAAGGAAAGGATACTGTTAATCCTGCTAAGGCCGCAACGTTTAATTGACCCGCAAAATACGTATCAACAACATTAAAAAGGGTATTAAATAAAAAACCGATGGAAGACGGAATGGCTAAGTTTCGAATCGCTTGTTTAATGGATCCTTGGGTTAAATCTGTTTTAGACATGAAGTAAGTGTATCACTTCTTGTTTTGCTCAACCGAAAATAAAATTTCATTATGACGAAACATCGGTAATGAAAACGGGCTGTTGTAACGAGCCATGCGGAGTGGAGATACAATGGACAATTGAAGTTTTTGTATCCAGGCTTTTAATTGATGGGTGACGGTGGTTAATTTTGCTTCCGTCATCGAACCCGAAAAGCGAAAGGTTGCCATGAGTTGAGCAGGATAATGACGAATGACCACGCCATCTCTGGTCGGTTGTGGAATCGAACTACCATAAAATTGGCGGGGGATCACAAACTCCATCGTTGTGGATTGCGCGTTGATTTCATTGATCACAGGCACCGTCATGGCCATCGGTTGCCGTTGTTTATTTTCACCCGAGATGTAGGAAAAAAGGACTGAAAAACCACTATCGCTTCCGTTGGCATATTGCTCAACCGAAGAGGTGTAAAAAACTTCATAACTTCGCAGTTCAAATGCGCCTTCTTTTTGAATGACTTTGAAATTGGGAGATTCATAACTCATGGTTCTATCCTAAACCTTCTCTATCATTTAACCACATATTTGCTTAGATGCAGGGGTCAGTAATTTCGTTATAATATCTTTATGAACTTTCAAATCAAATGGTCATTTAATGTACTACTCATCCTCGCAGGGCTAGGTACGATCGTTTTATTATTGGCTGATCATTTTTTAACCACCTGGACGGGCTTTCTTGCGATTCAACTGCATCCATCTTTACTGATCACTGACTATTTAGCGGTCGGCGGCCTGATGGGAACATTACTAAACGTATGGTTAGTCACGTGGAGTGCCATCTTAATGATGTCGTATTTAAAAGTTCCGTTATCAGGCGCGACGCTCGCGGGCATCCTGACCATTTTAGGATTTGCTTTTTTTGGCAAAAACGTCTGGAATTTTTTACCGATTTGGTTAGGGTTTTACCTTTATACAGTCTATAAAAAAGCAAGTCTATCTTCGTATTCTGGAACGTTTTTATTCTCCACCGGACTAGCTCCGTTAACCAGTTTCATTGCTTTTGGAATTGGCTTAGATTGGTATGTTGGTCTTCCATTAGCGGTCTTCAGTGGCATCATTGCTGGCTTCATGGTCCCGTTGGTGGTTTCCATTGTTGGAAAATTTCACCAAGGATACAACTTATATAACACCGGTTTCGGACTTGGATTTATTGCCATGGTGTTTGCCGCGATCATCCGGGGTGCTGGAATAACCTACACCTTCACAAACTCAGCCATCAGTGTTGAGTATCACGACTTCCTCTTCTGGTTGGTGTTGGCATCTTCCCTCCTGTTAATTGGTTTAGGATTTTTCTTCGACCGTAAACCTTGGTTAAGGTTAATATTTTTATTTCAATCCCCTGGAAATTTACCTTCTGATTATGTTAAAAATCATGGTCTAGGTCCTACCCTCATCAATACCGGCATCTTGGGCTTATTGAGCTTAGCGACCATTACCCTCATCGGTGTCAAAATCTCGGGCCCCATGATGGCAGCAATGTACACCCTCATTGGTTTTGGTGGGTATGGCAAACACCCTTTCAACTCCGTGCCGGTGATGATTGGTTTATCCTTAGCAACCTTACTTCCTGGGTTTAATTTAACTGATTTATCACCAAGCATTGGACTATTTTTTGTGACCGCACTCGCCCCCATTGCAGGTAAGTTTGGTTTATTCTATGGTTTAATAGCGGGCTTCATTCATTTACTCATTTCACCTTATGCACTCAACCTTCAAGGCGGATTTGATTTATACAATAACGGATTTACGGCAGGTTTAGTCGCTGGTGTGGTGGTGGTCATCGCTCAAAATATCGCATTGAAATTACCAAGTTTTAAACGCAAAACTTCGGCATGAAATCTGTTTCTTTTTTTGCACCAGGAAAACTTTTTATTGCCGGAGAATATACGGTTCTTCGAGGTGGTTTAGCGTTACTGCTTCCGATTCAATGGGGGATTAACGTCACAATCAAACCTTCGAAACTGTGGCGTATCACGAATCCATCGTTTCAAAACGGGATGCAAACCTACCCATCGATTACTGCGTTCCCACCTTCGGTGATACAATCCACTTTAAAATTATTTGCCCGTTATTTGTCTTCTTTAAATCTTCCTTTAAAGCCGGGTGCGATTCGCATCGACAGTGACTTAGGCACCCAAGCCGAAAAGTATGGATTAGGAAGTAGTGGTGCAATCATCATTGCTTTATTAGGAGCGTTAGCAACCTTTCATGAGTTATCGCTCAGCCCGATTGAACTCTATCAACTCGGTGTGATGGTCGCTTATGATCCCCATCGCGTACAATCGTTTGCTGATCTTGCCATCAGTGCATTCCAAATGCCGTTGCAATATCGAGCACCCACATTCAACCATCCAATCGATCCTTCCCTTCACCATCTCTTTCAACAAGATTGGCAAGGATTACTCATCCAACCTTGGGCGTTCACGCTACCCAATCCTTGGGTGGTGTTTACCAATCAACCTGCCGATTCCAAAACGATTGTGCCTACGATACTTGCCGGAACACCTCAACAAGTTTGGAAGAACAAAGTTAACCAAGCCAATGATTTAATCAATCATTTCATCAAGCAGCCCACCGTGGACATGATTGAAGATTTCAATCAATTGCTCCTATCCTTGGATCAAAACGAAAAACTGTATACGCCAGCGATGAAAACGCTCAAACAGTTGACAGAACAACATCACGCTTTTGCTAAACCTTCCGGTGCTGGGGGTGGGGACTGCATGCTCGTTTGGCCAAGTCAAACAACCAATCAACGCTTACTGAAGAAACTTTTGAAAAAACAATTTAAGATTTTGACGGTTTTTTAGTGGAACGTGTTTTTTGTTGAGTAAGATCTTCTTTGATTTTTAAACGCAAGGTTTCAGACCATTTAATGATTTTAAAAATGAAAAACAAGATAAAGGCAATGATTAAAAAATCAATCATCGATTGAATAAACGATCCATAAAACATGCGAATGGGTGCTTGTAACCATCCTGATGGAGGATTCAGAAGTAAAGATTCTTCTTCAACGACCGCAACGCCTTCTTGAAGCGTAAAATACCATTGCGATAAATCCGTTTTGACTAACCAGGCGATGAGTGGCATTAAAATTTGATTCACTAAACTTGAAACGATTTTTTGAAAAGCCGCCGTGATCATGAACGCAATCGCTAAGTCGAGCACATTACCTTTAGCCATAAAGGCTTGGAATTCTAAGAAGAATTTTTTCATGTAGACTCCTAAGGCTTCAATGGATTGATGAGCGGCAATCCTTCTAGATATAAACTGAGATTTTTATAAAGCGCATCAAACATCCGATCTAAATTTTTAATCGAGGTATAGGAAATATGAGGCGTGATCGTCACGTTTTTTAACGCCCATAACTCACTTTCTTTGGGAAGTGGTTCTTTCCAATATGTATCCATCACCGCGTGTCGAATGCGACCTTCTTTCATCATCGAAAGAAATGCTGTTTCTTCGATGACTTCCGCACGCGCTAGATTAATTAAGACGGTCTGTTTACCTAAAACACGAAGGATATCCTCATTGAGCATCGCTTGGGTGGATGCATTCAACGCTAAGGCAACAATGACCACATCCGCTTGGGATACGTGATCCTTCAATTGTTGAAGAGGATAAATTTCTTTGAGATAGATGGACTCTTTTTTACTACGATTGAACCCCATCACATGGCAACCCATCGTTGAAAAAACTTTGGCAAGATGCATCCCAATTTGACCGAGGCCAATGATAGCAACTTTTTTTCCTGCTAGTTCTTCACTATGACGGCTTGGTCTCCATTGGGCATCCTTTTGAGTTTGATCAAAAAAGCGGTGGTTTTGGTAGATACTTAAC
>JBIIRB010000064.1:0-4793 GCA_044341785.1 Bacilli bacterium | reverse complement strand
CGAGTTTATGTTGATGGGGAAGTAACGCGAGGATAGGAGCTTGTTCCATCGTTACGTCTTGAGATAATGTTTGGACGACCATCGTGTTTTCAACTGTACTTGTCACGTGATTAACGTGATATAAACCATGACCGCGAATCGGAAGATTGTAAGCATGACTGTGATAAAAAGCGCCTTCTTGAACGTTCTTGATCGCAGCAAGGGAAAGCAAATTCCCATCGCCCATTTCGATCGATAACCGATGAAAAAAACCTAAGGGATGATTCGTGTTGCTGATTGAGATAAGCGATTGTTTAGGAAGACTCAATAAAAAATAACGATCTTCATACGTCGGATTTCCAACTTGAGCAGGAGGATTCGTTTGATATCCCACATGACGGTTTTGTAATTTAATAATGAGCCCATCACCCACAGTTGTTCGATCATTGAGTAAATTACCATCTAACGTGAAATATTCATAATTGGAAACGCCATCAACACCGGCCGTGATGTTAACCGTTTGTCGGGTTCCTAATTCAGCAAAGATATAAGGTGAACCTTGATTGTAGGTCATCACCATCGCATCGACATTCGATCCATTATTTCGCATCGCAACTTTAATCGTGTTATCGGAATAATCAACCACTTTGGTTTGATACGATCCTTGTAAACTTACCGGCTTAATCATGAAATCTTTCAATGCGAGTGAAAATTGTGCAATGGTTTGGTTGCCTTCTGGGTTCCAAAATTGCGTAAACCCTTTACCCGATTGCGTGACTTCAACACCATCATTGGAGAATGACGAACGTAATGGATTATTGTAAATACCATTACTGCCACCATAATTACTCATGGCTAAGGCGGTCCACCATTGATTCGTTGGAACCGGTCGATCGAGTAAATCCGCTTCCACAAACTGAGGATTCACAGGATGAGCGATACCACTAGCAGGACCACTACGATAGGAACCACTTCCTAAATCTTCAAAAGGAATTGAGGTATAAATTTTTGGATTGGTAGGGGCAACATACGTTCCTTGGACTACGTTGATCGTGCGCGTACGTTGAAACGTTAAAGGTCCTTCGTTCAAGCTGTACTGAACTGAATACGTACCTACTTGAGAGAAATCAACCTTCCCTTTCATTTGTAATCGGTTGGCATAATCTTCGCTCGTATCCGTGATGATACTCACCCCTTTTAAAGGATTAAAGTAATGACCGACAATTGATGTCGTATCCGCTAATCCATCAAATGAAACAACGTTTCTAGGGATAGAAGTCGTTTGATTATCACCAAAAGGGGAGCACGAAATAAGTAAGAGTACGAATAAAGGAAATAATAGTTTCATGGTTTCATTGTAATTCGTTAAAACTAGAAATTATACAATTATTTTTTGGATGATTAAATCAATCACGAATCGTTAAAAGGTTTTTTAATTCAACTTCGGAAATAATTCTAACTGAAAATTTAACTGCATTTTTTAATTTACTGCTACCAGCATTAGGGTCATTGGTCACTAAAATATTCGTCGTTTTGCTAACATCGTCCACGGGTGTTCCACCTGCCTGAACAATGAGGGATTCATACTCTTTTCTTGGTCGAGATAACGTTCCTGTGATACAAATTTTTAAACCTGATAAAGGACCTTTTGAAGAAGTTGATTTGACGTCTGGTAACATACGTACACCGTGAGCGCGTAGTTCTTGAACGAGTTTCTGATGCGTTTGAAAATAGGCGACGACGCTTGACGCTACGACGTCACCGACATCTTCAATGCGTAAGAAATCCTCAACTTTAGCTTGCATGATCGCGTCAATCGATTGAAAATGATCCGCTATTTTTTTAGCCGTCACTTGTCCGGCCTCCCGAATCGAAAGTGCTTCAAGTATTTTATGGAGTGGTTTTGATTTTGATTGTTCAACTTTGTCGAATAATTTATCAACAATTTTTTTACCTAAACGATCGAGTTGGATAAGACGGTCATAATGATTTTTTAATTCATACAGTTGTGGAATCGAGGTTAAAAGTTTTTCTTCATATAAACGTTGGACGATTTTTTCACCAAAACCTTCCATGTCGAGCACGGAGCAATACTTGGTAATGACACCCACAACTTGGGATGGACATTGGTCGTTTTGACAATAAATGTCAGTATGCAGTTCATTCCATTTTCCTAACACTTTCCCACATGAAGGGCAATGGGTGGGGGGAACCACAACCCCTTCTTCTCCGGTACGTACTTCTTTGATTGCATACATCACTTGAGGAATAATTTCCGCCGCTTTACGGACCCTCACTTGATCACCAATGCGAATATCTTTTTCTTGGATATATTCAAAGTTACTTAAACTCGCTTTCGACACAGTAGAACCCGAAATAAACACCGGATCCATGATGGCAACGGGGGTAATCTTCCCTGTCACACCGACCCAAAATTCAATCGCTCGTATGCGGGTTAAAGTATTTTCTGGTTCGTATTTATACGCCCGTGCCCATTGAGGAAATTTTGATGTTGATCCGATGGTGGGCCATAACGTTTTATCATCCACTTTTAATACCGCTCCATCGAGTTCAAGATCGAGAGTGGTATTGATTTTCATCGTTTCAATCTGTTGAATTGTGTTCCAAATGTCATCCATGGAGGAACACATAAAATAAGGACCTACTGGAAATCCTGCTTGTTGAATACGTTGAAGTGACTCCGAGTGTGAAGTCATCGTTTCATCTTCTAACCAATACACATAGGCATTCAATGTACGTTGTTTGAAGATAGAGGCATCGAGTAACTTAATCGTGCCTGAGGCTAAATTACGCGGATTCGCATATTGACCTTCATGATTAATCCGTTTGAATTCGGAATTGGTCATAAAGATTTCACCACGTATTTCTCCCGTAAAGGAAGGCGAGGCTTGATTTAAATCCTTAATGAGTAAACAGTTTTTGGTAATATCTTCACCCACAAGACCATCCCCGCGGGTTAAGGCTTGAACAAGTTTGCCTTTAACATATCGTGCTGCAAATGAGTTGCCATCATACTTGGGCTCAACCACAAAACGCGTTGCCCCAATGCCTTGCATTTTAATAACCCATTTATGGACTTCTTCAAAGTTATAGGTGTTTTCAAGCGACAACATTTGTCGGGTGTGCTGAATCGTTTTAAAACTGCCTGTTAGATCCGATCCTGGTTTCAAGGTTGGAGAATCCGCTCGTCTCCATTCCGGATGCAAGGCTTCAATCGCTTGAACTTCTTTGATAAGCAGGTCAAATTCCTTATCAGAAATAAGGGATTGGTTCTGTTGATAATAAGCATTTGAAAAAGCAATAAGCTTATCAATGAGGGTGTTATAGTATTGTTTATCCATAAGTTAATGACACATTCATTTTACTAGAAATGAAGGGCAATCAACATTCGGGTTTAACGCAAACGTAATTTACTCTTCAGAATCTGCCGATTTCAATCGTTTGGTAATGTTTTCGTAATGCGTCTTCAACATGGATAAAAGTCGCGGAGACCCTTTAACGATGACCAAATTGGAAATTTCATATTGAAGTACCCACCGAATAAAAAGGAACAAATCAAGTTTTCTTTTGACTTCCACTACAGACGTGTTTGGCTTTGGTTTGTATTCAAAATCAAATTTAAAATGATTTTGAAATGATTCTTGAACAAAAGACAAGATCTTTTTGTCATTGTCAAATTGAAACGTAACCTCTTCATATTCACCCAAAGGGCCAACCGGAATACCCGATTTTTCAATAAATTCTCGGATGCTAATATTTTTAGCTTCATGATAAACCTGATCGGCGGTTGGATTCCTTCGAATGTCTTCGTAATCAGAATCTTCCCTGATTTCTTTCATTCTTTTGATGTCAAATCGTCGTAATTCTTTTTCAGGTAGCACAATGATAAATACCATGGGTTTATTAATAAAATCATGAACTTCAGCAACATAACCGCGAAATTCAGCGTCAATTATTTTGGGACCGCTATAAACATTAAACGCTGCTCGATAAAGCATCGTATCTTCTTTGAAATACTTAAATACGACTTGTGACCGATGCTTAATCGCATACTCTAATTGTTCAATTTTCTGAATCGTTTCTTTCGAGTGACGTTTAACTTTCAGATCAAATTTTTCTTTGTATTGAATAATGTCATCCTTAAAATAACGACTAGGAATGGAGTCAAGCAACTTATCAGTTAATTGTTTTACTGCTTCAGCGGTTCCATAATTGCTTCGTTGAATAATTCGAATGATCTCAACAATCTCATCATCAGTAATGAAACGCTCGGATACATAATATTTAATCTTCTCACCCGTGTTCTTTTCTCCTAGTTTAAAACGAAGCAAGGTTGGGTATTCTTGTTGGAACTCCATCAGATTGCTAAAGATTTCAGGAAGCCGTTGTCGTTGAATCGTATGCTTAAAATGTTTTTCACCGTACTCGATGATTTCCGTTTGCATGGGAACATGTTCATGATCGGTTTCACTCAGCAAAAAGTGTAAAACAATCATGAGTTCTAAACGTGCTTGTTTGGCGTTTGACACGATATAAACCCCTTTATTGAATGTTAATATTATAACCTAAATGATTAAATGATTTTAGGTTTAATCCAGAACGAGTATATTTTTTCGATTAAATTGGGTGATAGCATCGTCCCCTTGATAATGAGTCAAGATGTATTGCTGCATGGTTGAAGCATCTTCTTCAACACACTCGCCAACAATCTTAGAAAACTTAACCATGTTTTTCCACAAATCATCATGACTTAAAGGACATGAACCAAGAATATAATTCGCTTCATTCACTTC
>JBIIRB010000063.1:0-4814 GCA_044341785.1 Bacilli bacterium | reverse complement strand
CATCATGGGTAATGGAAATCAACGTCAACTTGGGATTGGCTTTTTTCATGGCTAAGGTTAATTCACGTATTTCTCTTTTACCTTTGGGATCCAGCATCGCTGTGGCTTCATCCATGATGATCAAATCGGGTTTCATCGCTAAAATACCAGCAATCGCGACCCGTTGTTTTTGACCACCGGAAAGTGAACTGGGTTCGCGCTGAAGAAATGACTTCATCCCAACCTCTAGCGCAACTTGTTCAATCATCGGTTGCATCAGTGCATGAGGAATCAATTTATTTTCCAACCCAAAAGCAATATCATCCGCCACCGTTGCACCAATAAACTGATTATCCGGATTTTGGAAAATGATTCCCATTCTTGGCCGAATCAGCGGCAAATTTTTTTCATTCAACGGTAAATCAAACAATTGAATCGTTCCGCGTTTAAGTGGTAGCAACCCTGCTAATAATTTGGCTAGCGTCGATTTACCTGAACCATTATGACCAAGAATCGTGACATATTGTCCTTGTTGAATAGAAAAAGAAAGGTGACTTAAAACGTCTTTGATGCCATCATAGGAAAAAGACAATCCTTCAACTTTAATCATGACTTTTGACGTGCTTTCCATTGCTCATATTCCACATAGATGATTAAGGCGATGAACGCGACGATAGATCCTATGATGATTACCCAAAGCACCCAGCCTTCTGTGGTATCTGTATTAAAAAATCTTCCTAATGTTAACCAAATCGATAGCATAAACACGAGATAGACAATCGATAAAATCGCTAAACGGCGAAAAAACTTTTTAAGAAATTCAGATAAAACTTTTTTCTGCTGACCGTTCATGTGTACGAGATTTCAGGCTGACGACCTTGATAATGCGTGTATTTGACTCCTGCCATATCAAGCATTTTTCGAGATGCTTGAAAAATAATATCATCATGATATTTATCATCTTGATAAATGATTTCTTTTATCCCCGATTGAATGATTGCCTTAGCACATTCATTACAAGGAAAAAGCGTCACATAAACTTTGCATCCTTTTAGAGCAGATCCGTCTTTAGCGTTTAAGATGGCGTTGAGTTCAGCATGGGCAACGTATAAATATTTCGATTGTAACCCTTGTCCAGCGGTCCAAGGTAATTGATCATCATGAAGTCCAGACGGCATACCGTTATAACCAATCGAAACAACTTTGTGCTCTTGATTCACAATGACTGCACCGACTTGCGTCGATGGATCTTTGCTTCGCATCGCGGAATTCACCGCAATGCCCATGAAATATTCATCCCAGGAAATAAAGTTGTTTCTTTTACTCATCATTTTACCTTTTCATATTATAGCAACATTATTTATGACTCGTTTTAACCAATTTAAGTTTATGTTAAACTATGAACAATTCATGAAGTTCAATTCAAAAATTATCTTTACCTTATCGCTTACAACGCTTCTCACTTTTAGTTTTTTTCAGATTGCATTTACCGACAACTCCACCTATCAAACCCAAGCATTAGGAACCTCCACAACAATCTTGCCCAGCTCCGTGAATGTGACTCCACTCAATGAATCAGGAATACGAACGTATTATTCTTCATTAAATTCCCTTTCCACGAGTGAACGACAAGGGACGAATTTACTCAAAAATTTAAAACCCATTTTATCAAACAATTTTTTTTACTATCCTTACACGACCATCATTTGGAAGATTTATAAAATCACCGATCGTGATTGGATTCAATCCCCGCTTACCACCACCCAATTAAATACCTACTATTCCACACACGAATCTGCGGATAATCCTTACTGGGTGTTACTTTATCGTAATGATAATTACACACCCACCGCTGCCAAAAGTTCAGATACTAAAGGCGTGATTACCGACCGTGAACACGTTTGGCCGCAATCGCGAGGATTTAAAGCGCCAGATGGAGCGCAAGGACCTGCGGGAACCGACCTTCATCACTTAATGGCAGGAGATTCTCGAAACAATCAACAAGGTCACTCGAACTACCCTTGGGGTGATGACAGTTTAAAAAAAGTTGGAACTACCGGAACCTTAATTGGCAACGCGAGTTATAACAACACCGGTTATTTATGGCGCGTTTCAAACGTTAATAATGTCGATGATTATGTTTATGAACCGCAAGATTCAGACAAAGGTAACATTGCTCGTGCCATTTTTTACATGGCCGCACGGTATAACAACTGGGCTGGTGTTGCTGGCGCCATTAGTGCTTATGAACCTTTTCTTCATCTTACTAATACTAAATATGCTAGCGGAACTTCCATTGGTTCAACCGACAGCACGCCAGCCACAATGGGCGTTCTAGATCTATTGTTAGACTGGCATAAACAAGATCCGGTGGACGCTTATGAAATTAAACGCAATGATTTAATCTATCGTAATTTTCAAAAAAATCGTAATCCGTTTATTGATTATCCAGAATGGGCTGAAGCGGTGTATGGTGATGAAAATAAATTCGCGACACCAAGCAGTGATACGATTAACGGATACAACGCTGATGAAACAACTCCGGTAACGTCGATTTCACTATCACCCAATTCACTTAATCTCTTTGTTAATGGTGGAACGCAATCATTAACAGCCACTGTATTACCTGCAACCGCAACAAACAAAAACATCAATTGGTCTTCTAACAACACCAATGTAGCAACTGTCGCGAATGGAGTCATTACACCAGTCTCGCAAGGCAATGCCACCATCACTGCAACCGCTGCTGATGGGTCAGGTATTTCGCAATCCATCGTAGCGACCGTAAATCCGGATCCTGGTCTGATCGTGGATTCATTAACCGTCGCTGGTGTAACCAGCATCGTTCCATTTGAAAGTTCATATCCGATTGAAACCATCACGGTTACAGCCAACTACACCAATCTTACGAGTGAGGATGTAACTGCAAGCGCGACGATTCATGCTCCTAATACATCAATATTAGGACAACAAACGTTAGGTGTTTCCTATAGCGGTAGTTCATCCAGTTACACGATGACGGTCACCAATCAAGGTGCGATTCAAACTGATTATGCCGATGATTTAATCATATCTGAATATGGAGAAGGCACTAGCAATAATAAATACATTGAAATTTATAATGGGACGAATGCAACGGTTGATTTGTCTAACTACCAATTAGGTTTATACGCTAACGGAACTGATATTCCTTCTTATTCTACGATGACTGGAAACCTAGCGAGTGGAGCAGCGATTGTTTACAAAAACAGTGGTGCCGCACTCACCTTACCAGCAGGCGTGGTGGCGATTAACAATGGTGCAACCAATTTTAATGGTGATGATGCCTTTGCATTGAATAAAATTTCAACTAGCACCAATGTAGATATTTTTGGTGAAATAGGTTTTGATCCGGGTACGGCTTGGACGGCAGCCGGGGGTTATTCTACTTTAGATAAAACGTTACGAAGAAAATCGAATATCATTGCAGGAAGAACGGTCAATGGTGCCTTTAATCCTGCAACGGAATGGGATCTATTTAATGTTGATACTGCAACGGGTTTAGGCAGTCATACGATGACCTTACCGGAATTTTATACTGACCTTGAACAAGCTAAAGCCTTTGGCGTCTATGTGATGTTTGGAATTGGGATGAATGCGGAAGGATCATGTGCAGAAGCTTATGATGATTTAGTGAACGAATTTAATTTTATGAATGCGGCAGCTCAAGCGATTTTTAATACGAATACGATTGATACTTTTACCGGTGTTAATGAAAATAACCAAACCGTAACTGTGACCTTTGAAGATGCACGTCATCGCTACACCTATTTATCCCTCTTTTCTTCCAACGAAAATCTTGAAGCTTTAGCACCACGAGTGAGCGAAGTCAACCATGCCGTGTGGCAATCCCTCTTGCTTTTATTGACGATGCTTGTTGGGCCATTGTTCTTGCAATCTAAGTTTAAATTTTTCGAATAAAACAAGTCCTTATTTACAATTTTTGAGGATTGTTCATTTTTTAGACTAAAACTCCCTCTTATCCGTGTAAGCGTTTTCAAAAAGTTACAAAACTATTTGCTTGTATATTTTTGGAATAACTATATACTAATCTCTATGACTACTCTTTTCAAAAAACTTTCTATTACTACTTTAACCTTAGCTATCGCTAGTGGTATCGTCTTTTCAGTTGGATCTTCCGAACCTTCTACTTTTGAAGGTCAAGCAAGCGGGACTCCAGGAGCATACACCATCACGCTAGAAGATGAAACATTTACCGCTAGTGAATTGGTGGTTACGAAAATTGATAGTTTAACCACGACTTTTTCAGTTTCAGGTAACGCAAATAATTCTTTCCCCTTAACCACAAGCGCCGCGCCACTCGTTTTAGGTTTTAAAACTGGCAATCATTTACAAGAAATTCGTTCGATCACTGTCGTCACCACCAACGCAACAAGCTTATCTGCTACCTTCGAAGACACCGTTCGCGATGATGCTCCAGCCTCTCCAACTTCTGGTAGCCCGGTTACGCTAATAAGCGGAACCCGTTATGACACCATTCAACTTGGAAGTCCATCCAGCTTTCCTGACCGCTTTGTTTTAACCATCTCTGGTGGCGACACGAAAACACTTCAATCCGTCATTATTACCTACGACTGCTAATCACTCTCTTTTAATAACAATCACCCCATAATATTTTCGAAATATTTGAATAATTAATTTTCTTGACATTTTTTTTCTATTCTTTTAAAATAAATTTAATTGTAAGCGCTATTATGTCGTTTTGGAGGTTATATGACGTCTCTTTTTAAAAAACTCACCATCAGTTCTTTATCCTTAATTATATTAAGCGGTAT
>JBIIRB010000062.1:0-4831 GCA_044341785.1 Bacilli bacterium | reverse complement strand
TTTTATCGACCAACGCCACCGGACTTCTTAATAATTTGTTCGGCAACGAAGCGTGGTGTTTCGCCATAATGACTAAACTGCATCGAATAGTTTCCACGACCTTGGGTGAAAGAACGTAAGTCCGTCACGTAGCCAAACATTTCAGCCAGTGGGACATCAGCATCGATCACTTTGGCGTTTCCGCGTTGCATATCACCAGTCATTTGACCACGACGACGCGCAATATCACCGACAACATCACCGTAATATTGATCAGGCACCGTCACTTCAATTTTCATGATCGGTTCAAGAATGACTGGTTTACATTGCTTAGCAGCTTCTCTTAGTGCTAGCGAAGCAGCGACACGATAAGCGGCTTCTGAAGAGTCAACGTCGTGGTAACTTCCATCAAATAATGTGGCCTTTACATCAATGGTGGGATAACCCGCCACAAGACCTTTTTCTAAAGCGTCTCTTAAACCTTCCATGGTTGGTTTAATAAATTCTCTTGGAACACGGCCTCCAACAACAGCGTCAACGAACTCAAAACCTTTGCCAGGATTGGGTTCAAACTTAATCCACACGTGACCATATTGACCACGACCACCCGATTGTTTAATGTATTTACCTTCACATTCGGCCGTGCCACGAATGGTTTCGCGGTAGCCAACTTGAGGAGCACCGACGTTGACGTGAACACCGAATTCACGACGTAAGCGATCTACAATGATATCAAGGTGAAGTTCACCGACACCGGCAATAATCGTTTGACCTGTTTCACCGTTAGAAGAAACACGGAAGGTTGGATCTTCTTCAGCCAACTTCATGAGTGAGATTGACATTTTTTCTTGATCAGCTTTGGTTTTGGGTTCAACGGCTTGTTCAATGACTGGCGCAGGGAATTCCATTTTTTCTAATAAAATTTCATGGCTTTCATCACACAAGGTGTCTCCAGTTGTGGTGTTTTTTAACCCGACAACCGCACCAATATCACCGGCATGTAATTCATCAATTTCTTCACGGTGGTTCGCGTGCATTAATACAACTCGACCGATGCGTTCTTTGACGCCTTTCGTGGAGTTATACAAATACGATCCCGACTTTAATGTTCCTGTATAAATTCGAACATACGCTAGACGACCAATAAAAGGATCGGTGGCAATCTTAAATGCTAAAGCCGCAACCGGTTTACTATCATCAGGAACGACAATGACTTTATCGCCATTGGGTAATGTTCCTTCCGCTTGTTCAATATCGATTGGACCTGGAAGAAAATCAATCACCGCATCGAGTAACTGATGAATGCCTTTATTTTTATAAGAGGCACCGCATAAGACTGGGTGAAATTGTCCAGCAATGACACCTTTACGAATGACTTTTTTGATTTCTTCAATGGACGGTTCTTGACCATCTAAAACTTTCATCATCAAATCATCATCGAAACCGGCAATTTTTTCTAAAAGAATTTGGCGAAGTTTTTCAACTTTTTGTTTATATTGTTCTGGAATCGCACCTATGGTTGGCGCTTCATCTTTGTTATCGGAATAAAACCATGCTTCTCTTTTGATAATATCGATAATGCCTTTAAATTGAGATTCTAACCCAATCGGATATTGAATCGCTTCCGCATTGGCTGCTAAGCGATCATGTAAGGTATGAACACACATATCAAAGTCAGCACCAATGGCGTCCATTTTATTGGCAAACACAATGCGTGGAACACCATACTTGGTTCCTTGACGCCAAACGGTTTCCGTTTGCGGTTCAACACCGTTCTTACCATCAAGTAGCGTCACAGCACCGTCTAAAACACGCAAGGAACGTTCGACTTCAACGGTAAAGTCAACGTGTCCAGGAGTATCGATAATATTAATGCGATAACCTTTCCAAAAAGCAGTTGTGGCGGCCGAAGTAATCGTAATGCCTCGTTCTTGCTCTTGGACCATCCAGTCCATCGTAGCTGAGCCGTCATGCACTTCACCGATTTTATGGATTTTACCTGTGAAATAAAGAATGCGTTCAGTCGTCGTGGTTTTACCCGCGTCGATGTGCGCCATGATTCCTATATTTCTAGTATGGTCAAAGTCATATTCTCTTTTGGACATAAAATGCTCCTATTACCAACGATAATGGGCGTAAGCTTTATTGGCTTCAGCCATTTTCACGGTGTCTTCACGTTTCTTCACTGAAGCTCCCGTTTTATTGGCAGCATCAATGATTTCATTGGCTAATTTTTCTTCCATCGATTTTTCGTTGCGTAATCGTGCATAGGTGACCAACCAACGAAGACCGAGCGTGGTTTTACGTGCAGCGGTTACTTCGATCGGTACTTGATAGTTAGACGCACCCACTCGGCGCACTTTTAATTCAACTTCAGGCATGATGTTTTCCATGGCGGTTGCAAACACATCCATAGCAGGTTTTCCTGATTTATCTTCAATGCGTTTAAACGCATCATAAAGAATATTTTGGGCAATCCCGCGTTTACCATCTAACATGATTTTGTTAATCAAACGTGTGACTAATTTTGAACTATAAATGGGATCTGGCAAAACATCGCGTTTTGCTACTGCACCTTTTCGTGGCATAAATCATTCCTCCTATTTAGCAGCTGGAGCGCTTGCAGCGCCACCGGCTTTGGGTCGCTTGGTTCCATATTGTGAACGACCTTGACGACGTTTTTCAACACCTGCGGTATCTAACGTACCTCGAACGATATGGTAGCGAACACCTGGCAGATCCGGGACACGACCACCACGGATTAAAACCGTTGAGTGTTCTTGTAAGTTGTGACCTTCACCACCGATGTAGGCCGTGACTTCGTAACCATTGGATAAACGCACACGCGCATATTTACGTAACGCTGAGTTAGGTTTCTTAGGAGTCATGGTGCCCACACGGGTGCAGACACCTCTTTTTTGTGAAGCATGTTGATTACGTTCTTTCTTTAAGAGTGAGTTCCAACGTTTTCCTAACGCGGGTGACTTCGATTTGAAAAGCGTTTTTACGCGACCTTTTCTAACGAGCTGATTGATGGTTGGCATAGCATTTCTCCTTTGCTTAATTGTGACACACTTTCGGGTGTATCATCTTTACCTTTTAAAAAAAGACCTCGTTGGGTCTTTGACATCAGACGCATCAAATTATAAATGAACACCGATCAAAAAGCAATAAGTACGATTCCATTAAACAAGTTTTTGAATCGTGAGTTGAACCCCATCGTGACTCATGGTTCCAATCGTGATGATGAAAGGCAGATTCGCTCCCGAGTTCATGGGGTATTGATTCAGAACCATGCCGGTTTGAAATAGTGTTGAATTGATCGCATAGCCTTGATGTTTAAACGAATTTTGACCACTAGATTCAAGCAAATGTATGAGGCGATGATTCGGATTTAACGACCGACTCGCTGTGTTGGAATGCGCAATATCATAGGCAAGTGTGCTTCCTTCAGGAATTGAGGTCACAAATGCATTGAATGTCTTTCTTCCGTTGACATAACTGGAAGCGGCAACACGCGAATCCACATGATAAATACGAATGCCTGGAATCGAAAAGGTTTTAGGGTATCGACCAGCAAAAGCGTCAATAGAATCGGCTTCAAAAAGACTTTCCGGTGTGTAATATTCAATGATTAAATATTCATCCATGAGCGTTTGTTGAAACGAGGGGCTGATTAATAAACTTGCACCGGTGGTAGCGTAAGGTGCCAATTGCAAAGCAATCGAATCTTCAATGACAGTTGGACTGCTCCAACCCAAAAGTGCTTTTGAATAAGGATTGTGATCGCCAACGTTATAATCCATCATGTCTACACCACCTAAAGCACCCCAATCGCCTTCATCTTGGTCATAAGAATAGTAATCAAACAATCCTAATAAATGTCCCACTTCATGAATGTACACATGGGCATCCACTTTCATGGTTTGATCTTGATTTAACCAAGGATGAAAGACTGGTTTATCGGTGACAGGATCTCTGAGCAATCGACCTTGATCATCGCGATCATAATACCCATCCATATACATAAAGTCATAGGAGCTCCAACAATAATGAAACACGTGTGGATTTTGAACATTAGGTGTACCACCGACATAAGCCGTAAATGCCCAAAAGACATCTTTACCAGAACCAAATGCTTCATGCTCAGGTTGCGAATCGACAGAATAAACTAAATATACAGCATCAAGAAACCCATCTTGATCAGAGTCAAAATTAGCAACCAATTGAGGAAAAGACTCTTTAAACCAATTGACCGCGGGGAACATCACATTGGCGTTCACACCGCCACTGGGGTTATTGGAAAGTTGCACCGCGGTGATGGAAGGAGTAAACCACGGAGTCACCATCCCGGAAAAATGTAACTGATTAAAACTGCTTTCTTGATAAAACGTTTTGACCGATTCCCAAGTCGTATCTTCTGCTTCACCAAAAAAAGCACGTTCAATATCGTGCAACGTCCCCTCACATCCATAAGGTAAACTCGCACATGAAAAATCACTAAATGAAATCGGTATGACCAGCATGTTGACTTCGCCTTGAGCAGGCGTTGCGCTTTGGTAACCCATTTTTTGTCGAACTGCTCGATACGGTAATGGATCCAATTCCAATGAATAATCCATCGCTTGCAATGGGGTTAACGGAAATTGAATGAGGGCGAATAATGAACCGATAACGGTGATTAAAAAACTTTTTCTCATGAAGACTATTCTAACAAATTTCAGGCGATATCTAAATGAAAAAGAGCGGTTTCCCGCTCTTATCGAATCATTAATCGTCTAACAACGAATCTTCAAATTTATCCATCCATGATTCCGAGGATTCACGGTAATTATTTTTGATTCTTCGCATC
>JBIIRB010000061.1:0-4928 GCA_044341785.1 Bacilli bacterium | reverse complement strand
TGTTCGCGCTGGCGATGATTATCAATTGATCACCTACACGAATGAAGGTTATTTAGACATGGAGTATACCGGTAGAGAAGGCGATGGCTATGTCCGATACACGTTCCAATATAACCAAAGAGATTATGTGAAAACCTCGATTGATATTGATACGTATCGTTCCATCACAATCGATCCCCAATGGTTGATCCTAGAGAATATTCTTCCTGGAACGTATGAACCGATTCTCAATGAACCAGGTCGATACGACTTTGACATAGACGCCAATGCCGCTGCCTTTGCTTCATCCTTAACCGATGCATATCAAATCAATGATGTGAGCATCCATTACACCGGTCTTTTTGTAGACTCCCCAATCATTGAATTCCAAATCGATGCCACCGATCGGACCACCAATGATGCAGTCAGACTTCAAGCGACCTATAGTTATCTTGGATCCACAGACGTCATCTTCCCGACATCACAAGACAATAGCAATCCTGGCTGGGATGATACCTCGATTTCGATTGAAACTTTCAATCAGCGCTATGGCGATGGCGTGACGTCATTCTTAGGAACCTATTACGCTTACGATGACCAAGGTACTTTTCTCGATTATGACGTCTTTTCTTTACAAACCAATGAGGTTTTACGTGTGGATCGATCACTCGGGGATTATGTGCAATACATCAATAATGAAGGTGTCTATACAACCTTAACTGGAAACTTAACCACCAACGAAACCACCGTGGATGTGATTGACCAAGCAACTTTTGAAAGTGCTCAAGAAGCTGTTTCTTTGATTAATTTTGATGCGTTTATTCCAGATAATTTAATGGTCATCAATGAAACTGAAACGTTCTACCAAATCAAATCGGAGGCTTTTGAATCCTTATTTAATTTACCCTTACCCGAAGGTTTTGAACTTCAAGAATCTTATGTAGAAATAACGAATGATTATGTCTATTTTCAAGCTTTTGCATACAATGAAACAACAACCAATGGCTTAGTGATTTATTTATTAATTGAAGCGATTAACTTAGATGTCAATCTATTAAGTTATCTTTAAAATCCAAGCCAAACAACTCAACCATCCTTAACATTAAGCGCTTGAATGATAAATTTTATATGTTTAGCATGGAGCTAGTGAATACACTTGATGCGAGCATCACCAACGAACCTATGGGCTGTTACCGTTGTGGGTTGAACACTACAAGTGCAAATCCTTACTTCTTATCTTTTTTATTCAAATAATAATGGTACACTCACCCAAAGAGAGATACCCACACTCATTACGATTCAATAGTTTGTTTAGTTATTTCCCAACCATGCATCTCCTCAAACTTATTAAAATAGCCTCGCACATGTAGATTTAAGTTATCATCAAACGAATCTTAAAAAAAGAAGGAGTTTTTTTCATTGCATGTTTGGAGGCAAAGAAATTACTTTGAAGTCTTTTATTGTTGATTGGACTTCCATGGAAGCTGATACATGAGGTCATGTAGCAACCGCAGTGAAAAAATCATGATCAATGCTTCATCCCCCGCTGGCTGAGCGTTATTATCGCAATATCAAAGTATAGGTGGATGTGTTAGGATGACTCAAATTGTGGTAATCATCATGGAAAAGAAAGTTAGTCTTCGCTCTAAATTAGCCTTTGCATCAGCAGATTTATTTGGTGGTGGATCGTTTAACATCATTAATTTCTTATATCCAGGATTTCTTGCTCTTGTCGTGGGTATCGATCCGTTTTGGAGTGGTTTTATTATTTTAGTTTCGCGTGTATTCGACGCGGTGATTGATCCTTTCATCGGTTGGTTGTCTGATCAAACCCAATCGCGATGGGGTAAACGTCGTATTTATTTAATTTTTGTCTCACCTTTTGTTGTCTTAGGCATGTTTTTAGTGTTTTATCCCTTTCAACTTGAAAATGAACTTGCCCGCATCGGGGCAGTCTTGGTTTCCTACTTAACCTTTGTTGCCATTCAATCCTTTGTATTAGTTCCGTATACATCGTTATCTGGAGAAATTTCTCCGGATTATCAACAACGCGCTTCTTTTAATTCGTATCGTCGTGGATTTAGTATTTTTTCCTCGATCTTGTGTGTGGTTTTACCAGGTATCATCGTGCGAAGTTTTGCGGATCCATTCATTGGTTACCAAGTGATGAGTTTAGCGTTTGGAACGTTTTTTGGCATCAGTGTTTTAATCACTGGTTTATTTTCTAAAGAAGTCATCAAGAGCCCCGTGGTCAAAGCAAATTATAATTTTGGTGCCTTATTTAGTTCTTTACACATTAAATCGTTTAGACAATTTTCACTGATGTTTGTGGTCACCCAAATGACGATAGGAATCATGAGCGGACTTTTCTTTTTCTATGTTAGCTTTTTTGTGGTTCAAGATATCACCGCGGCTGGACAAACGAGCACGGTTGGTTTGATTAGTGCGGCGTTGATGTTTGCCACGCAAATTGTTGTTTTACCGATCTATACGCGATTAATTCAAAAAATAGGAAAAACAGCTGTTTATCGTCTTGGATCGCTCATTTGGATTGTTGCCGCCTTGTGTGTGTTACTCATTCCTGCTAACGTTAATCCCGTCTTTATTTATGTGTTAGCCATCTTCCTTGGTATCGGTATTAGTGCACCTGCCATGGTTCCGTTTGCAATGTTTGGCGATGTTGTGGATGTCGGAGAACTTAAAACGAAACAACGTGCGAGTGGCAACATGGGCGGTTTCACGAACTTCTTGAATCAAATTGGTTCAGCGATCGGTCTTTCTGCCACGATGGTCATCCTTGGTTTTGCTGGTTTCACTGAACAAGATTTAACACTCCCTCCCATCACAAGCCAACCTGAAAGCGCACTTTGGGCGATTCGCTTAGTGTTTTCTCTTGCGCCTTTATTCTTAATGGGGCTTGGTATTTTCGTCTCCTATCAATATAAAATTAGTGCCAAACGTCATGAGGAAATCAATCAAGCGATTCAATCCAATCGTTCTAATTTAGAATCATTCAAAGACGTTATATAAATCCATCCAAGTTTCAAATTAAAAAATATTCACGCTTACTTCGCTTCACTTAGGTCATAGACCTTCCGTCTCAATGACAGGCACACCCCATTATTTTTATATTCAAGAAAGTCGATGGGAAGCAATTCATTCATGGACAGAAAATGATTTTTTTATGATGATTTTTTTATGATCCATAAAAAAACCACTTCCTTGTGAAGAAGTGGTTTTGTAATCACGTTATTTCTTTCCGGGTTTGGTTGGCGCTGGTTTTGCCGGGGCTGGGGTTGGCTTGACTGGCGCTGGTTTTTGAACTGCCATGATGATTTCCTCCTAGGCTATAATTTACGCTAAATTATGGAATTGTCCATCATTACCCTTATTTGAATGATTAATTTGGATAAAACCATCAAAATTAGTCGATAATTAGGCGTTATAAGAATAAATGGTCAACGTTTGTCATCACGATACCCTTGATTCAAATTGTGATATAAATTTCTTTTGTTCTCAAGAATATGCGTTAATATCATGACATGGATTTATTTTCATTAAAAACAAAAATTGCTCATTTTCTTTCTTCTGATCAAACCGGACATGGTATGGATCATCTTGAACGTGTGCTTGATTTAGCGACACAATTTTCAAAAAATCATTCCGTTGATGCAAAAAAAATAACACTCATCGCTTGGCTGCATGATGTGGATGATTATAAACTAACCGGCATGCAACCGATGGTCAATCTTCCTAACGCGGAACGGTTCATGAAAGAAGTTGGCGTTCCTGTGGCCATGCAACACCAGGTTGTTCAAGAGATTCTGCGCCTAGGATTTAACAAAGCATTAGAAGGTATAAGGCCTTTGAGTAGCGAAGGAAAACTCGTATCGGATGCGGATATGTGCGACGCGATCGGTGCGCAAGGTCTGCGACGCGTTTTGACGTTTGGTGCATTTAAAAAGCAACCGTTCTTTTTAAAAGATGTTTTCCCCAATGTAACGATGAACGCCACAACCTATCGCCTCCAAGGCACTACGCACACGATCAACCATTTTTTTGAGAAACTATTGCGGTTAAAAGGCATGATGTTAACGGAAGAAGGAAAAGCAGAAGCGAAAAACCGCCATGATTGGATGGTCACATTTTTAAAGCAATTTTTTGAAGAAGAAAAACAAAGCCAATGGAACAAGTATTTGATGGATTATGAACAATCGATGCTTCAATAACATGGTTGAAGGGATAGCCTAGGTAAGCAGCGTACGATGCCAAGGGTCGTGGATTCGTGCAACGTAGTTGGGGGAAGGTGCAACCTACCGGTTATTCCCTTGTGCGTTCAGTTCAGATGCATTAATGTGACATCAATCAAGGAGGAATCATCATGTTCCTAAATGCTAAGTCCATCTTCGCTTCCCTGGTCTGCGCCGTGCTTTTGTTAGGTTGCGCAGCCTCGCCGCTTGAGCGATTAATCACCGAAGTTTCTGCTTCACAACATCAACTTACATTGATTGATGATGTCGAAGAAGAACAAGTTCCTTTTCAAAATGCTTGGCTCAATGCTCAAGCTTCTGCAACGGAAGATTTGTCTACCAATGAGAAAATTGCACTCGTCTTAGCGATACGTCAACGTCTTTTAAATCAGCAAGCGCTGTTTGTAGACCTTCGTTTAGAAGCCCAAACCGTGATACCTGCATTGCGTGAAAAAATCCAGCTATTGAAAGAATCAGAAACCACGTTAACGGAAGAAGAAAAAAGCTTACTTTCGCCTTATGTGGATGATTTAAAATCTGCCCGTATCGCTCTTCAAGGGACGAGGGGGTTGGTTCAAGCAAAATTAGTCACACTGCGTGGGCAATATAACTTAGAACATATCGATGTCGTTTTAGCGACGTATCAAGAGGTTGAAATAGCCATGAATACACGCGTTGAGTCATTAAGTACCCTCTTAT
>JBIIRB010000014.1:0-17092 GCA_044341785.1 Bacilli bacterium | reverse complement strand
CCCATCAATGAATTCACCACCTGGCTCGGTGTGGTCATTCAAGAAGCGACAAGTTTACAACCCTTGCTCATGGGCATCGTCATTTCGGTGTTGATGGGCGTTATATTAACTTCGCCTTTTTCATCCGCAGCCATTGCCGCTGCGATTCAAATTTCTGGTATCGCTGGTGGGGCTGCGCTTATTGGTTGCACGGTCAACATGGTCGGTTTTGCGGTTCAAGGTCGAAAATCCAATTCAATCGCGACCACGTTATCTGTGGGATTAGGAACCTCGATGCTCCAATTCAAAAACATCTTAAAAAAACCGATTATCTGGTTACCAACCATTTTAGTTTCCGCCCTGTTAGGTCCCGTCGCCACGATGCTGATACTAACGGAAGTGAATGGCATTGGGGCGGGCATGGGCACCTCAGGTTTAGTCGGTCAGTTTGCCACGCTCACCACAATGGGAAATACGTTTGAAGCGTGGTTATCCATCTTGGTTTTACAAATTGGTTTACCGATGGTGCTGGTTTATGGGGTTGATTTGCTGTTCATCAAATTGAAACTCTACACTGCCAAAGATTTTCAAATTGAGTAGTCAAATCTGCAGATTTGTCATAAACTTGTAATGGCGATGCGCCCGTAGCTCAACTGGATAGAGCGCTAGGCTTCGAACCTAGAGGTTACGTGTTCGAGTCATGTCGGGCGCGCCATCTTTTCATTCCATTAGGATTGAAAATGCATCAAAGATTCGCTATGATAATAAAGCATGTTTTCATGCCGTTGGGGTCATAGCTCAGCTGGGAGAGCGCCTGGTTTGCAACCAGGAGGTCAGGGGTTCGATCCCCCTTGGCTCCACCAAAACATGGCTGCGTAGCTCAGTTGGCCAGAGCGTCCGGTTCATACCCGGCAGGTCGAGGGTTCGAATCCCCCCGCAGCTACCATGAACACAACAAACATGTCCGTTATGGACATGTTTTTATTTTGAATGGTTATAATAAAGAGGGTCACCATCATGAAAGCAACGACATTTGAATTCGTGATTGATTGGTGGTTTCCGTTTTTTATTTTTAGTCCTTCGATGATAGTATTTATCGCTTATGCTATTGCTTTTTGGAATCATCCGTTTGATTGGGTTCATGTCATCCTCCTGTTTACTTTAGCTACCCTTAATTTTATTTATGGGTATGTGCGCATGTTTTTGTCCAAAGTCATCATCACAGAAGACAGTTTGATCCTCGATTATTTTTTTATCCGATGGAAAAAACCACGTTCCGGGATCATAACGTTGCAACGGGTTCTCCGTTTTGCTCCGATCGGTTCGATGAGTGTTCATCAAATAGCTTGGGTGATGCAAGGTCGCGTGATTTATATCAATGATGTGCAAAATTATCCGCTATTCAAGTCATTGTTTTTGATTGACTATCCGGGTCAAAAGAAACTATAATTTGATGACGCATTTAAAGAGGATTCATCATGGCTAAACCAAGTTCATTAAAGATTACCGTCGCAAGTTCGATTTTTTTAACTTTTTTTGCCATCGCGTCATTAAGCTATGTCGTGTTTAATTTTTACTTTACCGGTTTAGTCATCTTTAATAATTTATTGAACCTTTCACTTTATCTCACCCTAGGTTCACTCAATGTGCTCGTGCTGGTCTTAAGCATGTTCACCTTAACCCCTAAAACCGCCAATGAAGCTTCGTTTAAACGATTACGAACCTTGTCCAACCTCATCATCCTCGTAGTGGTCGCTTCATTAGCGATTTTTACTTATCAAATCACCGCGATTACCCCCGAAGATCCAACGAAAAACTTAGGATTTTTAATCTTTGTTAATGTACTTAGTTTAATTGGTCCATTAGAACTCTTTCTGGAAGTTGAAGTGCTGAAAATAAACTTAACCGATACCGGTGTGCTTGCTGTAAAAAAACGTTAATTTCTGACTATTTTTCCACTTATAAGTTTTCTTCGTTGTAAAGTCATTTCCTATTTGTTAATATAGAAAAGCACGTGAGTGCCTATATCGCGGGGTAGAGCAGCCTGGTAGCTCGTCGGGCTCATAACCCGGAGGTCGTAGGTTCAAATCCTACCCCCGCAACCAAGAAAATCACAGCCCTTTTATAAGGGCTTTTTTCTTTCATCGAGTTGAAACAAGAGTTTTATGGTCTTAAGATCGAGCATCATTTCATAAATACGACGAACTTGTTTTACCAAATTTCATCTCCCTGAGTGTCATCAAACACAATCGTATGATTGTATTTTCTTTTATGATGTTTAAAAAGTTCATCCAATGTTTTCGAGCTACGCTGAAAAAATAGTTCATTCATCATTTGTTTTTCTTTGATTGAAAGGTTAATTTTTATTTTCATTATTTTACCTGTTTAAATGTTATAACAAATCAACAAGTTTTTTCAACATTTTGAAACGTCAAATAGCATATACTATAAAAGGGATTTAAATTAAATGACAGAATTATTACTTATCATTGCTATCGTCTTGCTCTTGACATTATTAATCTTGCTTTTAATCATATTTTTCAATCAAATCAAGCCTCGCAAAGGGGTCAATGATGACACGAATGTTGAACTCTTACTCGAAAAGCAACGTCGATTGAATCTCAATGATTTTCAATTAGCAGTCAAAACACAAAACGACGAAATCAATCGGTTAAAGGAAGCGGTAACCGCCTCGATGGTGGATGCTCAAAAATTGAATCAAGGAGACCTCTTTAAGTTTTTAGAAGAAACCAAAACCAAGCTTACGGATTTACAGTCCAATTTTAATAAAGAAACTTCCGATGTTAAAACCCAAAATTTAGGTTCAATTAAAGATTTAATGGCACAAACGACCAAAGACCTTGAAGCACTTAAAACCAAAATTCTAAGCGATATTAACGAAACCACATTAAAGAACAACCAATTACTCAACACGCAAAATATAAAAACCCAAGAACAAATCACCGATCAAATTCAAAAGCTCAAAGATCAAGTCCAGCAATCGCTCATGCAAGGGTTTGAAAAGAATGAAAAGTCGATGCAAGATTTTATTGAAAAGACAGCCTTACTTGAAGCTTCTACCCGTCAAATGGACGATCTAAAAAAAGAGATTCAAAAGTTTAATCATTTATTAAGTAACGCAAAAACGCGAGGGAATTTTGGTGAAGATGTGCTTGAACAAATCTTTGTAGCGATTTTAGGTAAACAGGGCGAAGGACTTATTTATCGCACGCAAGTGAATTTCACCAAAGAATTTAATGTGAAGGCTCAAAAAGATGAATCGGGTCAAACCCAAGATGCGATTGTTGATTTTCTTTATAATGTTTCCACGGCCCATGGCAATGTTCCCTTATCCATTGATGCGAAGTTCCCGTATGACAATTATGTCCCCCTTCTGGATGAAAGCTTAACTGGCGAAATGCGTGAAGAAACAAAAAAGAAGTTCAAACGGGATGTGGAACAACGGATTAAAGAAGTTGCCCAATATATCATTCCTGGTAAAACCGCACCGTATGCCGTCATGTTTGTTCCTGCCGAAGCAGTTTTCATTGACCTCTATAAAGAATTCCCAACCGTGATTGAGAAGGCTAGAGCCCAACGCATCATCATAGCCTCACCTAGTTTAATCGTGACAATCCTTCATATCTTGCAGTTTATTTTAAAAGACTATCAATTAAGAAATAACGCGGATAAAATCCTGGATCTTATTGATGACATTGCCAAACAATTCAATGCCTATCAAGATCGATGGGCAGCGTTGAAAAAACAAATCGAAAGTCTTACTGACAGCACCTCTAAAATTGACATTACAGTCAAAAAACTGACCCAAGGATTTACTGAAGCAAATACCTATATTGCTGAACGAACAAATCCTAATCCTCAAGAAATTGATATTACCAAAGAATAAAAGAAAACCCCATCAACGTGTGATGGGGTTTTTAATTATTTATGAAGAGGATGGTTAGCAGTCGTAAGTAATTGTTAGACCATTGATTTGTGCTTTTGGGGATGCATTTCCAGAAACGGTTAATGAAAATGAATCAGGATACGAGCCACCAAGAGTTAATGTGTCATAACGTTCGGAAGAATTTAGACTGACCGTACTTGTTCCAGTTCCTGCACTTCCATCTGGTTGAACTAAATTATTTAACGTGAGAGAGATTGAGGTTGAACTAGAGGTGTTTACTGAAATTGAACGAATTTCACGAATATGATTATTGGCCACATTTTTAACTTCCAAACCTACTGAAGTCGTTGTTGCAATAAGCGGAAAAGATGTACTAGTAGTGCCAACCGTAGAAAAAGTAACAGTTAAAGAAGCGCTTGTTTTGTTCACTGTGAACTCAGTACCTGCAAAAGTTTCATTTTGTAAGATCAATTCAAATAAACCTGGAATCGTTGTTGCTTGACCTTCAAAGGTTGAAGGTTCAGAAGAACCAACGGAAAAAACGATACCGCTAGCGATAGCTAAGGTTAAGGTTGTGATGGATAGTTTTTTAAATAAAGTTGTCATACACTTAATATTACTCTTCCTCTCATTCGAATGCAATCAAATTGTTTAATATTTTTCATCAATCATTTTCGATGCATTTTGGCGAGAGTTCGTTATAATTTTATCGTGCTAGATTTAATCATCATTGGGGCAGGCCCCGCTGGAATATATGCCGCCTACTTGGCAGGTCTTCGCCAATTGAAGACGGTGGTTTTAGAATCTTTAGGCACGATTGGTGGTCAATTAAAAACGTATTATCCTCAAAAACCCATTTATGATATTCCTGGCATGAAACATGTGCTTGCCGAAACCTTCATCGATCAACTGTGGAAACAGTATGAAACGTTCATGCATGACGTACCCATTCACACGAATGTCAAAGTTGAACGCGTTAAACCGATTGAAGGTGGTTTTGAAATTAAAACCGCTAAAGACGTATATCAATCAAAAACGATTTTACTGTGTTCAGGTGCGGGTTCACTTTCACCGCGTCGCTTAGAAGGAATTGATGATCATCGTGTGGTATATGCGATTCACCAACCCACGGATTACAAGAATAAAACAGTTGCAGTCCTAGGCGGTGGTGATTCTGCACTAGATTGGGCGAATGAATTAGCCACAGCAGGAGCCAATGTCACACTGATTCATCGACGCGATGAATTTAGAGCGCTCGCTTCCATGGTTGATAAATTTAATAAGTTAGGAAAGATGCTCGTCCCTTTCGATGTCATAAAAGTAGAAACACAACAACCCAACCTTACCATCCATTTGAAGCATGTCACGGAAGGTTATGAAACGCAGTGGCAAGGTGACTTCATCTTAGTTTGTTATGGTTTTGTCGCCGATACAGGCTTATTAAATAGTTGGGGCATTGAAACGTTCCATGGGAAAGCACTCGTCCATTCGTCCATGGAAACGTCTGTTCCTGGTGTGTATGGGGTCGGTAATGCGATTACGTATGAAGGCAAAGCCCATACGATCGCCAGTGCGTTTGGTGAAGTGAATACGGCAATCGAATCGATTCATCACCAACTGCATCCTGGAAAAAAATTAATGTATTCGTCGTTCTTAAACTTAAAACCTAAAGAATCTTAAAATACATGATTTGCTTATTCCTATCTTGATGATTGAAATTTTTAGAATTCTATCGTTCGTTTTGTATAATTATAAAAGGGGAATTAAATATGAATAAAAGGTTGGCATTCAGTTTAGCGTTAATGACAATCACCTTGTTGGCAAGTTGTACACCTGAACAAATCGATTCGGCGATACGCGCTTGTCAGGAAGATCCTGCTTGTTATGTGATCATCGATGATGCGATTGACGATGAATTAAGTAGCCGTGGCATCACCGGTGGGACGATGACGAATCTGGAACTTGAATCCGTTTATGAATTTTTTGACGAATTTTTATTGACTGAATCAGGCTTAGTCACCCCTGGTTTAATCGCTTTATTAGCAGGGTATGGATATCCAGATAACGATTTATATTATGTTCAACGAATGTTGTATCATGATGATTCTACTGGCCTTCCTAACGATTTATTCGATTTTGAATCCTTTAATCCAGACTTTAAACAACGGGTTATCTTTCAAGGGGATAAATATCTCATATATAAAGTTGGTAATCAGCAGTTTCGTTTTGAAGCGTATCGTTCACGATCATACATCTTAACCATCGATCTTGAATTGGAAGCGTTTTATTGGAATGACGTTAAATTTATTACGCCTTCATTGATGCTCAATCGCTTGGAAAACAACTATTACAATAGTTCCAATACATTAATCATTGAAGATGATTATATGATCGTGGAATCCTTCACCGAGGAAACCTTTACGGAATATAATCTCGGTCAATTTTCATCCGGTTCGTTGGGGGTGTATGATCGTTCTACGCATGATTATTTTGCTATTAATCCGGGCTTTACGATTTATTCAGATTATTTTGAGGGTTATCTTTCGTTAGAACAACGCGAAGGAATTTCTCCCATTCGCACATACCTTTTCGATATCACTGAAACATATGATGGACCGTTAGAATCGTTTATATCTTATTTAAACACTTCTTCCACGGTGAGTGTTCGCACGAATGAAGGAATCGTCATGGACCCTACTTTGTTAACCGATATGGAAGCTTTATTTGCCAGAATTCCAAATTACACATTCACTTATTACGTGAATCATTTTAGTAGTTAACTTTATCATGAAAAAAATTAAATACCTTTGGGAAAATTGGGGTTTTCGCAATATTGATGACTACCAACCTGATTTTTTATTGCTTACCATCGTGCAAGGAAAAGTTACGTTAAAATATGGTTCTTCGAAATGTTTTATTCAAGAAGTACATGCATGGAAAGAAGATGTTGGTTCACTTGAAACGTATTTTAGTTCACTTAAGGCTTTTCAAGCGTCCGCTGATATTGGATATGCTTTACTTGATGGATGGAACGAAACCATTTGGGTCGATGACATTAAACTAAGTCACCTTGCCGAACATCCTTTGGCAATGGAGTTCATTAAAAAGGTCAATCGATTATTAACCACCAACGATCTATTGGAAGATGCAAAGAAAAAGTTCAGATTAATTAATCGCTTTGAAGACACTATTGAATTTTTAAACGACTAATTTAAATTTAAAATAAAACGCAAGACTTAATAACGTAAAGAATGACCAACCGATTGTAGGTAGGCTATTTTCAATTGCTAATGCAAACCCCCGACGTTCATTGGGAGGAGCGAATTCATTTTGACTTCGGCTCTCCATCATTTCCCATTTGCTGGCCATCGTAACAATGAGTTCATTCGCATCTCCTCCGGTTATGGAGCGATCACGAAGCATTAAATTCTCAATCAGATTGCTATACGTGGGGTTGCTATCAAATGAGTCATAATTGAATTGTTCAACATCGATAAACGATGTTTGGTCCGTGCAACTATCTAAACTTTCCATCGCATGGGCAAGATTCATCACATCGGTTAATTCGGTAAATTCACCAGTCCCATCATCGTTGGTGGATGCGATTCGAAGTTCTTGTAAATATACCGGTCCACCCCCAGAACTCGAGAACATGAGTTCAAGGTGACCGACACTCAAATCCATCGCGCGTGTAGGATAAAGTGGAAAAATAATCCAATCACTATTATCAAATTCACTCATAGCAAGCGTAGTATCGGTACTTGCGGTAATCAGATTATCATTAACCGCTAGTCCTACCTCACCTCCACCTGAAGGAGCATATGCTTTAATGTAAACCGCTTGTATGATGGGATTCGTTACATAAGTATTTAATAAACCGTCATTGCCAGCCATGCCTTCGATGCCCCATAAATGCTGTGATAAGAGGGAAACATCAAAAGCGGATTGGTTCATCGTTTCTTCAAAAACAAGTCCTTCTGAAAAGTTACCACTTCTCATCGTGATCGTTGCATCCTCATCGTGGTACGACTTAATTAACCATTGATCGTCCGTCAAACCAAACGTTTCTAAAGTTCGAGTTGCACTTAGGTTGGTTTCCAAAACCGTATAAACATCATTGACAAAATCAAACTGATAAGGTGTTTCAGGATAAAGAGTCAGTGTTAAAGGATACGTTGCTTCGGCAGCATCAAGATAATAATCATCGACATAAACAATCTCAAGGTTGGCGTCATCCATCGTTAACACATCATCATGAGCGATAGGTAAATTTGTTGTCACTGATCGAAAAGAAATTCGCGAATCATTGTAACCTAAAGAATAATGGTTAATAGAATTATAGTCAGTCACATCAATGAATATGCCAGTTAAATCTAACGTTTCGCCGACAAAATAAGTCAGTTTATCTGGATATTCCCAAATACTCACAGTAAACATTGGCGTGTAACAAGCAGGATCCAAAGGGTCGATCATACAAGGATCAAATGCTTCAACTGTGATAGGGACCGAATCATATAAATCGCCACCTACAGGATTCATAAACGTAATTTCTACAGAAGTATCGCTTGGAGATAAAGATGTTCCTTCAACAGGGCTAAAGGTAATAAACTCGGCAAAATCAACATTGGTTAACGTGATAAACGATTCATCTACTAGGTATACATCAATGGTCCAACCGGCATAACTTATCGTGTCTCCCTCCCAAAAATACGTTTGATCTGGATTAGTTAATAAATAGGTTGGTGGGTTTTCTTCGGTAAATGTTCCGCTCGTTCCTTGAGCTTGAAACAAGGATTCTGAATTAACGCTCATAACGACAGAAAATGCAAAAATCGATATGAGTAAGGGGGCAATTAATTTAGATTTAAGCATAAGTCAACTTTACTATGGCAAAACAGTCTTTGGAATTATTTTTTGGCTACATTATGTGGCTTTTGTAATAAAATTAAACATCTTTATAAAATAGCTTGAATCGCTTTATTGTCAAAATTTCAATGCTTCATTTTAGTTTCACGAATCACTCGATCGGCGGCGAGTTTTCCCGTTAAAGCACAGGTCGGTAATCCCGCCGGAGCAAAGGCCCATTGCCCAGCTTGGTAGATGGCAGGATAAGGGGTCAAGATGGATTTATTCACGCGGGTAAATAAATACTCCGATAACATCGGTTGATTCGCGAAGGACCAACCACTTAATGATCCTTCATGCACGGAAGCGAATTTGACCATCGTTAAGGGAGAGGCATGCATCGTTTCATACGTGTTTTCTTTTAATCCTTTGAGCCACGTGTCATCAAGAATGTCCACAAAATATTGATTACTCAACGTTTTAAAGGCATCATACCAACCTTGTTGGTAAATAAAGTCGGTTAATTTGTAATCGAGTAATACAGAAACAATGAAACCCGACTCTTGTGGAGGGGCTAACGAAGCATCGCGTAAGACGGGAACGGAAATTTCATACGTGTTACGACGATAATATTCTTTTAACCACGTAAAAACTTTATCTTGATCTTGAATAAACTTTCCGTCGCTCGATTGAATGAGCGATAACGGATGGGTGCTTAAGCCATCTAAGTAAGGCGTAAAAAAGGTGTGCATTCCCGCTTGTTTAGCAAGAGTATGATGAGGATCTTTCACTTTCATGAACACCGTCATGACTGAATCTGCACCCTTGCCTTGTTTCGTTTTGTTCATCGCCGTTTGTTGGTGTTTGATTATCCGTTTATTGGTGGTTTTGATGCGCGGATGTAAGTGGGTCGGACTGCCAGCCCAGACTAAGGTTTTGTAACCATAGACTCGACCTTGTTGATCTTGAACGGTTTTCTGATCTAGATCAATGGATATGACTTCAGATTCAAATTGAATCGTTCCACCTTGTTGCTGAATAAGATCGACGAACGCTTTGACGACGACACCCGTGCCGCCTTTGGGATAGTTATAGTCCATGTACAGCGTGAAATAAGACATGGCAAAAATAGCTGGGGTTTCTTCAAAGAAATGTTGCGAAATAAAATCGATTAATTGTTCGTTGTGGGTGAACTTGCGTAAATGCTCTTTCACAGGTTTAAAAAACTTTTGTGTTTTCGGAATGGTGGTGATGAATTTAAACGCCCAAGGAAGAATCGTTCGAGTGATGTATTTCAAATTGGTAAAAGCATCGTCAATGAATAAAGGATTTTCAATGCCATAGAGCACATGCATTTGTTTGGAAATCTTGATAATATCGGCGATGATTGCTTTAATGCCTTCGGCGTCGCTGGGAAAAAGCTTGGTTAAAAAAGCTTGGTATTCATCGAGTTCGATATCCGATTTTACTTCTACAAAGTGGTCTTTGGAACGAATATGGACAGGACTTTTCACAAAAGGTAAATCTATCCCGAGTTGTTTAAACATCGGAAACATAATCCCTGAGTTTTCAATGGCGCGCGCACCATGATCAAACACATAGCCTCCCGTGGTAAAGGTGCCAAATAAACCGCCTGGGTTTTTGGATTTTTCTAAGACGAGGGTTTTCCGTTTCGCACGACTGGTATAGGCCGCGGTGGTGAGCCCTCCCATACCGGAGCCAACCACGATGACATCATAAAGTGGGATATTCATAAAACTTATTATATCGTATTTTATCTTTTTCTATCGATACCTTTTTTCGGTATAATAGCAGTATGTTTAACAAAAAGAAACCGATTGTTCCTCCTCCAGTGGTGGGTCCAATACCAGAACCTTTAACGGTCGAATCGCTGAAAACGTATTGGTCAAAAACGTATAACGATCAAGGTAAACCGGATTGGTCACATATCTTTCCGTTTTACCATGACGACATGGTGTTTCATGATTCCATTCAACGGATTGAAGGTCGTATTCCATTCATGGAGATGTGTGAACGGTTAACGAAACGTAGTCAAAAACTCATCATGACCCTTCATCATATGTCGAAGGTGGCCAACATGATCTTATTCACATGGACGATGACCATCGTGTATAAAAAAGCACCGAGCACCCCATTATATGGCGCGACGCAACTCACCCTCCATGAGGATGGAAGAATTATCCATCAACGGGACTTTTATGATTTATGGGGCGATATTTTTAACAATGTTCCCGGCTTTAAGAAAATGTATCGTTCCTTTATGAAGAAGAACTTCGGATGAAACAACCTAACCCATTAAGCTTTTTATTTTTCCGAAAGGAACCCTTAAAGACCACGAACGAGTCGATGCAAGGCAAAGTCGTGCTCATTACCGGAGCGACCTCAGGCATTGGCTTGGTGACTGCCCAGCGGTTTGCCCAAGGAAAAGCGACGTTGATTTTACTCGTACGTAATGAAGCGAAAGCAAAAGAAGTCCAAGCGCAGTTACAACACGACTTTGGGGTTCAAGTCCGTTATTACTTAGCCCCGTTTGATGATCTTTCGTTACTGAATCAAACCTTACAACTCATTTTAGAACAAGAACCCGTCATCGATGTCCTTATAAATAATGCCGGGATTCATTCCACGAAGAAAGTCATCTTACCCTCAGGCCATGAATGGACATTAACGGTCAATCATTTAGCGAGTTTTCTCGTGACCTATCGTCTCTTACCCTTATTGAAAAAGAGTCAACAAGGTCGAATCCTACAAGTGAATTCGGAAGGTCATCGCTTTGGTCATTTTGATTTAGAAGATCCATTTTTTCACAAACGCAGCTATACCGGTTTAAAAGCTTACGGTGCGTCTAAATCTGCCCAACTGCATACCGTTTGGCATTGGTCCGATCAACTTATCGGAAGCAAGGTTACCATCAACGCGATGCATCCGGGCGAAGTCCAATCCAATATAGGTCAAAACAATGGACCGTTATATCGATGGTTTAAGCAATGGATCATCAATCGCTTTCTTAAGAAAACCGATCTTTCTGGCGAAGCCCTTTATTATTTAAGTGCGGATCCGCGTTTATCCAGCACCACAGGACAATATTTTAATTTAACCTCGATGACGGAGGTTGCCCCGCACGCAGCAAAAACGACCAAAAGCCAATATGTTTTTCAGTGGAGTTTAAAAGTTTTAAAGTTTAAACAAGACTAGCGTTCAATTCAAGAATTCTATTTCGTATCCATTTGATCCTTATTCCTTTTATAATAAGACCATGGTTTCAATCGCATTGCTTTCAACCATCTTACTCGTGAATGGTGGGACCCTTCCCACATCCCTTTCGGTTTCGTTAGGAGAAGTCATCGATCCTTTACGTTTTCAGTCCGAGGATCCAACACTCATCCAGCAACTTGATGACATCGATACCCATGTCCTTGGTCAAACGGTTTTAGCATTAGACTACTTAGGTGAATCGTATGAAGTCGACGTGAACGTGACCAATGAAGGTGTGGTGGTGGAACCTCTTCTAGGCGACCATCCTTTCATCTCATCTTTCGCGGTGAATGACACGCATGCCTTTGTCACGTTGTTTAATCCGAGTCCAAACGATTTAAACTTATCTGCTTATGCATTCCTTTTCAATGACCAAACACGTTCATTAGACGAAAATGCAGTTTTACCCTCGTTTACTACATATCCATTAACCTTGGAAGCTATCCTAACTTCCTTGGATGAACCGTTAACGTCCATTCGCTTTCAATCCTTAGAGGATGATTCGATCGTGGACACCATCGTCCTAGCCCCTGAATTGGCAACGCAATATGGTTCTAAGCATTTAAATGACTATGTGCTGATTCGATCCAACAAAGTCGTGCATCCTGAAGCGACCTGGAATCCTTCTTCCTGGCGTGCCTTACCGAATGACGCAAGTCTGCCTATCCATGAGTTGTTCACACCGGTGCTCACTCCTTTAGATCAAGCGAAAGCGTGGGCAACCGATGTCATGTTTGGTCGTGGGATGTTTGCCGCAGGACGCGTGGAAGAAGCCTTTCGAACATTAGAAGAAGAATATGGGTTCATGAACCCTTTAAGCCAAGTTTTATTGTTTGAACAAACCAACACCCAAATAAGTGGCATTAATGAACGGGGAAACCAAGACACGAGTACGCTGAGAGAGGCTGTTGGTCGATATAACTATTTAGCCGCGCGTGTGCAAGGTGCAACGGGTTTAATCAATCCGAATCCTGAACCATTCCCATGGGTGACGTTAATCCTCGTTAGTCTTGCCGTGTTAGGTCTTTTTGGTGCGGTGACGTACTTTAAATCTCGTCCTATTGTCATCACAAAAAAATAATCGTGATCTTGTTCTGAGCATAGATAAACTTGTTTTACTATTGATAAAAGAAGAAAGTGTTTTGACAAAATAACTTTTTTTGATTTTAATAAAAGCATAAACAACACATGTATGAACAACAACTAAAAACCCTGGTTAAAGAGAATCAAGGTTTTATCACATCCAAAATGGTTAGGCAAGCAGGCATTCATCCTCAGTATTTTTCACATTTCATTAAGTTTGAAAAACTGATTAAAGTCGCCTCAGGGATCTATCATACCCAAGATGCCTGGGAAGATTTCTTTTTTATCTTTCAACAAAAAAAACAAATGATTTATTCTCACCTTACCGCTGCTTACCTCTTAGGACTCATTGATCGCGATCCCAAGCAGTACCACGTCACGCTTCCCACCGGATATAACACTTCACAAGTGAAGCATCGCTTACTAAAAACATTTACTATTAAACGCGAGTTCTTTCACGTTGGATTAACTGACATGCCTTCACCTTTTGGTCATCGTATTCAACTTTATGATGCCGAGCGAACGATTTGTGATTTGCTTCGATCGCGGTCTAAATTTGATCAAGCGCTTGTCATTCAGGCATTAAAGACTTACGCAAAAAGCTCTACACGCCAAATTTCAAAACTGATGAAAGTTGCAGAATTATTTGGAGTTGCCAAACTGTTAAGGATCTATCTCGAAGTGCTATGATTACGTCTCGAGTTCAGTTAAATGAATTTATTGCTCATAAACTTTCTTAATATGAAGGTCAATAATCCCTTTACAATGATGTTAAGAACAAAATGAGGTATCGATAATGAAATACATCACCATGAACAACGGAAATAAGATTCCTGTGCTTGGCACGGGTACGAATACGTTTGGCAAGCAAAACCGAGATTTTAACGGCGAGATTAATTTTGATTTAAGCGAACTATTATCGGCAATTTCGTTAGGGTATCGATTGATTGACACGGCGATTTACTATCGTAACGAAGCCGTCATCGGTCAAGCGGTCAAAGCTTCTAAACTTCCACGACATGAATTTTTTATTACCACCAAGATACCGGAAAAAGAACCATTTAGTGGTACGAATGATTTAGTCACGTCTTATGTAGAAGCGTCCCTAAAAGCACTTGATTTAGGATACATTGATTTATATCTGATCCATTTCCCTTTAGCCACGAACGAAGACAATGTCCGCGTCTGGCGAATCCTAGAAAGTTATGTGGATAAGGGGTTCATTAAATCAATCGGGGTTTCCAATTTTAATCAAGATCAATTGCTTTACCTTTTAAAGCACGCACGCATCAAACCCGTCTTAAATCAATTTTTGTCGTATCCTGGTAAACATAATCAAGCGCTCATTGATTTTTGTAAGACCAATCGCATCATTCCCGAAGCCTACCAATCCATAAAGAAAGTGAGTGAATCCACCAAACAAACGTTGATTGAACTCGCCAAACCTTATCAAAAGACTTGGCAACAACTCGTTTTAAATTATCAAATTAACCAAGGCATGGTGGTCATCCCTAAATCCCATAATCCTCACCATCAATCCGAAAACATCAATGTCTTTGATTTTAATTTAACCAAGCAAGATTTTGAGACAATTAAACAGATTCAAGATGCACCGATCGCTTAATTGAGCCATCGTCTATTTAACGGAATGAATGTCAGTAATTTGCTAATCAGTCCGTTCGAAAAAGCCTTCATAATTTTGTGTTAAAATATTAGCATATTATTGACTTTTTATTAAAATATTGCTAATATATTAACATATGAAACGTATTCCTTCTATTACAGATTTTTTGCCTGTTATCACCGTAAACTCGATGAAAGCCTCGCTTAAAGATCGATTTCGCCTACGTAGAAAAGAACTAAAGCTATCCCAACAAAACTTAGCAAAACGATCGGGTGTCAGTTATGGTTCGATCCGACGTTTTGAATCAAGTGGTGAAGTATCACTTACCTCACTATTAAGAATGAGCCAAGCGATGGGTTTGATTGACGAATTTGATCCATTGTTTAAACTTCCTATCATTAAAAACTTAAAGGATTTCAAATAACGTGGAACTCACCATTAAGAAACTGAATGTCTATTACCGTTCTCAATTGGTTGGGTTTTTAGCTGAAACCTCCGAAAAGAAATTTGCTTTTCAGTATGATGCCATGTGGTTAACCCATGGTTTTTCAATTTCGCCGATTTCTTTACCCCTTCAATCCAAAATCTTTTATGCACCATCCATTCATTTCGAAGGACTATTTGGTGTCTTCTATGATTCATTGCCCGATGGTTGGGGTGTTATCCTCATGCATCGAAAACTTCGTCAACTTGGCATCAACTACGACACGTTATCACCTTTAGTCAAACTCAGTTTAGTTGGCCAAAATGGGTTGGGTGGTTTAACGTATCGTCCATCTCAAGCCGACCCAAACAATGTAATGAATTTTAATCTTGATTCCCTTGCCCAAGATGCAAAGATCATTCAACAAGATGAAGGCAAAGTATTGGATTTTGATCAACTGTTTTCACTTGGGGGCAGTAGTGGCGGTGCCCGTCCTAAAGTCCATGTGCAAATCGACGAAAAACCATGGATTATCAAATTTCCCCATAGTACAGATGCTTCCGATATTGGCGCAAAAGAATATGGCCTCAATGCCCTTGCAAGCTCAGTAGGGATACAAATTCCAGAGATTCAGCTTTTTCCCTCCAACGTGGGTCCAGGCTATTTTGGATCTGTTCGGTTTGATCGTGACCAGAAGCAAGGCGTTCATGTTGTGTCCCTTTCGTCTTTGTTAGAAACCTCCCATCGCATTCCAAATCTTGATTATGCGCATGCCTTTGAAATCATTGAACAGATTTGTGTGAATCAAGATGATCAATATGAACTCTTTAGACGCATGTATTTCAATATCCTTATCCAAAATAAAGATGATCATGGAAAAAACATGAGTTTTATGTACGATGAGAGGAAGAAGGGGTATCGTTTATCACCAGCGTATGACATAACGTCGATGCCATCTAAATTTGAACATGAGATGACGGTGTTAGGCACCGGAAGCCCCAAACGAGAAGATGTCCTTTTGATTGCGCAGAAATTTGACCTAAAAAAACAAAAAGTTGCTGCCATCATGGATCGCTTGGATCAGGCGTGGAATGAATTCAAACAACATTCCAAGGCTCGATTAAAAAAGTAATCAGTAACGCTAATGGAACATTCTCCATATTAACTGTAAAATAATAAAAAATTGTCTAAAAGTCTTACAGAGTGACCGTCCGTTGCTGTAATGAATAAATTTTCGATTGCTATCTTTTTAGTATTTGAAAACCAAATTTGGCAAATTGTAAAGATGAATTCCAAAGATAAGTCTTAAAATGTTAAAATCAAACTAATGAAAAACTTCATTAAGTATACATTTGACTGGTTCACTTCTTTGATAGCGACTATCGTATTTATGCCTTTGATTATTTTGCCAATCGCAGTCATTATCAAGCTAACCTCAAAAGGACCTGTTCTTTTTAAACAAAAACGTATTGGTCAAAACAAGAAGTTCTTTTATGTCATGAAGTTTAGAACGATGAGAATCGATACACCTAAAGATGTACCTACTCATCAATTAAAGAACCCAGAACAATACATCACTCCCATTGGTCGTTTCTTAAGAAAGACCTCCTTAGATGAAGTCCCTCAATTGTTTAACATTTTAAAAGGTGAAATGTCGATTATTGGACCTAGACCTGCCTTATGGAATCAAGATGATCTCATTGCAGAACGTGATAAGTATGGTGCTAATAAGTTAAGACCTGGCGTATCTGGATGGGCTCAAATCAATGGTAGAGATACCTTAACCATCCAAGAAAAAGCTAAACTTGATGGTGATTATGTTAAGAAACAATCCTTTTGGTTTGATATTTATATCATTATCTTAAGTGCGTTAAAACTTTTTAAAGATGATTCCGTTGTCGAAGGTGGAACGGGTAAGATAGGTAAAGACAAATGAAAGTTCTTATTACTGGAA
>JBIIRB010000060.1:0-5173 GCA_044341785.1 Bacilli bacterium | reverse complement strand
CAACATCAGAAACAAAACCAAAACCAAGATGGTTAGAAAGGAGTCGAAGGCGATTCGCATCGGTAATCGAATCCCCTTGAAATAAAATCGTTTTCACACAAGTATTGTAATCGAATTCTTCGAAAAACATCTACAATAGCATCATAAAAAGATACAATGTTAAAGTATGGAACGACGCATTACGGGAACATGTACGGATTATAACCACGAAGGTAAAGGCGTAGTTCGCCATCAAGACCTTGTTTTATTTATTCCTGATTTATTAATTGGAGAACAAGCTGAAATTTTAATCACCATTAAGCGGCAAAATTATTATGAGGGACGTGTGTTGAAACGTTTGAACGATTCGCCTCAACGTGTTAAACCACCTTGTCCGTATTATGAAACGTGCGGTGGCTGCCAGTTACAACACATGGCCTATCAAGAACAACTTAAGATGAAAAAAATGCGTGTTGCGGAAGTGCTTCGTCGTGTTGGAGGTTATAACGATCCAACCGAAGATGTCATTCCGATGGACAATCCATGGCATTATCGTCATAAAATCCAATTACCCTTTGGACTCGATGATGACGGCAATATTATTGCAGGGCTATATCAAGTTAACTCGCATCAAATTGTGAACATTGATGAATGTTTAATTGAAAATGGGATTGCCAAAAAAATATTAAAAACCATTCGTCAATTAATGGTCGATCTTCGCATTATGCCGTTTGATGTTCGTTTCCTAGAAGGTACGTTACGTTACGTTTTAATTCGCAAGGCGTATCGCTCATCGCAAACCATGGTTGTGTTAATCACTTCGACATTAGAATTTCCAGGTCGTGAAATGCTCGTTAAACGATTGTATGAATCGCATCCAGAAATTGTGACCGTCGTGCAAAACATTAATCCTGAAAGAACCAATGTTGTCTTGGGAGAAAAGGAACGAATCTTAGGTGGACCTGGATATTATGAAGACGAGATTCAAGGCATTAAATTTCGAATTTCTTCCAAATCTTTCTTTCAAGTTAATCCAGAACAAACCGAAAAACTTTACGCGAAAGCACTTCAATTAGCGAACATTCAGCCCACCGATCTAGTGCTTGATGCGTATTCCGGGGTTGGCACGATGACCTTACTTGCGTCTCAATTAGCCAAACACGTCACCGGTGTGGAAATTGTTGAAGAAGCGACTAAAAACGCGATTGAAAATGCCAAACTCAATCTCATTAAAAACGTTAGTTTTATTACCGCCGACGCTGGACAATATTTACAAGAACGTATGCAAAAAGGCAAAAGCTATGATGTGTTGCTTGTTGATCCTCCTCGTCAAGGACTGAATCCGGCATTTGTTTATTCACTGATCAAAACAAAACCTAACAAAGTCGTTTATGTTTCGTGTGATCCATCAACGTTAGCAAGAGACTTAAAAATGCTTCAGCAAATATATGACGTTAAGGTCGTGCAACCGGTTGACATGTTTTCACAAACGTATCACATAGAAACAGTGGTTTTGCTGCAACTCAAACCCGTTCAATGAGTTTTGAATGAATGATTAAGCTAAGACGATGCCGAGGAATACGAGCCACGCTAAGATTGATTTACCGAATAAACTAAGCCATACGTACATTTTTTCACCAAAAATATAACTTTTCCAAGGACCAATTTTGGCATATTGGAAGATTTGGTTAAACGCAAATAAATTAAAGACGAGGAAATAAAAGGATAAACCAGGTAAAACAAACCAAGGTAATTTTGAAATATCCGTAATACCTAACATATAAATCACGATAATGATCCAAGGAACCAGGCCACCGATCCAACCCACGAAGTGAGCCGTCCAATCCGTTTTTAAACGGCTGGGTGGGTTCATTTTTTCCATGAGTAAGCCAAGTAAATTCATTACAGCGTTCAATCCAAACACACCAATTAATCCTTCAACTGTAGTCACACCAAACATGACCGCAAGTAACACAATCATGATTGAAGAAGACAATGAATATTCATACCAACGAAGAGGATTAATTCCGTTTTCAACATTTTTTAAGTAGGTCTTTTTGAAAGGGACCGAAATTAAAAAGTGGAAAACTGCACTTAATAAAATAAAAGTGGCCGCCATTAATGCCACGGGTAAATCAAATAACTTCTCTTCAATCGGTCCATAAAGCATCGTACCTGGAATGGGACCAAAGAATCGTGCCACGATCTCGGGTTGAAAATCTCTAAACAATTCTACTGTTAAGGCAAGGATGACTAATGCGATACCTTGCACTAAATGCACTAAACCCATTATTAAATTAAATTTTACTAAATTGGTTTTCATCATTTTTCTCCTGCAAATACTATATCATTTTCATGAACAGATGGATTTGAAATGCTTTCATATAGTAAGCTATCTAAATCAAGAAAGGTTATCCCATCATGCCACTGGATGTAACTAATCACTTCATTCAATCTTATTTAAAAACGATCGATGAACAACGACGCCCCGATATTGACCAATTAATAAGATTGATGGAAGAAGTCACGCAACGAAAGCCTAAGCTATGGGGGACTATTATTGGCTTTGGCAGATTGTATTATCGTTATCAAACTGGCCATGATGGTTATATGCCTATCCTCGGTTTATCGAATCGAAAACAAGCCATCACCTTATATCTCTCCTTCAACATCGAAAAATATCCTGCCATCAAGAAACTGGGTAAGTGCACGTACGGCAAGAGTTGTTTATATATCAAACGGCTTGCTGATGTGGATTGGGGTATATTGAAAAAACTCATTCAACACGCTTATCAAGATGTATTAAAATATTCTTTTGTAAAAGTGCTCGAATAAATCTATTTTGTCGTTTTGTTTATTCCAGCGACAGGCGTGATGATTTTTCGTTATGCTTAAACTTCGTTAACAACTTTCATTTTGTTTTGTAACGTTGATATCATTCATTTTTGTTGTTTTTATCGTATTCATCATATATATTAGGTATGTTAAAAAAAAGGAGATCACTATGTTGATTTTAAAATTGGTCTTGATCTTAATCTGGACCCTTGTCGGAGCGTTCCTCTTCTCCAAATTGATTTTTGGAAAAGACGCTGCAGAATGGTTAGTCGAACAATGGAAGGCACTCACCGTGAAAAAGGTGGTTGCTAAACCCGTTGTGAAAGCAAAACCTGTTGTTCAACCTAAGCCCGTTGAAGTTGTTAAACCTACTCCAAAACCGGTCGTGAAAGAAGAAAAAGAGGAAGAGGAAGAAGATGCGATGGCTAATGTTCAAATCTTCAAAAAGAAGATTAAAGCCCGCGCAACCTTTTATGAATCTTTAACCGATGCTCAAAAGGCTGAATTCCGTTCTTATTTCGTTGATGAAGGTAAGGATAAATTAGTCAAAGAACTCACGTATACCTTAAAAGGAAATAATGATGCGTTTTTTGAAAGAGTATTCAATTACATCTTTGCGTTCCGTAAAGTGATTTCGCTTGGTCTATTAACCAAGTTAACTGAAGAATTACTTTCATTATCTGAAGGTGATGCAGATGTGCAAACCATTTTATTTGAAGCTGCGATTCGCGTTGCCTATGCTCGTCGTAAGGCGGTTCAATTCTTAGATCAAGCTGAAGCTTGGTCCAAAGAAGACGTGACACTTCACCAAACGAAGTTAAACACTAAAGGAAAAATTGTATATTCCTTCACCCGCTTAGCCATCATCTTAGAAAAGAAGGGTCAATTCAAAGAAGCCTTAGCGCTCGTTGAAGAATCCAAGAGCCGTAATTTAAAAGAAAAGACAAAGACCGGATTAGAAGGTCGTAAAGCGCGCTTGCTTAAAAAGCTAGCGAAGAAAGCTTAAGGAGTAAACTATGAATTTCAAAAATATTAAATGGACTGTGCGTAATATTGTTATCGCAGTCTGGTCCGCATCATGGGTTGTGATCGCTTTATTGATCATTATCCTCCCAAACTAAGGAAAGATAAATATGAACAACATGAAACAATATTCTTTATTAGGTTTAGGCGTTGCCTTATTAGGCAGCTATTTGTTAACTGCCGCCCCCGTTCAAACTCAAGCCAGTGATTTTGGTTCTACAGGAACTCACTTGACCAAGTTTAAAAAAGTTGAGGTCACTGAATCTTCTGCTGCTTTGTTAAGCGAAGATGGTAAAAAACTTTTTGGAACTGGTAAAGGCTTCTTGAACGGTGTTTCTGTCAATGATTTAACCGAAACAACGTTAATTAATATACCACTTTCTGCCAACGAAACCATCGTCGATATAGATGCCGGTATTGGAAACGTTTTAATCGCGACGAGCGAAGGAGATGTTTATACCTATGGTAACGGCCAAGCTCCTTATAATACGAGTGGCTCGGCGACGCCTATTGACATTACGACTTCAGTGAATCCTACTAAAAAAGCGATCAATTATGTACGGCAAGGAACCGATGTTGCCTTTATTATTTTCCAAGACGCCACCATTGTGGGTTGGGGAAGTAACTCGTTTGGACAATTAGGCAACAACACAGCTGCCGATGGAAACATTCGAAACGTTACGACTATTCCAACCGCATTTAAATCAACCAATACCATCGTTGATTGGGATGTCCGTTTTCGCTCAGGTTATGCTTTATTAAGCAATGGACGTGTATGGACCTGGGGTGTAAACACCAACGGTCAATTAGGTCTTGGAAATACAAATAATACTATTTTACCAACATTAGTATCAGCATTTACAGGTGTTTATAGTGTCAGCGTTGGATTAAATCATGGTATTGCTCTCACAGGAACGGGCAATAACTTTGCGGTATGGGGTTTTGGAAATAATACCAAACGTCAGTTATCGAATCATATCGCTGCCAACGCTACCAACCACCCAACTAACCTCACAACTTATTTTACTTCAACAGGAATTCCGGAAAATGATGGCGATGTTTATGATGATTATTCCATTCTTGGTGATTCAGCTAATGGCCAAACAGGGGATGACGATTATACTACACCCAAATCAGTATTAGCCAGTATTCAAACCACCTATTTAATCGTGCAACGGAATTACGTGGGTGAAGTTACTTGGAACGACATCCTTGGTTTTGGTTCTAATGAATCAGGTGAAATTCAGTATTGGGATACCGAAACCCCTATTATGGGTTATCCAGAATACCTCGATACTGATTATTATTACGAGGATCATTTTGTTTTAAGTTTCGC
>JBIIRB010000059.1:0-5203 GCA_044341785.1 Bacilli bacterium | reverse complement strand
AAACCATCAATCGAACTTCTTTAACGGATTGGAAGGTAGGCACGAAAGTGAATCTTGAACGAGCCTTACGCATGGGCGATCGTAATGGCGGTCACAACGTTTCGGGTCATATTGATGGTGTGGGAACCGTTCTTTCGCATCAACCTGAAGGCATCGCCACACGCGTCATCGTGTCAGTTCCTCAAACCTTAACGAACTATATGATTGAAAAAGGAAGTGTGGCAATCGACGGCATTTCATTAACCCTCACCAATGTGATGAAAGACCGTTTTGAAGTTTGGATTATTCCCCATACCCAACTCCACACGACGTTGATGCACAAGGTCGCTGGAAAAAAAGTGAATATTGAAGTTGACATGATGGGAAAATACATTGAAAAATGGATCAAACCTAATCATGAATAAATTTAATTCGATTCCTCAAGCAATTGAACAATTAAAGCAAGGTAACATCATTATTGTAGTGGATGATATGCATCGCGAAAATGAAGGTGATTTTGTGATGGCAGCCCAATTTGCAACCGCCCAGCATGTGAATCACATGATTACCCATGGACGAGGGCTCGTTTGTGCACCGATGCATCCAACCCTAGCTCAACAATTACGACTCACGCCGATGGTTGACCACAATAAAGACACGTTCAAAACCGCCTTCACCGTTTCGGTGGATGCATTAGCAACCACCACAGGCATCTCGGCGAACGAACGAGCGTTAACCCTTCAACAATTAGCGAATCCCAAAGTGAAGCCGACTGACTTTAAAAGACCTGGTCATATCTTCCCGCTCATTGCAAAAGACGGTGGTGTCTTAGCGCGACCTGGTCATACTGAGGCAAGTGTTGATTTGATGAAACTTGCTAAGTTAAACCTTGTTGCCGTTATTTGTGAGATATTAAATGCGGATGGCTCGATGGCAAGAAGACCAGCATTATTTGAATTAGCAAAGCAATCCGCCATGGTCATCATTGCCATTGAAGATTTAATCCATTACATCCAAGGAGGCCATCATGGCTAAAGTTCACATCATTGTTTCTGAATTTAATCAACCGATACCCGATGGTTTATTAAAAGGCGCATTAAAAGCATTCAGCGAAGCTAAATTTCCTCAAAAAGAAATCGAAGTATCTTATGTTCCAGGCGCTTTTGAACTTCCATTAGCAGCAAAGAAAAAAGCCACCGAAGCGCAAACCAAATTGGTGATTTGCTTAGGGGCAGTGATCAACGGCGACACCGATCATTATCAATACGTCTGTGCTGAAACCGCGCGTGGCATCATGCAAGTAACATTAGAAACCATGAAGCCTGTGCTTTTTGGGGTCTTAACCACGCAAACTGAAAAACACGCCATCGATCGTTCCTTAGACAATCAAGCCAACAAAGGTTATGAATGTGGTCTTACCGCACTGAAGCTCCTCAAAGTAAAATAATTAAAAAAACTTGAATATTGTAAGCGGTTTCCGTTAAAATATAGTTAGGATTTTAACGTTCCGACGATTTTGATAACACCATGCTAGGTTTTATTACAATCCGTATCGAAACGTTTCAAATGAATTCCAAGGAGGAATATTCATGAATAAAAAAACACTTGCAGTCAGTACCTTTCTCACCGCATTACTCCTAGCCTGTGGTCCCACCAGCAACGGTGATCAAATCACCTTGACCTATGCGGCTTGGAATTTACAAACCGCTGAACTGAATAATATTGAACGACAAATGATTGCGGTTTACGAAGAAGAAAACCCAAACATTAACATCGAGGTCATTGAGCGTCCTGTGGTCGTCAATGAAGAAGGCCAAGAACAGGATGTCGGTTGGGAAGAGTTTTTTGCCACCCAAGCTGCGGTGGACAACTTACCTGACGTCTATATGGTTTATTCGATTGCTAACTTTACGACGCAAGGCTGGGCTGAAGATGTCACCGATTTAGTGCAAGCCGATGCTGATTTCAATTTAATTCCTGAAGATATTCAACGTTCCACAGCGTTTGGTGATCGATATTTTGCCATCCCCCAAGCATTGTTTTATTATGGTTATTTCATCAATCGCTCTGCGATTAATCGGGTTGGACCACGTTCCGTGATGCCCACCTACGGCATGACTTTTCAAGAATTCATGGATGCGGCAGAAAAAAATTCTAAAGCACCGATCCAAGGTGGTGACGCTATTATTGGGGTGAGTGGTTTAGATAGTTTAGTCAACTGGTTACCTGCACAAATGAATCCAGAGTTAGGTTGGTTTACCTTTAACGAAGAAACGGGTTATCACTTAGATGGCCCTGAATTCGAAACCGCCGTCAATGAACAATTAAAATATTTCGGACCCGGAAACTCGGCTTATTCCTCGTATGTTTTAGAAGCGCTCAATCCGTCATTGTATCCTGACTATTTTGGTGTGAGTTCAAACGTGTTTGAAAGTGGAAACCAATCGATGCGTTGGGAAGGTAGTTTTTCGATGCGTAACTGGTTTACTCGCGCAGCGAATCCAACCGACTCTATGTATGGGATGGAAATTGATTTTATTGGAACTCCTTCTTGGGATGCTGATGGTGTGAATGTGAATAAAATTCCTGTCGTGGTTGACTATATTGCTTTAGGTAAAGGAACCGAGCACCGTCAAGAAGCGTATGATTTCGCTAAATGGATGGGCTATGGGGCGGATGCGTATGCCAAGCGTTTAGAGTTAGCAGAAGCCAACCCACTCACCGCTGCGCTTAACTTTACTCCCATCGTGCCACGTGAAGATCTCATCGACGGTTTCTTTGATCTTTATCCACAAATGACTGAATTCAAGAAAATCGTTTCCGAACACGAAGATTTCATTCTTGAAAGTGTCGGTAAGAATGTGCCTGGTTATTGGGATTCGCGGCAAAACGCTATTTTTGATGTCATCCAAAATGATGAAGGACAAGATGTGAATCGCTCGATGGGCCAAGCCATCAACGATATTTGTTATGGACGTTTAGCCTTGGCCGATGCTCTGCAGCAAGGTCTGAATACCATTGCCAATCAAGAATGGCAAGAAGCTAAAGCTGCCCTTGACGCGTATATTAATAGTCTTGATTAAAGCGTAAAATAATAGGTGATGTTACCGAACCATGTTCTTTCATTGTTTGGCGTGCTTGCGATGCTTTTTGTCGCACCGGGATCATGGCAACAAGGAACACCCCTGCTTGACTCCCCTTTCAATAATGACGTTACCCCTCCAACCATATCTGATTACGACACGACACTCACGCGATGGATGGATGAAGATGCTATTGTAGACCACACATTCACCTATACCCAAACACCTGATGATTTTATCGTGAATGATTCCTGGGTCGCGATTGAAAATAATGAAAGTTATACCGATTATTTAACGGCCAATGAACGTCCATTGTATGATGGCCAACTCGCGATGCTCAGCGGTTCTTCGGCTTCCCATATTTCCTTTAATGTCGAAGTAAACCAATCCATCCTCGTGGAGTTACGCGTAGATTATTTATCACTCTCGGATGATATTCGTCCCTTAGAACTGAGTGTGCAAGTGAATGATGCATTCCCTTATGTAGAAGCCCAACAGATTTTACTTAACAAACGTTGGACAACTCCGACTACGTTTCAAGAAGATCGGTTTGGAAATCAAATCATGCCCAAGGCGGACCATGATGGTTCTTGGACAACCGCTGCTTTGAGAGATAGCACGTACTTACAAGAATACCCTTTACTCTTCTTACTAAGTCCAGGCCAAAATCAAGTTTCTTTGTTTGCCATTCAAGGTGATTGGGTGCTTGGACAAGTTTATCTTGACTATCGTCAAGAAGCGCCTTCCTATCAAGATTATCTGGATGGCATTGGCGCTGCGATTCGTCATAATCAAACCCGTGTTTCGATAGAAGCTGAATTACCCCAAGAAAGAAATTCTTTGTTACTACGCTATGGCACCAATCGTGAACCTTCTGTGCTTCCATTCGCGCTTATTGAAAGCAAACTGAATGTGGTGGATGGAACCACATTTCAAACGAGTGGTCAATCGATCACGTATTCGTTCAATGTGCCTGCCGCTGGATTTTATCGGCTCACGGTGAAAGCATTACAAAATCGCGTCAATACGATTTCTTATCGGCGTTTATCCATCAATGGTCAGTTGCCATTCGAAGAAGCCAAAACGATTCCTTTTGAATACAACGGTTCTTGGCAAAATGTTTTATTAAGCGATCGAACGGGTGAACCGCTTTGGTTTTATTTTGCCAGTGGTGTGAACACCATCACCTTAGAAGCCACGAGCCATTTAACCAAAGATGCTTATCGCCAAGTCCAATCGTTAATGAATTTAGTGAACCGCCTAAACCTCGATATTAAAAAACTCACGGGGAATACCATTGATCCTAATCGTGAATGGAATATCCGCGCGTTTCTTCCGAGCATTGATGACGATTTAGCTGACGCCATTGACAAGTTAACGTTCATTGATACCTCTTGGAAAGAGGTCATGAACGCTTCAACCAACTCCGAAGTCATTGCGAGTATCACGCTTGCTAAACGCGTCCTTGAAGACCTTGCCCGCAATCCTGATTTGATTCCTAGAAAAATTAATACGCTCTCGGGAGCGAGTGGTTCCGTGCTGTATCGTTTAGGTTTAATTTTGCCGCTCATCATCCAAAGTCCGCTCACCATGGATCGCATTGATCTTCATGGTAAGGACGTTAAACTTCCTAATGCCAACGCGGATTTGTTCACCTCGGTTTGGGTAGGGGTTCAACGGTTTTTTGCATCGTTTTTTGCCGAACAATATCAACCCACAACCGATCCTAATGAAGTGACTGTGTGGGTCACACGTAGTCGCCAATACGTCAATTTACTTCAACAAATGGTGGACGCAGAATTCACACCCAACACCGGAATTAAAGTTCGATTAAGCATTAATCCGAATGAAGATAAACTCATTCTTGCCTCTTCTTCTGGGAAGCAACCGGATATTGCCATGGGTGTTGCCGGGTGGCGGCCCTATGATTTTGCAATACGAAATAATCTAACGAACTTAAGAACCTTTGATGATTTTCCAGCGGTGGCAGATCGCTTTTATCCTGGCTCGTTTTTACAACTCATCTATGACGATGGTGTGTATGGATTGCCGGAAACCCAAAACTTTTATTTTCTCTTTTATCGTAAGGACATCATGACTACATTAAATCTAGATGTCCCCAATACGTGGAATGATGTGAT
>JBIIRB010000013.1:0-17950 GCA_044341785.1 Bacilli bacterium | reverse complement strand
GTTGGACCTAAAAACATGAAGGATCCAATCGGACGATTCACATCTTTGATGCCCGCGCGTTGCCGTAAAATAGCATCCGCAACAAGTTCAACTGCTTCGTCTTGTCCGATGACTCGTTTTTTGAGCGCTTCGCGAAGCATTAAAATTTTTTGTTTATCGCCTTGCACAATTTTAGAAATGGGAATCTTTGTGTTTTTAGAAATGATGCGAGCAATTTCTTCTTCTGTGACAATTTCACTGAGCATTTTTTCTTGACCGGCCATCAACGATTCTTGATCTTTGATCTTTTTTTCTAATTCAGGAATTGTGGCGTATTGTAACTTGGACGCTTTTTGATAATCGCCTTGGGTAAACGCTTTTTCCAGTTCAAACTTCAATGCATTCAACTCGTTTTTAAATCCTTTGATGGTTTGTAATGTCTTCTTTTCTTCATTCCAACGTTGTTTTAATGCTGTAAAACTTTTTTTCAATTGTTCGAGTTCTTCATTGATTTTTTCAAATCGCGCTTTTGAGGAAGCATCGGTTTCTTTCATCAATGATACTTTTTCAACTTCAAGCTGACGAATTTTACGTTCGATTTCATCGACTTCAACCGGCATCGATTCAATTTGAACACGCGTCGCTGCACACGCTTCATCCACTAAATCAATGGCTTTATCAGGTAAAAATCGGGCGGTTAAATAACGGTGGGATAGCGTAGCAGCCGCAATGAGCGCTTCATCTGTGATTTTGACACCGTGATGGGATTCATAACGTGGTTTAATGCCGCGCAAAATGGTAATCGTATCTTCCACGGTAGGTTCACCAACGACGACAGATTGAAAACGCCGTTCAAGAGCCCGGTCTTTTTCAATAAATTGGCGATATTCATTCAGTGTGGTCGCACCAATACAGTCTATTTCGCCTCTTGCAAGTAGAGGTTTGAGCATGTTGGAAGCGTCAATCGCGCCTTCTGCACGACCTGCTCCGACAATCAAATGAATTTCATCAATGAATAAAATGATTTTGCCTTCGGACTGTTTAATTTTATTGAGCACCGCTTTGAGGCGTTCTTCAAACTCACCACGGAATTTAGCACCCGCCACAAGCGCACCCATATCCAGTTCATAAACTATTTTATCTTTTAAGGTCGTAGGAACATCTTGCCGAACAATCCGTTGAGCAAGCCCTTCAATAATCGCGGTTTTTCCAACCCCTGGTTCACCAATCAAAATGACGTTGTTCTTCGTTTTACGAGCGAGGACTTGAACAATCTTCCGAATTTCTTCGTCACGACCGATGACTGGATCAATTTTTCCTTTAGCCGCTTGTTCATTAATATTCCGACCAAACTTTTCTAAAATTTTATCATCCTTACTATAATCCATCGGCATTTCCATGGTTATATTCCTCCATTAGCACTCTAACTTTTAGATTGCTAATTCTATTATAAAATGAAAATAGCACTTGTCAAGCGAGAGTGCTAAAATAAAACGTTAACCTTGAAAAACGGACCAATAACCGGATTGATTTTGATTCCAACTATTAATCACAAAAAAATTGACCGTCGGATGAAAAGTTAAATCCGCGGTTTGATTCCATTTTTCTCCCCCTTCAGAAACTGGGGCAGAATATCGTGAAAAAATAACCTTCGTTAACCCCGAAGGAACACTCACCGTGTAAAGGTTGTCTCCGAGTGACGTTAACCGCGTTCCTGGCCATGCTCCAGCGGTTTCAGTTGCAAAAGTATAAGCATAAAATACCGGATTGGCTTCCGCCCAAAAGGTGGCATCAAGGTACAAGGTAACTTGCTGTTGATTCGGTTGCACACTCGCTAAAGTTCCTTCGCTGAAATAAGGAAAATAGACGGCGCCACTCGATAATGGAAATGCAGTCACTTGAACTAAGGTTGCCCCTTCCGCGTAAACCCATGATAAAAAAGTGGCACCCGACTTAACCGCTGGTGTGGGCAGCAGTAAACCAGGGACACCTTCTAAGGTCACCACATTGCGTTGAAAGATGGTTTCATCATCTTGACCGGTATAACCGTTTAATGTCACACCCTCACCTAAGACAAGTTTGATCGTCACTGGATTTTGGTTTGATGCAAAGGCAAGCGAAAACGTCGACATGGAAAACGAAACGATGAGCATCATGAGGAGACTTAATTTCATCCATGTTTTTTTCATTTAAACTCCTACCGTCTCACCAGCACTGAATAGGCTGGTAAATTTGTACTCGTTGCGTTATTCCATTGAAAGACGTTCGTCGTGCCTAACGAAGGAATAGTCGCGCTATTTGAACCAAAATTCAGATAAATAAAATAGGTTTTGGTTCGACCGATGATGCGATAACTCATGACATTTCCGTTATTTTCTCCAGTGGAAAACGCTTCAAAGCGACCGTTAATCAAATCAGCTTCCTGATGTTTGAGTTGGGAAAGTGAGGAAACCAATCGGTGCATGGACGTTGCTGAATTCCGTTGTTCGAGAGCCCCTTGAACAACACTGGAACCATTGATGGCATCCCATGCGATTTGATATCCTTCAAACGTATAACCGGTATCATACTCACTGCCGGTATTGCTCCATTTAAACGGCTGACGATAAAAACGATCTTGATGGAAATTGGTTCCATCGTCGTTGAGCGAAACATTGCCCGTCATCCCGAGTTCATCGCCATAGTAAATCCAAGATAATCCTGGCATGAGAATGGTGGCCGCGTTATGGAGCATCGCTTTCGGTAAGGCTTGTTGATAATCATTCGTGGTTAAGACAGATTTTGCGCTAACTCCATTGTTTTGAACGCTTCCCATCACATAATTGGGTACACGAGGCAAATCATGGTTCGAGGTAAAAGGGGCATTGATAAATTGAGGGCGATAGGCTGAAAAGACTGATGTATATTTGGTTTCAAATTTATACGCTTGTGTTTGCGGATTGCTGACCCCTGGTTCCAAACCATAAAACATATTTTGTAAGTGGAAATAGTGTTGAAAATCCAATTGACTATCCATCGCTTCATAATATGGAGCGATGCGTTGATCCCAACCATCATAATTTTCTCCCACGATGATGGCATTAGGATAAATCGATTTGAGACGATAATTGAACTCTTTAAAGAAATTAAGATTTTTAGTTTCATTGGCACGATAAGGATCATCTTCACTTAAACCTTGTAATGCATCACCCACTTCAATAGGAACTTCATCGGCCATATAAACATGTTTGACAGCGTCAATGCGGAAACCCGCCACACCAAGAGCTAGCCAATACTTGGCGACGTCAACCATCGCATCACGCGTGCCTTGATAATCAAAATTGAGTTCAGGCATTGAGGTTGCAAACTTGCCGTAATAATAATAATTTGTCGTTGAAAAACGATGCCAAGATGAACCGAGCGTGTCCGTGTGGGATGGATGATATTTGAAATGATAAAAGTTTCGATAATCAATTTCTTCGCCTCGTAAATTAATGCCTTTACGAAGATTGACCGCGTTTTGAAACCATGCGTTTTGAGTGGAAGTGTGATTCACGACTAAATCCATCATGACACGAATGTCTTTTTGTTTGGCCTTATAGACTAATTCCGCAAAATCAAGCGCGCTTCCAAGCCGTGGCGCAATGCCATAATAATCGGTCACATCATAACCATGATACGTTTCTGAAGTGTTAATCGGCGTTAACCAAATGACTTTCGCACCTAAACCTTCAATGTAATCGAGGTTTTCAATGATGCCGCGGATATCACCTTCACCGTCGTCATCACTGTCAGCAAAACTCCGAACAAAAATTTGATAACCTACACCAACGTGATTATAAAAATCTTGTGACGTAATCGCTTGAGGAAAATTATTGCGATTGCTTGAATTTACGTTGCTGGTCGATTCAAATTGACCAACATCATTGGCGTAAGGATCTTCCGCAATTGCACCAGTATAACTAAATGAGTATTCACTCACGCGACCAGTTAGAGCAAAAATATGAACCGTCCCGTTTGGACGAATATGCGTATTGAAATCATTAATATACATATCCGTGCCACCATCGGACGTCCACATACCAACACCGCGTGTCATCGAAGATTTTTGAACAATTAAAAAACCAACCCGCGTCACTTGATTCATCGTTTGACCCGTTTGAATTAAATGATTAATCGCGGTAGGTGTTGATCCTGAAAAATCTAATTCGGCAACCACACCACTTTGATCAATGAAGGACCAATCGATGAGGACACCACTTAAATCTAACGGGGACTTTTGCCACGCCCAGATCGCCCAATCTTGATAATCACTTAAAATAGCAGGTTGTTCTTCGGTCGAGCGATTGTAATGAATATATAGTTTGCCTGTTTGTTGCCACGTCATCGATGCTTCATAATCAACTTCTTCGACTGAACTCATCGAAGATACACTAGTCGAGCTGGAAGCACTACTCGTGCTCGAACTTGATGAGGAAGTTGAACTCGACGCCGAACTCAAAGAAAGCGAGCTGCTGCTATCGCCACATGAAGCAAGGATAAAAAGAGTAAGCAAGATGGATGATTGCCATGAAAATTTCATTGAATGCCTCCCTACGAATGATTATGAAAAAAATGAAAATAAAATCAACACCAAGACTCCGGTGATGAAAAGAGTCAAAAACCATCCAACTAAGCGTTTTTCATTGCCATCGCCTAACCAAATCGGACTTTTGGAAACAGGGGGAATTGATTGTTTTTTTGCCATGAAATTATTATAGCAAAAAAAAGCTTTGTCCTCTATAAAAGAGATGCGTGATTAAAGATCAAATCCGAAGACAGATAAGACTTGGATGGTGAAGCGAACCAATAAATTATTTTTTGATTTTAAATTTTGGTCGGTTTCTACCATACGACCATTTAAATCGACATCATCGAATGGGTAGTACTTTGCGTTCAATGGACGATCGCCAGTTAAGCTCGATGTGTTTTGGTTGATGGAATGTATGTTTTTGTTCATGTTTATTCCCTCCTCTTTGCCTCTACATGCATTACTATAGTGAATGTAAATAGAAATGTAAATGAAGGTGATAACAATGAAAGCACTTTCAAGAATAGGATATTTTATCCACTAAAAAACTAAAAAAGATTGATTTTATCGTGATTGTAAATAAATGACGTGTTGATTAATTGTTTGAAAACCAAGCTGAAACAAATCGTTTGAAAGCACGTTTCCCTTGGTCGCTGTGCTTAAAGATGGCGGTGTTTTCAAGAATCGATGCACTGACAGAGCAGGCGTATTGTTCGATGACGGAATCGTATTGCGCGAACGTGGTGGTTTTTAAAAGATCAAACAAAGGTTGATGATACGCCATATCTTGCGGACACTTGGTGGCGGTCTTTGCAGCTTCTTTTAAAGTTTCAAATTCACGTTTTAAACGCGCGGGTAAGACCATTAATCCAAGGGATTCAATGAGTCCTATGCCTTCTTTTTTAATGCCATGATATTCAGGATGAGCATGGAAAATGCCTTGGGGATAAGCGTCATTAACACGATTATTTCGTAACACCACATAGGCGATGAACTGTTTGTTAATTAGACGAGTGATGATGGTTAACGTGTTATGTTGAGCGTTTGTTTTTGCGATTAAATCCACAGATTCATCCGAATATTGACGCCAAAAAGATTGCAAATGATTGACCGCTTGTTCGATCATGATGCGGTTAGTGGATTGGAAACGAATCACATTATTAAACCATTGCAAACGATCGATGGTCACGTCCTTCCACGGACTTTGAATACGGTGATCAACCGGTGCAGTGAACAAAGGCATTGCATAATGGCCACCTTGAAAATGTTCGTGATTTAAAATTGACCCACCCACAATCGGTAAATCACTATTGCTACCAATAAAAAAATGTGGAAATAACAATAAAAAATCAAACAACCGTCCAATCGAATAGGCACTGATTTCCATCGGACGATGGATACGATCGACCGCGATTAAATGAAATGGAAAATACGCATAGGGAGAATATTGCATGAACCAATCATGCTTAGCAAGTTTGAGATCGATGATGCGCATGTTGGTCTTGGAAGGTTGGGTTGCTGAACCTGCAAAACCAAGATTTTCGCGGCAGATGACGCAAGCAGGATAAGTTGAAACTTTCGGTTGGGCGACTAATTTAGCAATGTCTTCGTTACGTTTTTCTGGCTTTGCTAAATTAATCGTACATTCGATTTCGTGAACGCCAATAGGATGACGGAATGTTACATTTTGTTGGGTTAATGAGGCCTTAATATAATCATTATGAATTTGTAACGTATGCCACCATTGGGTGGCTTCAAAAGGGCTCTTTTGATAGAACTCCCAAAATTGCTTTTGAAATAAACCCGATGCAGGTGTGATGATGCTTAAACAATCGATCCACGTATTTTCAAACGCTAAGCTTTGTGGATCCACTACCTTCGATAATGATTGATGAAATAAATGTTTTAAGCTCGATAAGGTGTGTGGTTTAGAGTTTGAAAAATCGAGATTTTTATCGAATGTGAATTGTAAACGTGCGCTTAATTGGTTTTGTGCAAAAGGAACCTCTTCTTCAGATAATTGAAGATGAGCCTTTCCATACGTGAGTAATGCTTGAATGAGTTCGTGCATAGCGTTAGTTTATCATAATTTTTAAAGTTGAAGATGACGGTCGTCACTCATCAATCGAAACCTTCACCATCGAATAAGGCCGCTAGTGATGATTAGGAAAAAGCATCGTTTCAAAGATTGCCATCCCATCACGAAAAAAATATCTTTGCATGCATTAACCCAGATATGAAGAATAACTTCAACGAGACTAAAGAAGCGGTTCGATGATTTTTTCGAGTTCTTCAGGCGTTACTTTTGAATCGAAACGTTGCAAAACTTCACCAGTTTTTGAAACTAAAAACTTATTGAAATTCCATCGTATCGCAACATCTTTGCCATCGGGATGTTTTCGCAACCAAATATAAAGGGGATCTGCTTTACCGCCATTCACATGAATTTTACCAAACGTTTTGAAGGTGGTTTTATATTTTAATGAACAAAAACTTGCAATTTCTTCATTGCTTCCCGGTGCTTGGAAAAAATCATTGGAAGGAAAATCTAAAACTTCCAACCCACGTGTTTTAAACTTTTCATATAATTTTTGAAGCCCTTCATATTGTTTCGTATAACCACAATGTGTTGCGGTATTCACGATGAGGGCAACTTTCCCTTGATATTGTTTTAATGAAACTTTTGCACCTTGAGCATCCGCGACTTGAAATTGATACAGTGACATGATTAGTCCTCCTTGATGACTAAATAAACTTTCTTCAACTGCTCATATTCTAACACTCTTGGGACCGGGTAAAGCGGATTACCTTCTTCTAATGCTCGTTTGATTAAGGTGGGGATATCTTGAACTTGAATGATGCCTTTGAATGTTTTGCCAATCCCTAATTGCTCATTTAAACGTTCAATATATTGAATGAACGCAGTAGCATTTTGTTGGTTAGTTTTTAAAGCCGAAGCTACGCCAACCACATAAGCAAGTTCCGCTAATGATGCATGCACTGAAGAACCATAAGCGCGTAAAACATGGGGTAAAATCACAGCATTCGCTAACCCATGATTAACATGGTAAAAACCACCTAAGGTGTGGGCGATACAATGCACATAACCGACATAAACGCGTGTAAAAACAACACCCGCCTGATAAGAGGCTTCAAGCATGCCTTGTCGGGCTGGCATGTCATGACTTTTTTTATACGCTTTAATTAAATGTTGATGAATAAGCCGAATTGCATTTAAAGCTTTGGGTTTGGATTGAGATGTTTGAAAAAGATTAAGGTAGGCTTCCACGGCATGGGTAAACGCATCCATGCCGGTGTAGGCGGTTAATGCAGGCGGTAAGGAAACCGTCAACGCCGGATCTAACAAAGCATAATCAGGGATGAGATGGGGATCGCTGATGGCGTATTTTTCATGCGTTTCAGGGTTGGATACCACCAAAGCTACGGTCGCTTCAGAACCCGTGCCCGCTGTGGTAGGTATAGCAATCATGAATCCTTGACGTTTGCCCACACGCAATAAGCCTTTGAGTTGCTTTAAATTTTTCTTAGGATGAGTTAATTTGACCATCACCCCTTTCGCGCAGTCGATTGAAGAACCTCCACCAAAGCCAATGATGGAGTCACAACCATCACGTTGATAAAGCGTAAAAGCATCTTCAATGTTTTGAAGGGTTGGGTTAACCGAGGTCTGATCAAAAATCGAAAAAGCGATTTGTTTCGCTTTTAAGATGGCGATTAACGGTTCGTGTAACCCCAATTGAACAATCCCGGCATCAGTAACAATAATCGGATGGTTCAATTGATGATACCGAAGAATCTCAATCACGCGTTGTGGATGGTTTAATCCGCGATAGACTTTCGGTTCTTCAAAGCGATATAAAAACGAAAAAAGATATAAAAAAAACTGAAAAACACGATAAAAAAAATGCTTAATAAACGTTGTAATCTTCATAGATAGGCGTTAAGGGTAAACCTTTTTCTAAGTGGTCAATGACTTTGATGAGCATCGGAGCGATTGAAATTTTTTCGATACCAAGCATGGCGGGATGATCAATGGTGTCGCTCACTAAAATACGCTTGAGTCCTAATCGGGTTAACTGTTGAACGGCATCAAGCGAAAAGACAGCGTGAGTGGCACAAACCCAAATGGATTTTGCCTGATGTTTTTTTAAGATATCAATCGCCCCAATCATCGTCCCTGCGGTATCAATGATGTCGTCAATGACCACGACCGTTTTGTTTTTTACCTCACCCACTAAGGCCATGACTTCGGCAACGTTGGGTTCGGGTCGGCGTTTATCAATCAAACCTAATTGACTTCCAGGAAGTAAGGTTGCTAAGTCACGACCGCGTAAAATCGAACCGTGGTCAGGAGAAATGACCGTCACATCTTTTAAAGCAATTTTTTCTTGTTCCAATTGTAGGCGTAACGATTGGGCCATGAGGGGAAGCGCAGATAACGTGTCCACAGGGATCGAAAAAAATCCTTGAATCTGACTCGTGTGAATATCAATGGTTACGACGCGATTCACACCAGCAGCGGTAAGTAAATCCGCCACTAATTTAGCAGTGATAGGTTCACGTGGACGCGCAATACGATCTTGACGAGCATATCCATAATAAGGAATGACCACATTAATTTCATGGGCTGAACCACGTTTTAAGGAGTCGACAAAGACAAGCAATTCCATTAAATGTTGCGTGGCCGGCGTGGATGTACTTTGAATCACATAAACATTAGCATCCCGCACAGAATCAAGTGAACGAACCATCAATTCACCATCGGCAAATTGGGTAATTTCCACTTTAGCTAAAGGAAGATGTAATCCTTGAGCGACTTTTTGGGCGAGACTCTTAGATGCGCTGAGCGCAAACAACATCATGCGGTGTTTCATTGCCTCATTATTATAAATCATTTACGGCTGACTTTATAGCACCCTGTCAATCCTTTAAGATAACGATGAATATGGTATAATTTTTTGAGTATGGAATGGCTTGATTTTTCACATATCGAACTTCCTAAAACGATTCTTAAAATCAGTTCAATCGTTTATGGTTTTTTAACGCTTGTTTTATCATTAATCGCTATGTTTACCAATCTTTGGGTATTACCGCTTTGGTGGTCCGTTGGTGCACTCATCGCCATCATCAATTACTTAACGATTTTGTTTCAAACGCGTTTACTCCAACAAACTGCCCTAGCAGGTGGAAGTAAGAGTTTTGGTGGCAACTTATATGTTGTGCGATTGACTTTGAGTGGTTTAGGGTTATTTCTCGCCGCTTACTTAGTCCAAGATGCAAACTTAAAGCTCCTAGCGATTGGTGCAGTTTTTGTTGCTTATTTATTGAATTCCTTTATTATTTTATTGGTTGGAAATATCGTTCCAAAGAAATCAAAAACCTAATGGCAATCTTTCAAGAAATCATTCAATCTTTTCGACCGGAGGTTTATGGTTCTTTTATCGTGGTTGGTATTTTATCTTTCTTAGCGTTCATCGTGAACTTGGTTGCTAAAAAAGCCGATCCGTTAGCCAAACCTAAAGGCATCTTACTGTTAGCAGAAATGCTCGTGGATATGTTTGATAGTATGGTTAAAACCTACATGGGACCGACTTGGAAAACCATGGCCAGTTTCTTTATGACCATCGCGATGTATATCTTTCTGTCCTTCATCATCGGATTGTTTGGGATTCCTTCACCGTTATTATTTTTCACGAATATCGTGGTTATTGTCAGCTACACATTCATCATGATTCATTACACCGCGATCAAAGCCAATGGTTTGAAATACTTTAAAAGATTCACTGAACCTTTCGTCGTCTTCCTTCCGATCAATTTAGTGTCGGTTTGGGCTCCGCTCGTATCGATGAGTTTCCGTATTTTCGGCAACATGATTGCTGGTTATGCTATTTTATCACTGCTTTATTTTGCAACCGGTCAATTGTCTACATTCATTTTTTCATTTCTCCCGGCAGGGTTTAGCTCGCTATGGATTGCACCATTCATCGCGCCTTGGCTACACCTCTACTTCGATTTATTTGGTGCGTTCATTCAAACCACGGTATTCATTACGCTTTCGATGATCTTCATTGCCCAAGAAGGGCCTGGACCATCGAAGGTGCATAATGAAGCAGTGGCGAGCACTCTCAACTCGACAACATAAGAAAAGGAGAAACATTATGTTAGCTGGATTTTTTAGTTCGTGGTTAGTGAAGTATCTTGCCTTACTTCCCGTTTTCGCGGAAGTGGTCAACAACGACCGTGGTTTAATCGCCATTGGTGCAGGCATTGCCGTCGGTTTCGCTGCCATCGGTCCTGGTATCGGTGAAGGACTTATTGTCGCAAAAGCCATTGAAGGTATGTCCCGTAATCCCGAACAAGCCGACAACTTACGTGCAACGATGATTTTAGGTGTGGCGCTCGACGAAACAACCGGTATTTACGGTTTGCTCATCGCCATTCTTTTAATCTTCGTCTTCTAAGGATTTATGTTTTTGCTGACGAGTCCGTTAGACCCGACTCAAATTGAAGATTTTTTAAGCATTGAAATTTGGCCTATTTTAGCACAACTTTTTGCCACACTCGTGTTAATCGTGGTCATGAGCAAATGGTTTTATCAGCCTGTCAAAGCCATCTTAGACAAGCGGGCCCAATTCGTTAAACAGCATATCGATGAAGCGTTGATCAGGGAAGAAAACGCTAAAACACTGGAACAACAATTAAAGATTGCGACTGACCAATCAAAAGCTCAAGCGCAGCAGCTCATTTTAAATGCACAAGAGCAAATGGATCGAGCGCGCCAACAAATGATTCAAGACACCCAAGCCCAAATTGCGTTACTGAAAGAAAAAGCAACCCAGGAAATTGCGCTTGCTAAAGAAAAAGCACTCCAAGAAATCGAACAAGAAATTGTTTCCGTGGCCTTAGTTGCGTCCGAAAAAATTCTTAATCGTGAAGTGAAAGCGAGCGATCATCAAGCCTTGATTGACGCGTTCATGAAAGATCGTAGGAGTTAAACATGGATTCGATTGCATCTCGCTACGCGATTGCTTGGTTAAAACTTGGGGAAGAACTCAAACTTCTACCTCGTTTTCGTGATCAAGTATTGCAAGTGCAAGCGGACTTTCAATCGGATGCTCCTTTACATCAGTTCTTAATGAGTGCCTTTGTCGACATTGAAGAAAAATACGCATTACTGGATCGTGTTTTTAAAGATGAAGCTTGGTCTTCATTTGATTCGTTTATCAAAGTGATTGTTCAGAAAAAACGGGTGAAATACATCGCCAGAATTTTTCAAGAATTTATTCAGTTATCCAATCAATCCTTAGGCATTAAACGTGCGCTCATCTACACGACGATGCCCTTAAAAGAAAAACAGATCGACGAACTGATCGCCTCGTTAGAAAAAACCGAGCGTGTGACGTTAGAACCCGAAGTGATCGTGGATCCTACATTAATCGGCGGCATTAAAATTGAAATCGAAGGCAAGCTCTTTGACGGATCGATTCGTCATAAGCTGAATGCCCTCCGTGACCAATTATTAAAACGAGGAAAACTATGAAAATTAAACCGAATGAAATTTCTTCTTTAATTAAAGAACAAATTAGTAACTTTAAAGCAGTCACATCGCAAGATGATATCGGCAAAGTCATCAGCGTCGGTGACGGGATTGCTCTCGTGTATGGTTTGGAAAAAGTCATGCTCAATGAACTGGTGCTTTTCCCTAACAATATTTATGGGCTTGTCTTGAACTTAGAAGAGGAACATGTTGGGGTCGTCTTATTATCCACCTCAGAAGCGATCAAAGAAGGCGATTTGGTGAAACGCACCAAACAAACCATGGAAGTCCCTGTAGGCGATGCTTTACTTGGACGCGTGGTGAATGCCCTCGGTCAACCGCTGGATGGATTAGGACCGATTCAAACCACAAAAAAACGTCCAGTGGAACGCATTGCCCCTGGAGTTATGCTTCGTCAACCGGTCAATGTTCCTTTACAAACGGGTATTCTTGCCATTGACGCGATGATTCCCATCGGTCGGGGTCAACGTGAATTAATCATCGGTGATCGTCAAACCGGAAAAACATCGATTGCCATTGATACGATTCTGAATCAAAAAACCGAAAACGTGCTTTGCATTTATGTGGCGATTGGTCAAAAACAATCCACAGTGGCTAACATCGTCGATAAGTTAAAAGAAGCCGGCGCGATGAGTTACACCACGGTGGTGTCTGCCACGGCCAGTGATATCGCCACACTTCAATGGTTAGCGCCTTACGCGGGTACAGCGATGGGTGAAGAATGGATGGAACAAGGTAAAGATGTCTTGATCGTTTATGACGACTTAAGTAAACATGCCGTCGCTTACCGAACATTATCCTTATTACTCCGTCGCTCACCCGGTCGAGAAGCTTATCCTGGGGATATCTTTTATCTCCACTCTCGTTTACTTGAACGAGCGTGTAAATTGGATAAGCCTTATGGTGGGGGTTCGTTAACCGCTCTTCCGATTATTGAAACCCAAGCGGGTGACAACTCAGCGTATATTCCCACCAACGTCATCTCGATTACCGACGGACAAATTTTCTTACTTGCCGATTTATTTAACGCCGGTCAACGCCCTGCAATCGATTCGGGAGGTTCCGTCTCCCGTGTGGGTGGTGCGGCTCAAATTGGGGCGATGAAACAAGTCGCACGCGCTTTAAAAATTGAACTAGCGAACTATCGTGAACTGCAAGCGTTTGCCCAGTTCGGTTCTGATTTAGATCCATCCACCAAGAAAATTCTCAATCACGGTCAAGTGCTATTGAATGTATTAAAACAAGTCAATTACAAACCCAAAAAAGTAGACCGTCAAATTTTAGAATTATTCGCTGTCCAACAACGTTTCTTAGAAGAGGTAACTGCAAAAGATATCCCCTTCTTCTTAGATTCTTATGTACGCTTCATCGAACAAAAACATCCTGAAGTCATCGATGAAATCAAAAAAGTTAAAAAATTCACTGATGCAACCTTAGCCAAATTAAAAACAGTGACCAAAGCTTACTTTGATTCACTGATGAGCAAAGCATAATATGGCAAAAGGTCTTCCTGTTATTCGTCGGCGATTATCCTCCATCAGAGCGACTAAAAAAGTGGCTAAAGCGATGCAGATGATTGCGACGAACAAACTTAAAAATTGGCGGAATTCCATGTTAGAAGGTCGTCAATATACCCTTGAACTTTTTGATTTATTGCAACGACAAATGAAGCATGAAGACTTGATGGATCTGTCGTATTATCAAGAACCGGCATCAGAAGGCATTCTTTATATTGTAGTGACCAGCAATCTGGGTTTGTGTGGCAGCTATAACGCCAACGTATTAAGTTATCTTGCTAAACAGATGACCGCCAAGGATGGTCTGTTTATCATCGGTGAAAAAGGGCTTAAGATGCTAAAAGCCAATGACATTCAGGCTGAAGAAGCTTATGTTCGTACGCATGTGTCCGATGATGATTCCATCAAAAACTTAGCCCATGTCATTCAAGAGACGTTCAACCAAAAGCAATTTAAAAAAATCCAACTCGTGTATACCAAATACCTTAACAGTTTGATGAATGAGGTTAGAACGATTACCTTATTACCGTTAACGGCACCTGTCCATGTTGAACCGCTCAAGTTTGAAGATCAACCGCTCATCGAACCGAGTCCCAAAGAAGTGTTATTGGAACTCATACCCTTTTATTTAACTAATGCTTTGCATGGCTTACTCATGGATGCCCAAGTGGCGGAGCAAAGTTCGCGACGCAATGCGATGGAAAAAGCCAGCGACAATGCCGACGAACTCATCGACAAATTGCAGCTTGAGTTTAATAAGATGCGTCAAGCCAACATCACACAAGAAATCGCCGAAATCATCGGTGGTTCTCAATCCTAGGAGGATACATTATGGCCAAAGCAAACAAAGGCACCATTGTTCAAGTCATCGGTCCGATTGTGGACGTGCGTTTTGACAATGGACACTTACCGAATATTTTAAATGCGATTGAAATTCCTTTAGAAGGGAAACCTTCTTTGGTGGTCGAAGCCGCGCAACATATTGGCGATGATATTGTTCGCACGGTGGCGATGGGTTCAACCGAAGGACTTGTTCGTGGGATGGAAGTCATCGATTCGGGTAACCCGATTTCGATTCCCGTGGGTGAACTTACGTTAGGTCGGATGTTCGATGTTTTAGGACGACCCATTGATGGATTGAGTGATAATTTTTCTAAAGCTCCTAAAATGCCAATCCATCGTAGACCTCCTTCGTTTGCCGATCAAAAAACCTCCCGTGAAATATTAGAAACTGGCATTAAAGTCATCGATTTAATTTGCCCTTACTTAAAAGGTGGCAAGATTGGACTGTTTGGTGGTGCTGGCGTTGGAAAAACCGTCCTCATTCAAGAACTGATTCACAACATTGCCTTTAATCAAAAAGGCATTTCGGTTTTCGCCGGGGTCGGTGAACGCTCCCGTGAAGGAAACGATTTATATCGTGAAATGAAAGAATCAAAAGTGTTAGCGCAAACCTCACTCGTCTTCGGTCAAATGAATGAACCACCCGGTGCGCGTATGCGTGTGGGTTTAACCGGTTTAACGATTGCGGAATATTTCCGTGATGTCAAAAAACAAGACGTCCTTCTTTTTATCGATAATATTTTCCGCTTCTCGCAAGCGGGTTCTGAAGTGAGTGCCTTGCTCGGACGCATGCCTTCTGCGGTCGGTTATCAGCCTACTTTAACTACCGAAATGGGCCAACTCCAAGAACGCATCACCTCAACCAAAGATGGTTCAATCACGTCGGTGCAAGCCGTTTATGTTCCGGCAAACGATTTAACTGATCCTGCCCCGGCCGCCACGTTTAATCACTTAGATGCGAAGACGGTGCTCGATTATCAAATCGCCTCGTTAGGAATTTATCCTGCTGTGGATCCCCTCGGTTCAAACTCACTCGCTTTAGATCCTGCCATCGTGGGTAAAGAACACTATCAAGCCGCCTTAGGTGCCCAAAAACTCTTACAACGATATAAAGACTTACAAGATATCATTGCGATTTTAGGCGTGGATGAACTTTCGGAAGAAGATAAACTCATCGTCGCGCGCGCCCGTCGTGTTCGCAATTATTTATCGCAACCGTTATTCGTCGCCGAACCTTTTAATGGATTCCCTGGTCAATTTGTGAAAATCAAAGATACCGTGGCAGCCGTGCAAATGATCATTGATGGCAAAGGCGATAAATTGCCGGAAGGTGCATTCTTATATGTGGGTACGTTTGATGATGTATTAAAGAAAGCGGAATCGTTAAAGTAAGATGGCATTCCTCGTTAAAATCTTCACCTCGAAGAAAAAATACTTTGAAGGACAGGTTGATCTTTTAAGCGTGTATACCCAAGCCGGTCAATTAGGCATTTTAACGAACCACACCCCGCTTGTTTCGATTCTCACCATTGGTCCCATGCATATGAAAATCAACAAGAAAACATTCTATTATGCGGTTTCAAAAGGTGTCCTTACGGTGAAGAAAAATGAAACCGTGTTGCTCGTGGACGCGATCGAAAAATCCGATGAAATTGATCTTGCTCGTGCCAAAGAAGCCCTTGAACGCGCTGAAAAAAGATTAAGTACAAAAACTAAAGACATCGATGTTTTAAGAGCAAGGATTGCACTTGAACGTGCTAAAAACCGCTTACGTGTCGCCAAAGAATTTAACGAACCCAACACTAATTAAGGTGGTGATCGTCTAACAAGCTTAGGAGGGTCATGATTTGATCCTCATGAAGGTCATGAAGACGATGATGAAGAGCATAGGCAATGATAAACGCAAAGCTTTCCACGATTTCGATGGAAAGTTTTTTATTCATCAATAGATCGACAAGGCGATTGAGCAAGGCTGGATGATATTTCATACCTTGATTGTAAGAGGAAATGAACCAGGCAAAGTTTCATCTTTGTGCAATGTTTTGTTGTAAGATGATGCTCATGGGGACACTCTTCAACGCTGGAACGATTATCCTTGGATCCTTCATTGGTTTAGGAATCAATACCCGTTTACCTCGTTCATGGGCTCATCACTTGTTATTCATCCTTGGGTTTTTTTTAATGGTTATTTCGGTTGGGTGGCTCGTTGAAGATACCCTAGCCTTACCCGTGGATCAGTTGTTGACGGATTGGGCAGGCGTTTTGATTTCACTTGGAATCGGCAGTTTACTTGGGTATCGCTTACGATTAGATGAACGGATTACGTCATCAATACGATCTCTTGAAAATCGATTCAAATTGCCGCGTGTTGGCATGGCGTTTTTAAATGCGTCATTATTATTTGTGGTTGGCACCCTTGCGATTTTAGGACCGATTACCGAAGCGTTAACTGGCAATCTTGATTTACTGTTATTAAAATCATTGATCGACGGTGTTGCCGCGATGCTTTTAGCAACCACGCTCGGATATGGTGTCATCTTTTCGGCAATTTCAGTGCTCATTTATCAAAGTTTTTTTTATGGGCTAGGGTTTATCATTGCTGCGAATGTGGATACGGGTTGGTTACCTCAATTCACCTTAGTCGGTCATATCATCTTAATCGCGCTTGCCTTATCTTTAATGCAAATCAAAACGAGCAAGCCCGTGAATGTTCTTCCGAGTTTGCTCGTTGTGGTGCTTATTTATTTTCTTTTTTAGAATCTGGATACGGACGACGTGGACGATTCGATCCATACCCCGATGGACGGCTTGAACCGTATTGAGGACGACCAGAACCTGAACTTGATCCTGACCCTGAACTAGATCCTGAACCCGAACTAGATCCTGTTGAGGAAGGCTTACCATAATGCGAACCGGAGGAACTGCCACCTCGACGTTGACCACCTTGGCCTCCGTAGGAAGGTTTTTGTCCTTGATTAAATCGTCGGTGTTGGAAACCTGATTTATTTTGCATGGGCGGTTCGAAGGCGGTTGCATGAAGCACGATAGAACTTGGAATAAACGTGGTGTCTTTAACGGCCACTAAGTTAGACCCTAAATGACGATTGATCATACGTAATTTAAACGTTTCATCGCCGCCTACAATCGAAATCACCACACCCGAGAAACCCGCGCGACCGGTTCGACCCATGCGGTGTAAATACACTTCAGCGGTTTCAGGTAATTCATAGTTAATGACATGCGAGAGCTGATGAATATCGATACCACGCGAAGCGATATCGGTTGCGACTAACACGCGTGAGGATTGCTCTTTAAATTTATTGAGCGCTTGTTGACGGGCCGCTTGTGATTTATTACCGTGTAATTCTTCGGTGCGAATGCCTTGAGCGTTTAATTGTTCAGCTACTTTTTTAGCGCCGCGTTTGGTGCGTGTAAATACCAAAGCCGATTTAATTTCAGGATTTTTGAGTAAATGAATTAAAA
>JBIIRB010000058.1:0-5373 GCA_044341785.1 Bacilli bacterium | reverse complement strand
CCATCGGTGAGTCTTCCATGAGAGGAACATGTTTATAGGCTGCTGCATGAAACACAAGGGTGGGTTGATGTGAGGAAAACACTTGATCTAAACGTTGACGGTCATACGTCGATCCGATGATACCTACAATCTCGATCGCAGAAAACGTGGTTTTTCTTTTTAACGTGTTTAACTCTTGTAATAAGTCAAAAAGAGAGTTTTCATAAATATCAAACAATACTAACTTTTTAGGATGATATTTCATCATCTGACGAACCAATTCAGAACCAATTGAACCCCCTGCGCCCGTAATGAGAATCGTTTCTTGTTCAATGAATTCTTTGATTTCTTTATTTTCAAGTGGAATCACATCACGTCCTAATAATTCATGAATATCGACTTCTTGAATTTTGTTTTTAAAACTTTTACCTTTTAAATCTTCCATTAAAGGCAATCGTTTAATCGTGACATCTTCTTTTTCCATCAAGCGAATGATGTCAAATAATCGTTCACGGGATAAATTGGAAATAGCGATGACAACTTCACTTATGTTGAGTTGTTGAATATAAGTGGCAATATTGGCAATTGGACCATAAACTTTGAGTCCTAAAAACGAACTTCCGAGTTTGTTCGTGTCATCATCCACAAAGGCAATCACATAATTGTTCAAATTTGGATTGCTACGAAATTCATCGATGATGATTTTTCCCGCTGCTCCTGCGCCGATGATGAGTGTTCGTTTAGAACTTTTTAGCCGATCATTTCTGATCAAATAAAGACCAAGAATGCGTTTAAATAATCGCGCTAAAATCATTAAGAATGATTCAGACATGATCAGCACTGCTACTTCTTGCAATGACCAAATAAAAACATACCCATTCAATAGTGCCATCACAAAATAAACGATGATGGTCGTCCCACTCGTAATGATTCCTAATTGAACCGCATCAACAATCCCAAAATAAACGGTAATCATTTGATAAATGCGGGTTAAACCGTAAATCAATAACTTAAAAAGGACGACCCCTGCATAAAACCAAAGCGTCAAAGTCACTTTTTCAGAATTAGGTAAATCAAAATTTTCATAGGCAATCGAATATAAGCCAATCATCAAGACCGATAAAATTAAAAAATCCACCCCAACTTGTAGCATGGATTTATAAAGTTTATTCATGAATATTGACAACCCCGCATTTAATTATATCAATAAATAGGGTTAAAATTAAATATCTTTAATGTTTTTTAAACGTTTTGTTAAGTTTTTAACCCCTAAGATCGTCGTTTCTTTTGAAGCACTACCTTTTAAGTAGTGAAAAATGAGTTGGGCAATCGTTTTGGCATCCTTTTCATTCGCACCTCGCGTGGTGACCGCGGCGAGTCCAATACGAACGCCTGAAGTCACTTGTGGTTTTTCTTGATCTTTGGGAAGCATGTTTTTATTTAAAGTAATCAACACTTCATCAAGCCGTTTGGAACTCTCGGCACCGGTTAAACCAAACGTCTTTTTGGTATCCACCATAAAAAGATGCGTTTCAGTCCCAGAAACAAATGCGCCTAATCGAGCAAATTCGTCATTGCACGCTTGGGTGTTCTTAATGATTTGTTGTGCATAGGTTTTAAAACCTGGCTCTAACGCTTCTGCAAATGCTTGGGCTTTAGCGGCAATCACATGCATCAATGGACCACCTTGCGAACCTGGAAAAGTGGCAGAGTTGATTTTTTTAATGATGGTTTCATCATTGGTTAAAATCATCCCCCCACGAGGACCACGGATGGTTTTATGGGTGGTCGAAGTTACCACATCCGCATAGGGAAAAGGGGATGGGTGAACATGAGCGGCAATCAAACCTGAGATATGCGCCATATCCACCATAAACAAACTTTGAACTTCTTTGGCAATCATACCGATACGAGCAAAATCAGTGATGAATGGATACGAAGAAAAACCAGCAACAATTAATTTTGGTTTTTCTTGGTGAGCTAACTTTTGCAGCCCTTCGTAGTCAATGCGGCCATCGGCACCTAAATGATAATGAACGAATCGATAAAGTTTACCCGAAAAATTCACTTTTGATCCATGGGTTAAATGCCCACCTTCATCAAGCGATAAACTTAAAATGGTATCACCCGGTTGTAATAACGCCGCATAAGTAATTGCATTTGCGCTACTACCCGAGTGGGGCTGGACATTAGCAAACCGACAACCATAAACTTGTGTTAATAAATCAATCGCGAGCGATTCAATTTTATCCACGTGCTCACAACCGCCGTAATAACGATTACCAGGAAAACCTTCCGCGTATTTGTTCGTTAAAATCGAACCTTGTAATTCACGAACTTTGCTAGAGGCATAATTTTCAGAAGCGATTAATTCTAAACCTTCATTTTGACGCGTTGATTCCAACGCTAAATAATCGAGTAATAATTGATCATATTTCATGGTGTTTTACCTCTTCATTATTCTAACAAAAAAAGAGCGTCTCCGCTCTTGTTGATGCGATGGCTGCCGAGCAAGGATTCGAACCTTGGCATGACTGGTTCAGAGCCAGTTGACTTACCGCTTGTCTACTCGGCAAATCAGGAACGCTGGTAATTGGCGTTTTGCATGACGACTTTACCTGGTCCAACGAGGATATGCTTGACGGTATCGTTGCCCCCAAAGAAAAAGGCTTTGATGATATTGGTTCGTTTGGTTTTTACGGTGACAGACCCCGTGACGTAGGCAATCGAGGATTGATCAAACGAAATCGTTTCATCTTGGACTAATTGATATTCAACGGAACTGCGATCAAGTTGGATGAAGACTTTCCCTTTACCTTCAAGTTTGATTAAGGCTAAATCGTCATTGCCAAAAAGCGCATCCCATAAATTAAATTTTGAAGCAGGTAAAGCTTGAATGCCTTGTTCCATCGCAAGAATAGAACCTTTCTTCGCTAAGATGGGTTGTCCAGGAAGGACATCGAGCGCCACAATTTTACTAGGATGCGATGATGAAAAAGCAATGACTGAATTTTTTTGTTGATTCACATAAACATCGAGCACACGTGCGTCACCAAATATGAGTTTAGAAAAGAAAGGGGGGAAATTGGAGGTCGAAATGGTCACCTTTTTAATTTCAGGAGAAACCCAAGATAAATGCGGTGATTCATTTTCCGTGATGATCCGTTCAGACGGACCTAAATGAATTGTTAAAACAGGAAGTTGATCACCAACAATGGTATAGTTCATAACTTGATTTTAACACGGAATAATGATGGAATCATTTAGAAAAAGACTGGATGACTTGATCCAATGACCACGAAGGAAGACCAAATGCAGTCGCAACGGGTTCACAGGTGATTTTACCAAGGTACGTATTTAATCCTTGTAACAACCCTTTATTTTCCTTCAAAGCACGTTGATATCCTAAATTAGCAATCGCTAATCCATAAGGTAATGTTGCTTGATTGAGTGCTAACGTTGAAGTTCTAGGGACTGCACCAGGCATATTGCCAACGCAATAATGAATGATGTCATCAACTTTATAAATGGGGTTGTCATGATAAGTAAGCATGGATGTTTCAGTTGAACCACCTTGATCAATCGCAATATCAACGATGACTGAGCCAGGTTGCATCAGTTTTAAATGATCTTTTCGAATGAGTTTTGGGGCTTTAGCACCGGGAATGAGTACGGCAGAAACCACTAAGTCTGCGGTCTTTAATGCTTCTTGAATCGTTGATTCATTACTTTCTTTGAGAATCAATTGCTCACCAAATTGTTTTTTTAACTTCGGTAATTGATGAAAGGTCAAAGAAATAGCGGTCACGTTGGCTTGCATCCCAAGCGCAATTTCTGTGGCGTTATATCCAGCATAACCATCCGCTCCAATGACCACGACATGGCCAGGAGCAACCCCTGGTACGCCACCCAGGAGGATCCCTTTGCCACCAGCGTTTTTCTCTAAAAATCGTGCGCCTTCTTGAATCGAAAGACGACCCGCAATTTCTGACATGGGTCGTAAACATGGTAATCGGCCTTGATCATCTTTAATGGTTTCATAAGCAATGCCAATCACTTTTCGATCCATCATCACTTGGGTTAATTCTTTTGATGCGGCTAAATGTAAAAACGTAAATAAAATTTGTCCCTCTCTCATTAGATCGTATTCAGGTCCTAAGGGTTCTTTTACTTTAATAATCATCTCGCCTATGCGATAAACATCTTGGATGGTTGGCACAATGGTGCAACCGACTTGGATGTACTCTTCATCGGTAAAACCCGAGCCTAATCCTGCTTCAGATTGGACATAAACACGGTGGCCGTGTCCACAATATTGTTTAGCGGATGCAGGCGAAAGACCAACTCGATATTCAAGTTTTTTTAATTCTTTTGGGACACCGATATTCATGCTTATTTCCTTCGATTCTTATTCATTATAGCATCTCAAATCCGCGGCGAATTCAAGTCGAATCATTGTTCATTTTAAAGACTTAACTTTTAATAAATTGTAGGATATCTTCGTAAATGATCTGCGGTTTTTCTTCATGTAAGATTTCATGTCTTAAACCTGGGTAAAGTTTTAAAGAAACGTGCGTTAACTGTTGAGATTGGTACATGGTCACTACTTTTTGTGGACCGCGACCAAAATCACCCACCGGATCTTGGGCACCTGAGATGACAAGAATGGGCAAATCTTTACGAATCCTTTGGAGAGATTGAACATCAAATAAATGGTGTAAACCGTGCAGCAATTCTTTCCAAAAACCAAACGTAGAAACATAACCACAATACGGATCTTGCATGTAGGTCTTCACGTTCGTTGGATTCACCGATAGCCAGTCAAATTCTGTCTGGCGAGGTTGAATCATCTTCGCATATTTTCCAAACGCTAGTGAATTGAAAAAAGGTGCTTTCTTGTTGCGATTCTTTTTGTTCGTGAATAGTGAAGTTAACAAGCGGCCTATCGGTGCCATAAGATCTTGATGATTGGTACCGATGAACACCACATGACTGAGGAGCGAACTATACTTTTGGATGAGCCTTTGACCCACAAATGAACCTAATGAATGACCGATAAAATGAATTCGTTGCCCGTTTAAGTTTTGTTTCATGAACTGGCCTAAAGCATCAACCGTCCATTCAAATGTTCCCTCTGGCCACTGACCTAAATCTGCCGTGCTAGCTGCGTTAAGCCCTTGTCCGATATGATCAAAAACATAAACTGAACAACCTTGCGTATTTAAGTAAAGAGCAAAAGCTTCATACCGTAAACTATGTTCTTCCATCCCGGTCAAAATGACAACGGTGGTCGTGCTGGTAGGAACAGGGTACGACCTTGCTTGGATGGTTTGTTGAAGGTAAGCATGATTAATGATGGGCATGTTTTATTTCCTTTAATGGGTTGTCGCCATG
>JBIIRB010000057.1:0-5402 GCA_044341785.1 Bacilli bacterium | reverse complement strand
GCTGCATGGTTGAAGCATCTTCTTCAACACACTCGCCAACAATCTTAGAAAACTTAACCATGTTTTTCCACAAATCATCATGACTTAAAGGACATGAACCAAGAATATAATTCGCTTCATTCACTTCGGAAATAATCATCCCGGTATGAAAACCTTTTAATCCATGGGCCCGGAAAAAACGATCGGAATAACACCAAATCGATATGGTTTCTTTGTCTTTCAATAATGGAACATGGGTTTCATTAATCAAATACCATCGCCTGTCTTTTCTTTTGGTATGTAAACACGTGGGGTCAATTAACCCTTGGGGTAAGCCATGCCCCAGCATGATAATGCGGTCATGCTCTTTAATGGCCTTTCTTAAATCCTCATCGGAAATCCTTGGGTCTTGAATGACCGTATAGTTTTTATTCATATACACATGCTTTAACATTTCAGTTGAAGCATCTTGAGGGTGAATAATGAGTGTTTTTTTGTTGTTCATTGTTTTCTCTTTTCTGGAATGAGGATAACCGTACTTCCTCATACCGATTTAGTTTTTATCATGAAGGATTATCGTCGAGGAGATCGATAGGGGTTCTAACGTAAACCGTGACCCACATAAGTCAAACCTTAAGCCTAAACTTATGAGTGGTATGCCCTTATCGGCTATACCTTCTAGTTCTCACTCCTAATCGCTTTTAAATTTGCGTCCAGCAAGGAAGGGTGTCAATCACCGTTCCGGATGGAACGCCTTCTTCATGACCGGAACGGCATTAATCAATCGCGATGAGATTGGTTAAATTGGTTCGGTCAATCGCCATTTGAAGATGGGCAATCGTTTGATTGAGTTTGGCTAAGTCTTCTTTGGCTTTGACAATGTCATAACAGGCTTTGGTATATTCTGTGTTACTCGAATAACGACTGGTATTACCCCGCACTAATTTTTCACGATTCGCTAAACGTACGAGACGGTCTTTGTTTTGTGATAATTGCGCTAAATAAACCAAAGCTTCAGCGATGGTCATGTCATACCCATCTACTTTTGTGGTGGCGTTACTCACCGCGAGCCGTGCTTTGATGGTTCGTTCTTGCTGTTGTAAGGACGCTAGTTCTTGGGTTGAACGGGCATAATCATACTCGTTGGGGATAGTTTCACGATCCCCTTCTCCATACGTCATCGTGCTGTTGCGTTGTTCCCATTCGATAGCAGAAACAATTAATTCTTTAATGGCTTTTAAATCTTTCATCAACTCGGTATTACATTTTTTCATATCGTGATTCCTTTCTTTTTCACTCCTACTTCTTCGCCGGCTTTGGGCCGGCCAAGAAGTCACTCGCGCTCCAGTACGTCAACCCCATCACTTGTTGATGAGTGTTGACACGACCAATGTACTGATTGGCCGTTTCTTTCGTCCAGAGACGTTTTCCTTTGTCGCCATTAGCTCGTTTCATAAGTTTCCCCTTTCATAGGACTCCATAGGTATAACAAACTTTAAAAAGGGTTTGGGACGCCTATATTATTTTGTAATAACTTAATAACAAAAAAGTCGGCTGTTAATACGACTGTAATAAAAAACGTTTTAAGAAACGCAATAATTTACCAATGTTTAAGAACAAAATACGTTTTATGCGTCATGTTTATCTGTTTTTTTTGAACGAGGAAAAAACATGTCGATCGCATCAAAAAATTTCTTTTTCACGATGGCAGGATGTTCATACCAATAATAAAAACCAGGATATCCGTTTTTGGGAATCGGATCAAATCCTTTTACTTCTTCAAAACCTCGCCACACTGCCGTATGCCCCCAACATAGTAAATAAGGGACCATGATTTTTCGCAAACGTGCGATTTTTTCTAATAATCCTTTTTGGCCAAAGCGATCATAATTACCACCAAAGGCATGATCGACAACCATTAATACTTTTGGGCGAAATTGCCGCGTGCCGTACAAAGCAAGAAAGGCAACAAACGCATCTTCGCCTAAATAAAGCACAGCAAACCGTTGTGCACCATGCGTATCATCATAATCAGGTAGACGTTCATACACATCAAGAAATCCATAAAACGGAGTAGAGGACTGACCTTCGCCAAATGTGACGTTCGTAAATGGATGAACAAATAATTCTTTTCTTTTTTCAGAGAAATCAATGACAGGCGGTAACGATGAACCTAATAAGGCTTGTCGACTTGCCTCGGTGCGGCCAAGCAACCGATACCCTTTATATCCCCGTTTAACGATGTCTTCTTGTATGGCTTCTTTCGTGACCATATAATCCACGTAAATATATACATGCACGAAATGACTTTGATTAAAAAGTTTGATAGGTTGACCATCAAATCCCGATCCAGGATAAAACACATGCGGTGATTTTAATACGTCAAACCAAGCAATCTCATCGTCCGGACAATAGTCTTTTAACCATAAAGGCAATGTGTGTTGGGTTTGCTGACCTAATAAATATTCTTGTAGTTTCATAATAATTTCTATTTCGCTCCTTTTGATTTCACAAAACGTTTGACCATCGCTATGAGTTTTTTATGATCTGCTAATGTCGATGATGGTTCTTCGAGTCGAATCGATGTAACCGATCCGTCGATTAAACGAACGAGCAAATTCGATTCAAAGATCGTTTTAAAATTAAATTTCGTTTTCCATTGTTCGAACGCTTCTTTGTTACCTTGAAAATAAATCTTTTTTAATTTTGGGCAATCATGAAAAGCATGGTCTCCGATTTGTTCTAGTTGAGGATGAAGGAATACATACCCTAATTGATGACATCCTAAAAAAGCATTAAGACCGATTTTTTGTAAGTTTCGTGACGTGACCACGGTTCGAAGTTGATCACAATGTTGAAAGGCTTTGTCTCCTACACTTTCTACAAACGGATGCATGCCGACCATTTTGACATCACAGTTTTTTTGAAAAGGATGATAAAAAATATCTTGGGTAAACGACCCTTGATCTTGTTCTTCTTTAAGACCACCGATGATTTTTACGTTGCCAGAAATATACACTGGCCAATCGCGGTTCTCGTTCCATCGTTCATACATGGTTCCTAAAATGGTCGTTGTTTGATGCGGTTTATATTCTTTTAATATGCCATTGACGACAATTTGAGGCACATCGGGATCTTGTGAAATAGGTAATGTGTCTCTCGTGTACGCATGGCTACCGCTTGTCGGACCTTCTAATCGATACAATAAGGTAAGTAAATCTTCATTTTTCTGTACCACTAAAGGTTCAAAATAATCGAGGACGGTTTTAATTGAAAGCACAGTTCGATGCCATTTGGTGAAGTTATATCCAATAAAACCCGTATCATAAGAAGAAAGCTGTTTATGATAAATCACGCTATCATCGATGAATTTAACATCTCCATCCACAATGCTTCCTAAAATCGCCCGACCTTCATTAAACATCTTGACCGCATTTTCTGTTTCAAAACCTAATTCCGCAAGACGTTGAGCTAAAATAGCATAATTTTGTTTCACTTGCTCTTTCGTTTCTTGATGGTTTTTCTCATTAAAACTAATATAAATGGTCATGTTGACTCCTATTTTCTACCTCGCTTCATCAAGCGTCGGTACCTTAAACATATTGCAAAGAGCTGAAACATTTTTTTGGAATTGAATTTTGTCATGAAGTAAAAACAAAAATGGAAATAAATAGGATAAAAATAGAAAAGTGATTGGGTTATAATGAGACCATGAACCTTGAAGGGGTATCACTTACAAATTTAAATCCAACGCAACGAAGGATTCTTTTGGAAATGGAAAAACGTGATCGTCTAGCAGTTTTAGGCGGCCCCGGAACAGGCAAAACCTTCATTGCCCTTTTTGCCATTCTTCATGCGTTGCAAGAAAAGAAAAACTGTTCGTTTATTGTTTATAACAAAAACCTCAATGTGTATATTAAAAAGTTGATTGGGGAAAAAGATTTTCCTTCCTACTTAGCACGAACTTACCACTCGTGGATATCACATTATTTAGTTACTGTTTTGACAAATATGGATTTTGACAAAGTAAAAAAAGAATTTATTGTAGCAGGTCATGAATATGAGTATGATTGGCCTAAAATTGAATCGCATTTGAATTCTATTTCTAATGATAAAAAAAGAGTATTTGATTTCATCTTCGTGGATGAAGCGCAAGATATTCCGCTGCCGTTATTAGGCATCATTCGACAAGCTTCAAAAAAACTCTTGGTGACCTTTGATGATTCACAAAAAATAGGGTCTGATTATTTTAAAGACCAACACGATCAACCCTACGACCGTAGTGAAATCCTATCCACTTTAGAACTTCATGATAGTTTCTTTGACTTAACCGAAAATTATCGAAATACGAAATCGATTGAAGCCGTTGCAAAATTGTTTGGTGAATATTTTCAAACGAATGCATTTTCACTCAAGAAATCCACGGCGACGTTGAAAGGCCCTTTGCCGAGGTTGATTCAGGCTAATCATATCCAACACATGCAACAATGGATTTATGAAGATTACCTCCTTCATCCTGATCTCCAAATAGGTGTGCTCTTCCCCAACACCCGACTCGACGCGGATCTCCTTCGACTCAATCAATTTCGCGAAGCGATGCACGAGTGTCTTAAGGAAAACAGTGCCAGACTGTTTTTTAAATATGGCACATGGAACAATATCCAATCGTTTTCTCAGCCTGGCATTTACTTCATGAGTATGAATTCTTCCAAAGGATTAGAATTTGATCATGTGTATATTCTAGATACCGATCGCTTGGCGTTAGAAAATAAAGAACAAGCTAATCTGATGTATGTTGCTTGTACTCGCGCCAAAAAGAACCTGACCTTTTTATTTGAAGAGGAAAAACCGCAAACCATCTTAACCATCCTCACCCATAACCCTTTATTGATCAACCGGTATGACCTTCGGGAATATCCAACGGTTGAATCCTTAAAAGCTTTGTGCCTTGAACTGGATCAAGAGGTGGATCATGAGTAAACTGAATACCTCTTTCCTAAAACAACTCTCGATTAATCCTCGCTATGCTTTAGAAGGTTACCAAGCGATTCTTTTAGAAGGTAAAAGTCCATCATTGAGTGATGCGTTCTTCATGGATGTTGTGCGTCACTTAACGACCATCTTCTTACGATTTGAAGATTACATTCACTCGAATAATCTCTTACAAGTGGCGAAGAGTGAAGTTCCGCTCATTGAGAATGAACCGTGGTACCAATACGCGAGTTTAACCATCTTAACCTATCGCTTACCCCGATATGTTTTTCAACACCCTGCTTGGTTGATTCAAAAATTAGAATGGCTACTTCATACACCTAGTTTCAACCCGATGATTGAAGCGTTTCTATACCGTTCGTTTCAGCAATGGTTTCAACTGCTTGATTGGGTTGATACATCAACTAAACTTTCAATTTATGGCTTAGTCG
>JBIIRB010000056.1:0-5551 GCA_044341785.1 Bacilli bacterium | reverse complement strand
TTCTTGTCCAAGAACCGTCACTTTAAAGCTCATATCATAACCTCCCTTGCGCAATATTCCATATTAACATACTTTATAAATTCACGATGATTAATTCGAGATTAAAGTCATTAGTTCTTCTTGCGAAAGAACATTTAAATTGTAATTTTCCATGGCATCATTGTTTAATTTTATTAAGTGAGAAAATTCTTGATTTAACGATAAATCCTGCCATTGATTCCAAGCTTCATGATCCATCCAAGACAAGGTTGTTGTTTGATTCGAAAAATGATCATAAAGGGCTGTGATATTTTGAATCGATTGAGTGGAGTTTTCAAAAGCTTTGACTAAGACCCAACCTTGATCGATGAACTTATTTTTAACAATGGCTTTGTTTACAGTCATGCGATAGTTCATGATTGCTTCAAACGAACGATATTCTAAAAATTCTTGTGTTGGATTTTGATAGTGAAATAAGAGTTGATTTCTTTGGATGAAATAAATAGAAGGGGTTTGAATTTGGGGATTAAAAATTTGAGGAAAATCAACGACTAAATCTGCATAAGTTGATATATTATCGTTAATTAAATGATTAAAATGATACATCACCGGTTGATAATTGATGAGATATTGTTCCAGATTAGGTTTTAGTGCTTGGCAACTAGCACAAAAAGGATTTCCAAGATAAATCACCATGGACTCTCCTGCTAGCAATAAAGTTGCTATCCTCTCAGTATCCACTTCAATAAGCAAGTCTTCTAGTGTAGCTTCGGTTGTTTGATTCACAAGATCATGATTTTGATCAACCGATAATGTTGCGTTGTTTTGACATCCTAATAGAACAACGCTGATTAATATCACGGGACTTAAGAGGGTCATTTTTCTCATAAATCCATTATAACATTAACTAATTCGTGCTTTTTCGCATATAATATTTAAAGAGGAAAGATTATGAACTTATGGCATGACGTGAATCGGAAAAGGATTCAACCTGATCACTTTTTAGCGTGTATTGAAATCTCAAAAGGTAGCAAAACAAAATACGAATTAGATAAAGAAACAGGAACCGTGATTCTTGATCGCATTTTGTTTACCTCAACCCATTATCCTCAAAACTATGGATTTATTCCACGAACCTATGCCGGTGATTTAGATCCGTTAGATGTCTTAGTTCTTACATCAGAGCCAATTGTTCCCCTTGCATTGGTAGAATGTTACCCGATCGGAGTTTTTAAGATGATTGATAACGGAAAAGTTGATGAAAAAATCATCGCGATTTGCACGTCTGATCCAGTTTATAGTTCATACAAAGATTTAAAAGAATTACCTGACCACATTTTTAATGAGATGCGCCATTTCTTTCAAGTCTATAAGATGCTCGAAGGCAAGGATACGTTTGTTTCTCAAATAGAAGGAAAAGAACAAGCGATGGCGATTATCAAGCAAAGTATCACGGAATATTCAAATCACTTTGAAGGTTGATAGTGATTAAAGAAACTTAATCTTTTGTCTCCTGCAATCCATTCATAAATGGGTAATGACGTTTGATGATGCATGGCTTTGGCCCAATAGTACCAAAGTAAATCCAAATAAGCGTGATAGGTTTTAAATTCAAGTCGTGATAATTTTTTTGCCTTTGAAAAATATAGATTTTCAGTCCAATCTAAATCACGTTCGTTGGTAATTTTATTTTCAGAAATAAAAGAAAAATAGTCAAATAAAAAACTATTTTCTCCCGCATATTCAAAATCAATAATCCAGGCACGGTCACCTTGAAAAAGCATATTGCCTTGTACTAAATCATTATGCGAAAGTACTTTTGGATATTTGGCTTCGATGATGGTGATCTCGTTTAAAAACTTTTCTTGGTTAATAATCAGTGGTGCTGCTTTTGATATGGATTGATAAGCCAATAAACGCTTGTGACCTTCAAAGGCATGATGGTCAAATGATAAGCGATGCAATTGTTCTAAATGCGTGATGATGCACGGCCATTGTTGATGCAAATGGTCTTTATCAAAATGGGTAACATGAGGAACATAGCGCGTGACTTTATGGCCAAATCGTTCATCAAAAAAAAGTAACTGAGTGGATAAACCTTGATTTTGAACCGCTTGTTCTACTTGAACCTCAAAGCTGGGTTGATAAAAGGTATCGATGATTGGTAGCTTCATCCTTAAAACAAATTCATTATTGATCAAATAGTTGTGAGAATTTAATCCACCATAAATGGTTATAATGGATTGAACATTTATCCCCATTTTTTCTTGAAAAAATTCGATTTGTGTTTTCATCCCGTATATCTTACCATAGTAAAAATAGCTATGAATCACATCATTCTTTATCAACCTGAAAAACCTGCCAATACCGGAAACATTATGCGAACGGCTATGGCTACAGGAAGCAAACTCCACATTATTGGACCTTTGACATTTCCTTTGAATGAAGCCTCTTTAAAACGAGCCGGACTTGATTACCAAGAAAAGACACAGTGGGCCTACTACGATCATTTTGAATCATTTATTAAAATTTATCCATCCGCAAAACTGATTTGCATCAGTCGATATGCCGAACGAGTGCATGCTGATTTTGATTTTTCAAAAGTAGAGAAAGATTATTTCTTATTGTTTGGTTCAGAATCGCAAGGTTTGCCCGATGCAATCAAACTTAATCCGCTTCATACACTTTTACGTATACCCATGGTTAGTACGGCAAGAAGTCTTAACTTATCCAATGCTGTTGCCATTATCATTTATGAAGTTTTACGACAACAAAAGTTCCGTGATTTAGCAACGGTTGAAACCATTAAAGGACGAGATTTTTTGTTAAAGAAAAAACGTTAATATCGTTTAGCTGATTGTAATAAATCATCTAAGTTAAATGAGCTTAATTTTATTTTCATGGATTGATATTTTTCAAGTTTAACTAGACCTTTGGTTTTTGTTTTTTTAACGTATTTGATTGCCGTATAGTGAACTTCACCATCGGTTTGGCGAGCGAGTGCTAAAACTAATTTACCCGTAAAGAGAAGCTGTTCATGGGTCGGTGCGGTACAGTGTAAAACCACGTGCGATCCACTTTGATGAGCAATGTGAAAGAAATAATCTTTTTTCGAAGCGATTCCAAATGTCAGCGCATCGTTTTGGACTTGATTCTTTCCAAAAGAAATTTTTATCTGATCTTGGAAAAGGAAGTAAGGCCGATCTTGTGGAATCACATCGATATTTTTTTTAACTTTTTTTTCGGAACTGATGAAGCGTTGATTGATGAGAAAGGTAATTGTTTTTGTTAATGAAGTCAGCGTTAAACTTTTGAGTTGTTCCAAGTGGAATTCTAGTGCTTTAATTTCTTCAAAATTCATCTTGGCTTGTTTTTGAACTTGCTGTAGACCAATATCAGCCTTTTTTGCTTTTTTATAATAGCGTGAAGCATTTTGTCCAGATGACAAGCGACGATCGATTGGAAAGTTTTCGTGATTGAAAAGGTAATGATCCACATCCATTTTTGAAAGATTTAAAGTAATGAGGTGCTCTGCTAAAGCTTGGTACAATGTTTTGCGAAGATGTTCTTTTTGATCAAGTTCATACACATCAATTTTCTTAGTCTTCAGTTTGATTGCAAGCAAGATTTTATTTTCGTAAGGCGCGGCAAGGCGTTCAAATATCCTTTGCCACATGAATGAAGAATTCGCAACGGTATCTTGCCAAGGGATCGTAGGATGGTCCATCACAGCTTTCCAAGTGAAGATTTCCTCAGTGGCGTTTCCCATGGTGAAAATGGTTTTTTCATCTTTAGTCATGCGAACATATGGGCGGGTAGGATGCCCGGAATAAATGAGCGATACTCTTGCATCATTGGGATGATTAAAATGAAGACACAGCTTAGGAAAAGCTGAATCGATTTCCGTTCGCATGATTTTTTGTTGTTTGATCATTACATCAAGAGGGTGAGCCCACATTTCAACGATCTGTTTAAAGCGAACGTCAAAAGATACTAAAAATCGACTATATTGGCTTTTCAAATCAATATAACAGAACCAAACACCGTGTTCTTGATGAAAAAGTTCGAAAATCAAAGCTTGATCATAGATTGAAAATAGTCGATTTAAAATCGATTGCTTACTTAAATGATTAAATTGGGTTGTCTCATTCACAAACTCTTGATACGTTTGATAAAAAGTCATAATTTACTATAACATACAAGGTTTTTTTATTGACTTTTGGCAAAAAAACACCATAATTTAACTTATATTCATTGCATGAAACACGGATTACTCATTATCCTTAGCGGCCCTAGTGGTGTCGGCAAAGGGACTATACGTAAGGAAGTTACCAAGAATCATCACCTTGATCTTGTTTATTCCATTTCCATGACAACGCGACCTAAGCGACCTTATGAAGTTGAAGGAAATGATTATTTTTTTGTTACAAATGAACAGTTTGATCAAGCCCTAAAACAAGGCGAACTTTTAGAAAGCGCTGAATTTGTCGGGAATCGATACGGTACGCCAAAAAAGTATGTTTTATCACAACTTAAACAAGCTCATCACGTTATTTTAGAAATTGAAATCGAAGGGGCTCGACAAGTCATCCAGTCCATGCAAGGGATTCCCCTTTTAACGATTTTTCTTATGCCTCCTCAATTTTCAGATTTAGAAAAACGCATTCGAAATCGCAGTACCGAGCCTGAACCCATCATTCAAGAGCGTTTAGAAAAAGCTAAACGGGAAATGTCGATGCATAACCAGTATCAACATATCGTGATAAATGACAATGTTCATCGGGCTTCAGAAGAAATCAAGCAACTCATCCTTCAAAAGATTCGCCTTTTGGAAAAAAAATAAATGAAGCAATATGTATCCGTCTTGATTGAGCACACCACGTTAAAACTCAATCAACCTTTTACCTATGCCTATGATGGAACGATTGTATTGCAATCGGGTTGCCGTGTTTGGATTGATTTCAATCAGCAAAAACTTGTTGGCTTTGTGGTTAAAGTATTTCAAGATAAGCCAATCACGGCTTATCCACTTCTTCCAATCATCAGTGTGATTGATGAAAAACCTTTATTAACTGAAGAATTAATGGCGTTGGCTGCTTTATACAGCCATCAACAGTATTTATCCCATGTTGCCTTGCTTCAATCGATGCTTCCACCTTCACTCAAACCTAGAAAGAGTTCGCTTCGCTCTCCAAAAATAAAATATGAAACTTGGATTCGATTAACCGATCAAACGCCTGGAGCATTAAACGCCAAACAATTGGAACTTTACACGTTGTTAAAACAGGATCAAGAGGCAAAAATGACATCCATTCGTCAGAAAACCACCTTACAGTCTTTAATCGAACTCGGTGTTGTTAAACCTTTTCAAAAGGAAATATTTCGCTATCGTTTAGCGTATCAACAACAAAGCGAAGTGCTTTCACTCACGCCTGAACAAACCATAGCTATTGAAAAAATCCTTCAAACCAAAAAGATGATTACGCTATTACAAGGTGTCACTGGTTCAGGAAAAACAGAACTTTATATTTCGCTTGCCAAGGAAGCCCTTCGCTCCAATAAAACAACCCTC
>JBIIRB010000055.1:0-5637 GCA_044341785.1 Bacilli bacterium | reverse complement strand
CAGTCACGTTTGAAAAAGGAATATCTAAATGACGAAAAAGCAGTGGCAACGTGGTTTCTGCCACACTCCCATACCCAATCATTAATACCTTATTTTTGAAGACCATGATGACCTTCCTTTCTCAACAATACTCCATTCATTATTATAAATAAAATGTTGAAAAAAGATATTAAAATAGACGAAAAAAAGATTAGATTTTAAATTTTTCTCCGATTATTTTTTCAGAATAATTCCAAAGATTTTCTTGCAGCATTGAATCATGACTTAAAGGAATCGACTGAACGAGCGTCGGCTTGCCGCCCATTTCCATCCATCCATGCGGTCCATAATAAGTTCCATTGTTGGCTTGTTCATCTAACAAAGCGCGAAGCATCGGTAACGCACCATGAAACGCAGATTGAAGCGGGATGATTTTAAACATGAAATCATAAAAAGCTTTATTGGAAACGTGCCGAGCAAATAAGTTGGTTTTAGAAACGCCAGGATGAGCAGCTAATATTTTCATGTCTGTGCCTTGGACACGTCGCGCTAACGCATAGGTGAATAACACATTAGCTAATTTGGATCGGCTATACGCTTGCATGGGCTGATAACTTTTTGGCTTTTCGTAGTTCATATTTTGAAAATCAAACCGACCTTGTTTATGGGCAATTGAACTGACATTCACCACACGCGCGTTGGGAGTATTTTTTAAAACTTTGAATAACAGACTCGTCAGTAAAAAATGCCCAACATGGTTGGTCCCTAATTGTGATTCAATGCCGTCTGCGGTTTGCGTGAGGGGTCCGAGCATAATACCGGCATTATTAAGCAATCCATCTAAGCGCGTGGATTGTTTTAGAAACTGTTCTGCACACGTTCTTACTGAAGATAATGCATTTAAATCGAGTGCAAGCGGAATCACATCCGCTGAAGGATTTTTTTCTTTTATTTTTTGAATGGCGACTTTCGCTTTATTTAAATCACGTGATGCCATAAACACTTTTGCGTGTCGTTGAGCAAGAACTTGAACAGCCTCAAAACCAATTCCACTATTCCCGCCGGTGACGATGTACACTTTTCCTTTTAAAGAAGGAATATCGTTGATTGTCCAATTTTTCATATCCTTGACCTCAATTTTTTTTGAAATGCTTCACGGATTAAATGACCTTTTAGAATCACAACCCCACACCGAATGTATCCTAATTGGTTAAGTAAACGAACCATGGGAACATTACGAACGTGTGTATCGACTTTTATATTATATACGCCTTGCGACATCGTCACCTGTTCTAGTTGTTGTATGAGTTGTTTACCCAACCCTTGTCGCAACTTCGTGGAAGCGACAACGAACCGATGTAAGACGCGATAAGGTTCTTGATTAAGCCACTGGCCTTCATGTAACACTTGATAATCCTCATCCCACGGTAAAAGAGCAGCACCCGCACAAATCGAAAGATTTTCTTCTAACACCCAATACTGTTGAAGCTTAATATCATTTAAAATAGTTTCCATGGAAGGTTCTTTCCCTTGCCATTGACCAGATTGATGTAAGGCTAACAAAGGTCGTGCTTGCTCAATCATTTTCATGATGGCGTTAGCATCTTCCATCAAAGCTTTTCTTAACATGCTTTTATTATATGAAATTATGTAGGATGCGTGAGAAACAATCTTGGATTCTCTTTCATCTTACCTATATCTTGATTCCGAAAGCATGATTGCATCGCCGTCATTGCCGGGTTTATTTAGGGTTGCTGCGAACATATTCCAACAATAACCAGGCATAAGATCCTAGAACCCAAAGGGTAAAATTAAACGCAATCAATAAGCCACCTGTTGCCAAAAGGTCTAACGTTTCCCAATGGACGACGCCTTGTTCGAGGGTCTGAGTCATCGCGGCATAAATCAAGCTCATTCCTAATAACAAAACCATTAAAGCGAGTGTCCATAACGTTCGCCTAATCAACTTTTTATAAAACAATGCAACCCACAACAAAGCGATAATCCCTAATGTTTCTAACCATAAAAAATCAAGAGCAACCAGCCAATCAAAAGCGAGCATGCTTTCGGAGAAGTATTGCACACTGGATAACATCAAAGCCCAAAAAAGTGGCCAGAATAAAGCGACTAAAGTAAAGATTAATAACGCGCGATGAAATCGTACCGAAGCGGTGAAAGATTGTTTCATGTTCGGTTCCTCAATTCATTTATAACATGAAAAAAAGAATAAAACTATGTTTCAAGGGAAAAGAAATTAAATATCTAAAATAAACTTAGCAGAATAGAGTCGTTTAAGGTTTTTTTGTCGATTCGTTAAAACAGGGCGATCAAAAATTAATTTTTCTAAACCCGTCCAGGAAAACACCCAAGTAAAAATGGTAAACACTTGTTCGATTAAGATACCAGGAGTTCCTTCAATGCCAACAAAAAAAATCGATAAGACTAATGTTAATGACGAAAGGATAAGCATGATGATGCTTAGGATGGTGATACGTTTGATGTCATTATTGAGATGATAAATTATCGGAACGAGTTCCTGTTTCACATATTCAACAATTTTATGCAATTCGATGTCATGATCGTTAGGATCAACCGCAACAGTCACGGGACGTTTTAACGGGATATATTTGGTAGACTCTTCTAAAATTTTAATGACTTCAATCGCAGCAAGATTTTCAAACTTTTTGGTTTGAATTTGAATCTTGACTGTATCATCATCCACGATCGAAGCAAAATGAACCAATCGCAATTGGAGGTCATCAATGGAAGCGAGGACTTCGCGAATAATTTGAGTCGTGTTCTTCTTCATATGCTTTACTATTTTACCATGAGGCGCGTTTATCGGACCTTGTGATGCTAAGAATACAAAAAAAGACCCCTTTTTCATCAAAAAAGCTTAAAATAACACTAAGGAGTCACTATGAAAACGTATCAACTCAAAGAAGCTATCCAAGCCTTTCATGATCATCAAGAGGCCTTAAAACCGTTAGCATATGCGAGCAATCTCATCAGTTTTGATGGGCAAACGATCGCTCCTAAACATACCGATAGTGTGGATGAACGTGCAAAAGCACAAACCTACTTTGCAATGGAAATGTTTAAGCGTCATACCGATCCACACTATGATGAACTCATCCGTTATTTAGAAAGCCAAAAAGATAAGCTCGATCAACCCATGCAACGCATGGTGTATTTGCAACGCCGTTCGCTCAATGAATTAAAAAAAATCGATCCGAAAGATTATGCCGCGTATTCTGATTTATTGACCAAGGCTCAGGTTATATGGGAACAAGCCAAGGCTGACAATGATTTTCTTCTCTTTGCGCCTTATTTAGAAAAAATACTCGTTTTTGTTAGGAAGTTCGCTTCGTTAAACAAAACCGTGGAAGGTCCGTTATACAATACATTGCTTGATCAATATGAAGAAGGGATGACCATCGAAAAGCTAGATGCTTTCTTTGCCACCTTAAAAGCAAGAATCGTACCCTTATTAAAAGCCATCAAACAATCCAAAAAAACCATTCGTAAAGATTTTATGACGCGGTCATTTCCCATTCATGAACAATGGTCCTTTGCAAAAGAAGTTTTAAATCTCATTGGATACGACTTGAACCGTGGAGCATTAGCCCAGTCCGTCCATCCTTTTACTTCAGAAATTTCCCCTTCCGATGTACGCGTCACGACCCATGTTTATGAAAAGCAATTTATCTCCAATCTTTACAGCACGGCTCATGAAGGGGGTCATGGGATTTACGAACAGTTCATCGGTAAAAAAGTAAAGGGGACGCTTTTAGGGGGTGGAGCCGCGATGTCGATTCATGAATCGCAATCACGATTTTATGAAAATGTACTCGGGCGATCGTATGCCTTTTCAAAAGTCCTTTTCCCGATTTTGAAAAAACGATTTCAAGTTCAACTTCGCGATGTGACTTTACAAGAATACTATGAGGCAATTAATGAAGTGAAAGCTTCGTTGATTCGCACAGAATCGGATGAATTGACTTATAGTTTACACATCATGGTCCGTTATGAACTTGAGAAACAATTGATTGATGGATCCTTAGCGGTTGCGGATTTGCCCAAACGATGGAATGAACTTTATCAAACTTATTTAGGCATTCAACCCAACAACGACGCCTTAGGATGTCTACAAGATGTGCATTGGTCGGGTGGGGCTTTTGGTTACTTCCCCTCTTATGCCTTAGGCAATGCAATTTCATTACAATGGGTTCACGTGATGAAGCAAGATCTTGATGTTGAAAAAGTGATGGGGAGCACTAACCTCATCCCGATTCGCGATTGGTTTGCCAAACATCTTTATGCGTTTGGAAAACTTTATCCACCTTTTGAATTATTAAAAAAAGTCACGAAAGAAAACTTGAATCCAGAACCCTACTGTCAATATTTAGAAACCAAATTTAAAGCAATCTATCAACTTAAATAAGTTCGTATTCTTGGATTGAACTAATTGTTTGTTCATCGGTTAACGTTAGCCGCCAACCGCGCTTATTAAACTGACTGACCCAAACGATATACAGATCTTGGTCATGCCAAATCATTTGTTGAATCTGCCATGCGTCAACGATGAATTGATTGAGATAACGGTCTTTTTTTGTAAGCACAAGGCGTTTGGATTTGATCGTATCAATCCATTGAATGGACTTCATCGTCGGCAGCATACCCTCTTGCCACATTGAACCATGGTGTTTTTCACGATAATGGTTGTCAATTGACTTCATCAAATCTTGCCACATTTGCTTTTTCATACTTTTGCATCCTTTCATGCACATCTCAAGTATAAAAAACCTTGGCGTGAATAAATCCCAACTTTGTCTCATGTTTGTCTCAAACAGAGTAATGATCATAAAAACAGCCTATTAACGAGGTTGATGGAGGTCAATCATGGGTTTGCATCATCACGATGAGACCTTCTTGAATCACGATACGTGCTTGCTTATCGATGATTTCATTGGAGATGGCATCAATGTCACCTAACAATAATTTTTTTTGAACAAAGGGATACTTCACACCCGAGGCTGAAAAAACCGCAGCTTGAAGTGTAAAAAAAGATAAGTATTTAAAATGATATTTTTGAATATCATAAATGCCTGGAGTTAAAACTTGGATGCGTTGATGGGTGTCTTGAAGAACACATCCTTCTTGATGGTGGCGAAGCAACAACATGACATTGGCAAAACTATGATCCAATCTTCCCCCCAAACCACCTACAATCAGCACATCATTAAAACCTTGCTGCAACGCATAAGTCAGCGCGACTTCCGTATCCGTTTCATTTTTATGTTGATTTAACCGCATCGTCTTTTTGCTCCATCGTTCAATCAGCGTCATGTCGCTAGTGGCAACCGAATCAAAATCACCCACTGCAGCAATCATCGTTTGTTTTAAAGTTGCTAAAAGATAAGCACCCCGATCCACACCAATAAAAGGTCCTGTTATTTTCGAAATTTCTTCTTTTGTGGCCTGGGAGCAAACCAATACAACTGATTTCTTGTGTTTCATAAACCGATTAACTTCACATCAAATGATGATTTAAGTTTACGTTCATGGTATCCACGAAAATAAAATTGCTGATCAAAGATACCCTTTAAAATTGTGACTTGATCGTTGGTATTCAGTTCAGAAGAAAAACTCATTTGC
>JBIIRB010000012.1:0-19154 GCA_044341785.1 Bacilli bacterium | reverse complement strand
TGATAATGTTAAAAAAACAATGACTTCCAAAACTAAGATTGTTTCGATTGCCCACGTTACCAATGTCATGGGATTTCATGTAGACATCCAATCCATTGCCAAGGTCGTTCATGCTGGTGGTGCGATTATCCTTGTGGATGGAGCCCAATCTGTACCTCATTTACAAACACGCGTCCACGATTGGGATATTGATTTTCTTTCTTTTTCTGGTCATAAAATGTGTGGACCAACAGGGATCGGAGTGTTGTTTGGAAAATATCAATTATTAGAACAAATGGATCCGTTTTTAACCGGCGGGGGCATTGCCACGAAGTTTGATACGTGTGGGGATATCACGTTTATTAAACCCCCGCATAAATTTGAAGCAGGAACGCCCGCCATCGCAGAAGCGATTGGTTTAGGCGAAGCTTGTGTTTACCTGACGGATATTGGTTTATCTAAGATTGAAAAATATGAGCATGAATTAAGAACCTATGCTATTCAGCATTTAAAAAAGTTAACCAATGTGGATTTATATAACCCTGAAGCAGAGTCAGGCATTATCACGTTTAATATCAAAGGGGTTCCCAGCCAAGATGCTGCAACTTACTTGAACTCAAAAGGAATCGCCGTTCGAAGTGGGCAGCATTGTGCAAAAATTTTAATTGACTATTTAGGTGTGATTGCCACGATTCGCTTTTCACTTAATTTTTATAATACCTATGAAGAAGTCGATCGTTTTGTTGAAGCGGTGAAAACCGGAGGAGATTTTTTAGATGCCTATTTCGATTGATGCCACGATGATGCGCCAAGTGATCATGGATCACTATGAGCATCCACGTAATAAACGGATTCCATCTAACACGGATTATCTTTCCATCCATATGGATACGATAGGGTGTGTTGATGATATTCATGTTGCGTTAAAATGGCAAGGAAATACGATTGCCGATGTCCTCTTTCACGGTGTTGCATGCACCATTTCTACTGCAAGCACCTCCATCATGACCGAACTGCTCATGCATAAGACCAAGCAAGAAGCTCTCTATATCATCGAACAATACATTAAAATGATTCATGAGCAACCGTATGACGATGCAGTACTCGGTGAAGCGCTAGTGTTCAAAAATACGTATAAGCAGGCCGCCAGAATCAAATGTGCAACCCTAGGATGGGTTGGTGTGCAACAATTAATTTCTAAGGAGGATTAATCATGGTAGACAAAGAACAGTTATCCGAGGAATACCGTTATGGATTCCACGACGAAGATACATCGATCTTAAAAACGGCTAAAGGCATTTCTGAAAAGATTGTCCGGCAAATATCCCGTTTAAAAGGCGAACCGCAATGGATGGAAGAATTCCGGGTAAAGGCTTATCAAACTTTTGCCAAATTAGCCATGCCTAAATTTGGTCCGGATTTATCGTTTATTGATTTTCAAACCTACACGTATTACACCCGTCCTTCAGAACGAGAAGAAACTTCCTGGGATAAAGTTCCTGAAAAAATTAAAGATACTTTTCAAAAACTAGGGATACCAGAAGCTGAAGCTAAATATTTATCCGGTGTGACGACGCAATATGAATCGGAGGTTGTTTATCACTCGATGCTTAAAGAAGTCGAAGATAAAGGGGTTGTCTTTTTATCCACCGATCAAGGATTAAAACAATATCCCGAACTTTTTCAACAATATTTTGCCTCGGTTGTTCCTGTTGCAGATAATAAATTTGCCGCGTTAAACTCGGCTGTTTGGTCCGGTGGTTCGTTTATCTACGTTCCGAAGAATGTCCATTTAGATAAACCTCTTCAAGCTTATTTCCGCATTAACAATGAAAAAACCGGTCAATTTGAACGTACGTTGATTATTGTGGATGAAGGGGCATCGGTGAATTATGTCGAAGGTTGCACCGCGCCAATCTATTCCATTGAATCACTCCATGCTGCGGTGGTTGAAATCGTTGTTCTACCTGGTGGAAAATGCCGTTATACCACGATTCAAAACTGGTCTCCCAACGTGTTAAACCTCGTTACGAAGCGTGCTTATTGTCATGAAAACGCTCAAATGGAATGGATTGATGGCAACATTGGTTCTATGAAAAATATGAAATATCCAGCCATTATTTTAGGGGGACGCGGTTCCCGTGGCACCGTGATTTCCATTGCCGTCGCTGGCAAAGGACAAGAGCAAGATGCAGGTGCCCGTATGATTCATTTAGCCCCAGACACCTCATCCACCATCGTATCCAAAACCATCGTTCGCAATGGTGGCGTTTCCAATTATCGTGGGACGGTTCGCATTCACCCCGAAGCGACCAATGCCAAAAATCATACCGAATGTGACACGCTCATTCTTGACGGGTTTTCCAAAGCGGATACCATCCCTAAAGATGAAGTCTTAAATAATGATTCGTTCATTGAGCATGAAGCTACCGTAAGTAAAATTTCCGAAGATCAATTATTTTATTTAATGTCACGAGGCATTTCAGAAGCCGATGCCGTGCAAATGATTATCATGGGATTCATCGAACCTTTTTCTCGTGAATTACCGATGGAATATGCTGTTGAATTAAATCACCTCATGAAACTTGAGATGGAGGGAAGTGTCGGTTAGTCTATGGAATTTGACGTCATTGTAGTTGGTGCCGGTCATGCGGGTTTAGAAGCTGCTTTTGCGTCTGCCCACATGGGGGCTAAAACTTTATTGATCACATTAAATAAACACATGATGGGTAATATGCCGTGCAACCCCTCGATGGGTGGATCGGCTAAGGGAATCGTCATTCGTGAGATTGATGCTCTCGGTGGCGTGATGGGTGTGGCTACGGACGCTGAGTATATTCAAATGAAAATGCTCAACACCGGTAAAGGTCCGGGTGTGCAATGTCTGCGCGCGCAAGTCGACAAAAAGCGCTATCCGATTTATATGAAAAATTGGGTGGAAACAACACCTAATATCACATTAAAAGAAGCGATGGTCACCAAACTACTGCATGATGAGCATCATGTTTTTGGTGTTGAATTATCTTCAGGTGAACGCTATCAAGCCAAAGCGGTCATCATGACGACTGGAACGTATATGGAATCTGAAGTTTTACAAGGATTAAGTAAGCGAAGCGCTGGTCCCGATGGTGAATTACCTTCCCATGGGTTGTCACCTTATCTTGCCTCGATGGGTATTGAACTGTTTCGTTTAAAGACCGGAACACCACCCCGCTTAAAAAAAGATTCAATTGATTATTCTAAAATGGTTCCTCAATATGCCACCGAAGGTGATTTAGCTTTTTCATTTGAAACCAAAACTTTTAAACCTTTCAAAGACCAAGCCGTATGTTATTTGATTCATACCACGTCTCAGACACATCAAATCATCATGGATCACCTCGATCAATCGTCGATGTATGGTGGATTAGTCACCGGGGTAGGGCCAAGATATTGCCCTTCCATTGAAGATAAAGTTGTTCGTTTCAAAGATAAAGAGCGGCATCAATTGTTTATTGAACCAGAATCGCTTGAAACCGATTCGATGTATTTGCAAGGTTTCTCCACATCCATGCCGATTGAAATTCAAGAAAAAATGGTGCGTTCTTTGCCGGGATTAGAAAAAGTTGTGTTTTTAAAATATGCTTACGCTATCGAATATGATGCGATTAAACCGACGCAAATGCATCCAACGCTTGAAATGAAACGTTGGCCAGGTTTATATATCGCTGGTCAAATTTTAGGAACATCGGGTTATGAGGAAGCCGCTGCCGCAGGCCTTGTTGCGGGCATCAATGCTGTTTTGAAAATACGACAACAAGAACCGATGGTGTTACGTCGTGATGAAGCTTATATCGGTGTCATGATTGATGATTTAGTCACAAAAGGAACCTCGGAACCTTATCGCTTATTATCCTCACGGGCTGAGTATCGTTTGTTACTTCGTCATGATAATGCCGATTTGCGCCTCACGGATATTGGATATCGGATTGGTTTAATTCCTGAACCAAGGTATATTCGGTTTGTGGATAAACGGAAGCGTCTGCAACAAGCTTATGATTTCATCGAAAAAACATTTCTTAAACCCACGAGTGCACTTTTAAGTCATTTATCCTCTCTGGGTCACGGTCGATTACAAGGTGGAATTTCTGGTTTAGAATTATTAAGGCGACAAGATATGACATTCAATGACTTGCTTCGATTCATGCCTGACCTTGAAAAATGCCATTTCAATGGCTTAGAAATGATGCAATTCGAAATTATGGTTAAGTTTGAAGGTTACATCGAAAAACAAAAAGACCAAGCGTTAGCCCATGCCAAATATGAATCGCTTTTACTACCCGACAAAATGGATTATTTATCCATCGAAGGTTTAGCGATGGAAGCACGGCAAAAGTTACATGAAGTTCAACCGAGAACGATAGGTCAAGCCTCTCGAATTTCTGGGGTCAATCCCACTGACATTGCGAATTTAGTGATGGTCTTAAAAAAGAAAAAGCATGAATTTTCCTACACTTGAAACCTATTTCAATCAACAATCACGTCCTCTTAACCCAGGAATTTTAAAACAGTTTCATTTATATCGCCAGTTGCTACAAGCTGCAAACGAACACATGAATTTGACGGCGATTGTGGACGACCGAGGGGTAGAAATTAAACATTTTTTAGATAGTATTTGGTTTCCTTTTCCTGCGCCTGCAACCCGTTTATTGGATGTCGGATCAGGGGCTGGTTTTCCCGGTATTCCTTTGCATCTAGTCCATTCCCATCTTCATACGGTGTTGCTTGAACCGAATCAAAAAAAAGCGCAATTTCTTCAGGACCTTATTCAAGCCTTGCAATTAAACCAGATTCAAGTGGTTTCAGAACGTGCTGAAATTTGGAATCAACAGCATCGCGAACAATTTGATGTTGTGACTGCACGCGCCGTTGCGCCTTTGCGTATCCTACTTGAGTTAACCGCCCCGTTTGTCACTGTGGAAGGAACAGTGATGTTGCTTAAAGGACCCACGGTTCATGAAGAACTCAATCAGGCCAAAAAAGCGATCGATGTGTTAGGTCTAAAGCTTCAAAAAATTGAATCCATAGATTTACCAGACATTCATGAATCACGAACAGTGGTTTATTTAAAGAAAATTAAAGCTACGCCAATGCCCTATCCAAGACGATTCGCACTCATCAAATCAAAACCGCTATGATATACTTTTTTCAACGATGAAGACTAAAATCATTGCCATTGCCAATCAAAAAGGCGGCGTAGGTAAAACGACCACGTCGATTTCCTTAACTTCGGCGTTATGCGCGCTTCAAAAAAAAGTTTTGTTAATAGACTTTGATCCGCAAGGAAACGCTTCGCGTGGCATGGGTGTGGATATTGGCTCATTAGCGTTTGGAACAAAAGATGTTTTAATTCAACACAAACAATGGCAAGATGTGATTCAAAAAACCGCACTTCCTTTTGGTTTTATTTCGCCTAGCAACATGAGTTTATCGACGTTAGAAAATGATATCCAAGATATTGGGAAAATGAGTTCATTAAAAGTGCTCAAACAGTCACTTGACACTTTAATCACCAAGTATGATTACATCTTAATCGATTGCCCACCTTCGGTAGGATTTTTAAGTTTAAATGCTTTAGTTGCCGCTAACACCGTTATCATTCCGGTGCAATGTGAATATTTTGCCATGGATGCTGTCGCTCAAATTTTAAGTAACATTAATCGCATTAAAGAAAAAGAAAATCCTGGTTTACGCATCGAAGGTTTTTTATTGACGATGTATGATGTGCGAACCCGGTTAGGGACTGAAATTGCTTCTGAAGTGCGTGGATTGTTTAAAGAAAATACTTTTACTACGACCATTCCCCGGAATATTTCGCTTTCGGAGGCGACTGCTAAAGGGGCCCCCATTCATTTATATCGCCCTACATCCGCAGGTGCTCTAGCATACTTATCATTAGCGAAAGAATTGATTGAGCATGAAAAAAACTAAATCTATTCTTAGTACACCGTTACAACAATTGATTGATACGTATGGCCAACATCAAGTGGTTGATCAATTAACGAAGCAATGGAAAGAACAAACCTTTGTAGAATTAAACCCTAATTTTATTGAAGACACACCTGTCATCAAAACATTGACCTTACGATCGCAAGACATTGCACGAGCCAAAGAAGAACTACCGTATTTAGGAAAATCTTCCTTCATCGTTGTCCGTTTCATTCATCAGCATCATCAATTATTACTTGGGCGAAAATATATTTATGCCGCAAAAATAGCAGGATTAGTCAAAGTACCCGTTATCAAAATTGTGGTTTCAGATGAAGAAGCACTACTGATTTTGTTAGCCTCGATGCGCGATGAATCACAAACCTCGATTTTGGGTATTGCCCTGGTGTGTAAGAAACTCATGCAAGATTTTGGTTATCGTCAAGAAACGTTAGCGAATCTTATGCATTATTCTCGTCCGCAAATTTCAAATCTTACGCGATTGCTTGATTTACCGACAAGTGTTTTAAAATTAATGAATGCAGGATTAATCACGTATGGCCATGCCAAAGTTTTAGTTGGATTACCGATTGAACGAATTCAAACTTTAATCGACTACACCATGCAACAAAAACTTTCTGTTCATCAACTTGAAAATTTGGTAACCCAAGAAAAAAAAGGATCCATTGATCAAGGTATCATGTTAGCGATTGAACAGTCCTATCAAACCAAGCTTTCTATGAATCAAACGAGTGTGACACTTAAGTTTAAAAACCAAGAAGAAAAAGAAAAGTTTTTACGGTCACTTCTTAAAAAAGTTTAGTCTTTGAAGTGCTATTTTACGCCTAAAAGCATATAATAAAATTGTTTTCAGGGTTTAAAGTAAATCCTCATCGACGGTACTCCCCGCGAGTAACTAGAGCAGGATTCAGTGCAAGGCTCGTGGCGACCATGAAATCGACATAGCAGAAGACATACTTTAAAGAGTCTCTGAACGAAAGGGCCATCCTTACTAATCACTATGAACGCATCCATCATGAACACTAAATTTCTTGCCCGTGTTGGCATTTTTGGAGCCATTTCAATTCTGTTTTACACGATTCGAGGTTTATATTTTCCGATTCCGTTTTTCCCAACTTTTTTAGAAGTAGGGTTTTCAGAAATCCCAATTTTTATCGCCGGTTATAGTTTTGGTCCCATGGCGGTCGTGTTGATTACCATCTTGCGCCTCTTGGTTAAACTGCCTTTTTCTACCACGTTTATGGTTGGTGAATTGGCTGATTTTATTTATACGCTTGCCTTTATTCTTCCTGCGGTCATTCTTTACCAAGGCCGTCGTACTAAAGAACGGGCTGCTCTCGGTTTTGCCTTGGGTTTTGTTATTCAACTGGTGGTGACAAGTTTAGCCAATGCCTTGCTCATTACGGACATCTATATTGCCCAAATGGGTATTTCAAAAGAAGCATTTGTCAGTTTTATTCAAATGACTAATCCGATGGTGAGCGATCCTTATTGGTCGCTTGTCCTTTGGGTTTATTTACCGTTTAACATCATTAAAAATGCCATTGTCATCGTATTGACATTTTTAACCTATAAACGCATCTCTGGTTTGATTTCACAAACGTCAACCGAACAATCGAATGCGATGATTCAAAAAGAACGTTATGCCTTAGTTTATTTTATGATGAGTGCTATTTTGCCTGTAGTGGGTATTCCATTATGGTATGTCTTCAATCACACGAATAAAACTTTTGCGGCTGCTTCCCTTAATGGTGTGTTTTTTGGATTGATCATTTGGCTACTCCTTTTAGTGAATTTCATCTTTTAAAATAAAAAAGATATCGTTGATGATATCTTTTTTGAAGGATTGAACTCTTTATTCAACAATGATTGCTGCGGTTGGACAAGAGATTTTTGCTTCTTCTACGACTGATTCATCTTGGGGAGCAACATCGACCACGATTGCTTTCATTTTTCCATCATCATCCCAATCAAAGACTGTTGGAACCATTGAATTGCATAATCCACACGCAATGCAAGCTTCTTTATCGATACGAACTTTTTTAGGTCCCATAAAAAATCTCCTATAACGTGATTATAAACAATCGCACGGGAGTAGTAAATGTTTTCTTATTAATTTTCTTGCTATGTTTTTGCCTCATTTTCATTTAGAATAAGAACTATTAAAGAGGATACTTGTGACCCGCTTAACCCGTGTTGAAAAATTTAAAAAATATCGCGCGGATATTGCCAAAAAAAATCCGGTAAAATTAGTCACCTCTGAAATTGAAAAACAACGACCTCAATCGCAAGATTTGGTTGAACAATCCCCTAAAGTGGTGGGAGTTACTTCCATGCATATTCTGTCGATGGTCGTCTCGCTCGTGCTTGGATTAGGTTTACTTATTTTTCTAGCGTTGCTATGGTTAGGAGGTCAATCATGAATTACGCGATTGCTATTGATGGCCCTGCCGCTGCTGGAAAATCCACAGTTGCTAAATTACTCGCTAAAAAATTGAACATCACCTATATCGATACGGGTGCGATGTACCGTGCTTTTACGTATTATGTCCTTTCGAAAAAGCTTGACCCTAAAGATGAGGCTGTTTGTAGTCAATTGATCGATGAAGTTTTGATTCAACTCATGCCCAATAACATCGTTTTATGCAACGGTATCGATGTGACCAAGGCGATACGTGAACAAACAGTGACGGATCATGTTTCTTTCATTGCCTCTTACAAATCCATTCGGTTATCGCTGGTAGAAATGCAGAGAAAATTGGCTAAAAAAGTATCCGTAGTGATGGATGGAAGAGATATTGGTACGTACGTTTTACCAGAGGCTAATGTGAAAATTTATCAAATCGCATCGATTGAAACTCGCGCAGTGAGGCGTTATGAAGAAAACTTAGCCAAAGGGATTGCCTGTACGCTTGATCAAGTTGAAGAAGATTTACGTCGCCGTGATTATATTGATTCTCACCGTGACTTTGCCCCGTTAAGACCTGCCGAAGATTCAATTTTACTCGATACATCGTTTATGACGGTTGATCAAGCAGTACAAAAAATTTTAGAAATCATTCAAAAAAAGTTAGGTATTCAATCATGATAGCAGGCGTCATTGCGATTGTAGGTTCTCCTAACGCTGGTAAATCAACGCTTTTTAATCGTTTCATCGGCACGCGTTTATCCATCGTGGATGACATGCCAGGTTTAACCCGCGATCGTTTGTACGGTAAAGTGACTTGGTTAACAAAGGATTTTCGCATCATCGATACCGGTGGAATTCAAATCGAAAATAAACCTTTTCAACAAGAAATTCGTGCCCAAGTTGAAATTGCGATAAAAGAAGCAGATGCGATTTTATTTGTGGTTGATGGTCAATTAGGCATTACCCGTGATGATCGCCAAGTGGCGAAAATGCTTTATCAATCCAAAAAGAAAATCATCGTTGCGGTGAATAAAATAGATGCTAAAGAAGCGCTACCTGACGTATCTGAATTTTATCAATTAGGTTTTGGTGATCCGATTGCCGTTTCCGGTGTTCACGGGATTGGCATTGGGAATGTTCTCGACGCGATGGTCAAAGCATTGCCGCTTGAAAAAGAAGTTGAAGATTATGAAGGATTAATTAAATTTTGTGTGGTAGGACGGCCTAATGTGGGTAAATCTTCGTTAGTCAATGCCATTCTGAATGATAATCGCGTCATTGTTTCCCCGATTGAAGGTACCACGCGTGATGCGATTGATACGTCGTTTAAAAAAGAAGATCAAGGGTATGTTGTGATTGATACAGCAGGATTAAAGCGGCGCGGTAAAATTTATGAAGCCGTGGATAAATATGCTGCATTACGAGCCTTGCGCGCGATTGATCGTTCCGACATCGCCTTACTCGTGCTGGATGCTGAACGCGGTATTACTGAACAAGATAAGCATATTGCGGGTTATGCTTTTGAAGCCCGAAAGGCGATGATGATTGTCGTGAATAAATGGGATGCCGTGCCGGCTGCTGAACGCAACATGGATGCCTATAAAAAGAAAGTGCAAGCCTTGTTTCAATTTTTAGATTTCGCTCCGATTGTCTTTGTTTCTGCAAAAAATAAATCTCGCATTGAAACCATCTTCCAACATATTCATCAGATTTATGAAGCCTATCATCATCGTGTGAATACTTCGCTTCTCAATGGATTAATCATTGAAGCTCAGTTAATGAATCAAACGCCTGATTTCAACGGTGGGCGCTTAAAAATTTATTATGCTAATCAAGTGAGCGTGGCTCCTCCAACATTTGTGTTATTTGTCAATTCACCAGAATATTTGCATTTTTCATATGCACGTTATATTGAAAATCGTTTACGTTCGTCGTTTAATTTTATGGGGACTTCGATTGTGCTGATAGCACGAGAAAGGAAATGAAGATGAAAATTGGTATTTTAGGGGCAGGAGCTTGGGCAACGGCCCTAGGTCAAGTGTTAGCGGACAACGGACATCATCCTTTACTATGGGGTGTGGATGCGAATCAAGTTCAGGATTTAAATGAACGGCATCTAAACACACAATATTTTGGAACCTCCGTTAATGTCAATCCTTTAGTTAAAGGCTCAACGAACTTAGCAGAAGTTTTAGAAGGAAAAAAACTGATTTTGATTTCAGTTCCATCGCATGTCATGCGCGAAGTATTAACGAAAATCGCTCCGTTGTTGAAAGAACCGGTCATCATCATTAATACGACAAAGGGGTTTGATCCTGCCACCAATAAACGGATGAGCGAACTCATTCGCGAAGTTATTCCTCAAGATAAACTCAAAGGCGTTGTATCACTCATTGGGCCAAGTCACGCTGAAGAAGTGGTTGTTCGTCATTTAACACTCATTACTGCGACCTCAAAAAAGAAATCACAAGCGATGAAGGTGGCTAAACTATTTTCAAATAAATATTTCCGTGTCTATTTTCAAAAAGATGAAATCGGTGCAGAAATTGGCGTGGCCTTTAAAAACGCCATTGCCATTGCTTCAGGGATTGCTGAGGGTTTAGGCTTGGGCGATAATGCCCGAGCAGCATTAATGACGCGCGGATTAAAAGAGATGGTTCGCTTTGGTACTTTTTTTGGAGGAAAACAAAAAACGTACCTCGGTTTAACCGGTCTAGGCGATCTTGCCGTGACGTGCTATTCGGTTCACTCACGCAACTTTAAAGCAGGCTTACAAATCGGAAAAGACAACTCCGCTGAACAATTTTTAAAAACCAATAAAACGACCGTCGAAGGTGTCAAAGCTGCTAAAACGGTCTATGAACTAGCTTCAGCAAATCAGATTTCCATTCCATTGGTAACATCGGTTTATCGCGTATTATACGAAGGAAAACGTCCATCCGATATGTTGGAAGCAATGATGTCACGTCCATTAACAACTGAATAAATGAATCAAACGCTTCTGAAATCCCAACATGTTGAAAAAAGACACATTTATTTTTTTGTTGCGAATTTATCGCACCTATGCTAATTTATTAACAGAAAGTTCAAGGAGGAAAAAATATGAATAAAGTTGAACTTGTCGAAGCAGTCGCGAAGGCCACCGGCCATAGCAAGAAAGATTCCGAAAAAGTTGTCGATGTCGTTGTTGGTGCAATTTCCGCTTCACTTGAAAAAGGTAAAGAAGTGAAACTTGCTGGATTCGGAACCTTCCGCGTCCGTACCCGCAAAGCCCGCATCGGTGTCAAGCCAGGAACTGATATCAAAATCAAGATCCCAGCGAGCAAAGTTGTCAGCTTCAAAGCTTCTAAAGCTTTAAAAGAAAAAGTCAACTAAGCAAAACTTTAAAGGAGATCGCCATGCGGTCTCCTTTTTTGTTTGCTAAAATAAAGCTATGCATTTAAAACCATTCCTTTCATTGGCAAGTGTTTTTCATAAACATGGTTTTCAATTATGGCTTGTCGGTGGCAGTGTTCGTGATTATTTATTAGCCTTACCCCTCCTTGATGTGGATGCAGTGACTAATGCGACTCCCGAACAAATGAAAGTTTTTTTACCCCAAGCCGATCACCGCTTCTCTCAATATGGTTTAATGAAACTCATTCATGAGGCTTATACATTTGAGATTACGACCTTACGCATCGAACGTGATTATAAAGATTATCGTCACCCGAGTTCCATTATTTTTGTTCAAACACCAATCGAGGATGTTGTGCGAAGAGACTTTACGATGAATGGATTGTATTTAGATGATCAAAATCATCTGTTAGATTATGTCGATGGTCAAAAAGATATTGCACAAAAAGTGATTCGAACCATTGGCGAACCTTATGGGAAATTCAGTGAAGATCCCTTACGTCTATTACGAGCGATACGATTTCAATTGCAATGTGGTTTCACCATGGAACCCAATACCCAACAGGCTGTGCGTGATCAAATCGACTTACTCAATCAACTAAAACCACAAAAGATTGAGAGTGAAATGAAAAAATTGTTCGCTTTACGTCATCCCCAAACACGAGCAACCTTAAATGCGTTCAAGGTTCCCTTAGTCTATTTTGAATCTATGTTAAAATAACCCCATGATAGAAGAAGCAATCGATTTTAGAACGTTATTATTAGAAAATTATAAGAAGATTGGCATCAATGAAAACCAATTAGCGGTTTTACTCATGATTGAACATTTGCTTAAATTAAATAATGTATTCATCACGACCGATATGCTTAGTTTAAAAATGAATCTTTCGGTGGAAGTCATTGATCAAACCCTCGTTTCTTTGTTAGAAAAAAAATGGATTGAATATGATAATGTGCAACAGCAAATGCGGACAACACTTAACCCACTTAAACGCAAACTTTATCAAGAGTTTCAGTTTATGGTGCTTCACGCGAATGAACAAAAAGAAGGCGCTGCCAACGAATCGTTAGGTCAACTTTATCGTCATTTTGAACAAGAACTTGCTCGTCCATTATCTCCATTAGAGCGAGCGCGCATTGGCGAGTGGCTGAGTTTTGGCTATGCAGAAACGTTAATTAAAAAAGCCTTGAGTGAAGCGCTGGGGATGCAAAAAAAATCATTACGTGCGGTTGATAAGATTTTATTGAAATATACGTTGAAAGAGGATGTAGAAAAAGAAGGTGTTTCTGCGGTGAATAGCCAATGGGAACAAAACATTCAAAAAACATTAGAAATTGCCCAAACCAAATGGGTGGATGATGATGAAGAGTAATCTTCCTCTTGCCCTCGCTTTTTTTGATTCTCAATTTCCAGATGCCCACTGCGAATTACTGTATCGCCAAGATTATGAACTCTTAATCGCTGTCGTCTTATCCGCGCAAACCACCGATCAAGCTGTGAATCAAGTTACGCCCAAACTTTTTAAAGCCTTTCCAACGTTAAAAAAAATAGCAACCGCTAAACTCAGTCAACTGCAACGCGTGATTCAAACGATTGGTTTATTCCGTACGAAAGCCAAACATATTCAAGGGATTGCTAACATGCTTCTTTCCTTACATGGTGGAACGGTTCCATCCGACAAATCTTTGTTAATGGCCTTACCCGGTGTAGGGGGTAAAACGGCCAATGTGGTTCGTGCAGAGTTATTTCATATTCCTGAAATTGCGGTTGACACCCATGTCACGCGAATTGCGAAAAGACTTGGATTAGCAAATCCAAACGATCATGTTGAAGTCATTGAACGAAAGTTACGCAAGGTATTACCAGAATCTCGTTATATTAAAACCCATCATCAGATGATTCATTTTGGTCGTTACTTTTGCACGGCCAGACAACCGAAGTGTCACAGCTGTCCGCTTGTGAATCATTGCTTTGAAAAGAATAAAAATTTAGAAAAATAGTTGATCGACAGCTTGAAGAAAATGCAGGCGTGGTTTAAAACTTACGTTGATGAGTACGCCGTTTTGCTTAATCCAATTCAGCGGTAAAGATTGTCTTTTTTCTGTTTCAATAAATTTGATGAACGGTTGAGCAGGTAGTAAATATGTCTGTTGTAACGTTTCAAACGCGATGATGAAAAAAGCGATTCCACCATGCTTCATCACATTTTTCAAATGGGTAATTTGATGCGAGGTGATATTGCTAATGGGTAGCGAGGTTCTACTTAATGTCGACTTCGCTTCAAAGTCTAAATATTTGCTTCGGTATACGCCGTTATAATCAGTGGTCGATTGTTTTTCAAAATAAGCTTGCGTAATCTTAGCTCCTTTTGCGTAATCCACTTTGACAACATTAATCGGGGTTGGACGTTTTTGAATTAAGGCCATGCCTTCTTCATTATAAAAAGCATTACTTAAATTAAGTTCACCTTCTAATCCCATTCCACGATTTTTAAAACTGGTTTTGGTTTGGATCGTTTTTGTGGTTTTTTTAGGGAATGATTTTTTAATGCCTAATGGATACTTAAATATCATGCGTGTAAATACTCCTCAATTGCTAATAGTAAGTCATCTCGGCTCACAGTCTGACCTTGGATTAAATCTAATAAAATTTTTTGAACGGGTTTAGGAAGTCCTTTTCCGCGTTTTAAAATGGCAAGATACTGATCTTTTAACGTCGATTGTGAAGCAGGGTTAACGAAAGCTTCATACAATCTGAGTAATTTGACAGCGTCAATTTCAGCATGATGATCTTGGCCATCGACCTCAATCGCAAAAAGTTTTAAATAATTGTTAAGGGATAACGGATTGCCATGCGGGTCTTGAACCACATGGGCTAGGATCGCTTGAAAATCCATCATCGCCTTTAACCAGCTCACAATGATCACTTTATCTTTCGCATCCCCGAGTCGCTCCATCGCTAAACGTAATAACCGAAAATCATGAGGTGCAAAAACAAGAATGAGCGTTTTTTTGATTGCCGCTTGTCCAATATATTTATGTAGTTTTTTGATTGCATCATGAAGTCCTAAACCGTGCTCATCTAAATCCGTTTGTTTGATTTTGGTGAGTCGTGAGATGAAAGGCGTTAAGGGTTCTTCGGCTTTCACCAAAGTATAAAAAGTAGGATATTTCTTTTTCAACACACCTTTATAATCTAAACTGACCTTAATTGCGCCAATGGAAATGATCTCATGCGATTTTTCAGTTCCCTCGAAATCGATAAAAACAAGTTGGGTTTTTCCTTTAAGTCGTTGGGTTAGTTTTTCCACAAAAATAGTATAGCAAAACTATAAACGCTATTAATCAAAGAATAAGTGATGCTAAAATAGACCTTAGTTAAACAAGGAGGTTCATCCATGTCTAAACCCATCTTGACATCGACGATGATTTTAGAAAAACGATTTAAAGAAGGTATTGCCGATTATGATGCACTCGAGGTTGATAAGTTTTTGGATCAAATCAAGCGTGATTATGAAGTTTGGGAAGCTTTTTTTAAAGATCAACTCCCCAAACTAGAAGCAGAAGTGCAATTAGTGTCCTCGCTTCGTAAACGTATTTCCGAACTTGAAGTTGAATTAGCGAAGACCAAAGAAAAGCTTGGTGTGCTTAAAGGAAACGACACCGCCACCATCAATTTAACGAATCTTGAATACATTAAACGCATCAGTGATTTAGAACGTGCACTTTATCAAGCCGGAATTGACCCAAATAAGATAAAATAGAATGAAGCGACCCAGATGATTGCTGGTTGAAAGACTAGAGGAAAGTCCATGCTCGCACAAGCTGTGATGCTTGTACTGATTGTGCTGGGATAACAAATAACCCCAGGCATATGGGAGCATATGACGGCGGATCCGTAGGCTAAACCGCAAGGCATGTCTACGTCCTGAAAGTGCCACAGAAACGGATAACTTCGGAAACGAAGTTTTGCAACGCGGCAAACCCCACAAGCGAGAAACCCAAATTTGGTAGGGGAACGACTAAACTTTAAACGAAAGGTTTAGTTGATGCGAAAGCATAGATAAATAATCATCCTCGACAGAACATGGCTTACCGGGTCGCTTACTCCACGATGAACATGAAACATATCCCTAACTTACTCTCGTTATTACGCATCCTCCTCGTGGGGGTGGTTTTCATCTTGTTTTTATTGCCGTATGAAAAACCTTTGGATTGGATTGTGTTCAATGTGCGTCTATCTCCAATCCTCCTCATGTTAGGTTCCATTTTTGCAGTGGCATCCTTCACTGATTGGTTGGATGGGTATTTAGCTCGTCGATTTAAGGTCGAAAGCACCTTAGGTAAGCTGATTGATCCCTTAGCCGATAAATTAATGGTGAATGTGACCGCGTTAGGCCTTTTGGTTCGTTATGCATGGTTACCTGAAATGCATCACTTAATGCCTTTGTGGGTCATTACGTTATGGATTATAAGGGATTTTACTGTCGATGGATTACGATTGATAGCGGCATCCAAACAGGTGATTATTGCATCACATCCGATTGGTAAAGCCAAAACAGTATTACAAATCATCTCAATTTTACTCTTGACCCTCAATGATTTACCGTTTGCATGGCTGTCCTTGCCCCAAGGTTTTGCTATGACTGAACTCTTTCTTTATTTGACCACGCTTGTGTCGTTATTATCTGGATATTATTATGTGAAGAGTCATTTTCCGTTATTGAAAGGATGAATCCATGAATTTAGAAACCATTAAAGAATTAGCGCTATCCAAAAAGTTAACTCTAGGTACAGTTGAATCTATCACGGGGGGTTCGATTGCTGCAGCATTAACCTCAATCCCTGGGGCATCTTCCTTTTTTAAAGGAAGTCTGGTCACGTATAAGAATGAAATCAAACATCAAGTGGCTAAAATTAAACTTTCACAATTGAAAAAGTATGGTTCGATATCCAAAGAAGTAGGTTTATCGCTTGCCGAACAAGGGAAAAAAATTCTCCATGTTGATATTTGTTTGTCGATCACGGGCAATGCAGGTCCACAACCGATTGAAGATAAACCGGTCGGTGAAGTCTTCATTACCGTGATGGGTCCAAATATCGTTAAACAAGAATATTTTTTATTTGCGGGTGACCGTGAAGCGATTCGAAAGCAAGCCGTTGAAGAAGGGTTAATTATGATTGAAAAAATGCTCATGATTGCAAATGTGGGGTCATGAAGCGGATTGGTGTAATATTATAAAGTGAGTCATGAAAGGACGTCTTATGGCAAAAGAAAAAAATGAAAAAGCTCTCGCGTTAGAAGAAACGATTAAAACCATTGAAAAAACATATGGTAAAGGTGCGATCATGCGCCTTGGAGAACGTCCTAATTCCAATGTGGATACGATCTCCTCAGGTTCGATTGCGCTCGATATCGCTTTAGGCGTGGGTGGTTACCCTAAAGGACGCGTGATTGAAATTTTTGGTCCAGAATCCAGTGGTAAAACGACATTGGCGCTTCATGCGATTGCGGAAGCACAAGCCCGTGGGGGTCGTGCGGCTTTTGTGGATGCTGAACATGCCATCGATCCTGTTTATGCTAAAAAATTAGGCGTCAATATCGATGAATTGATTTTATCGCAACCGGATAGTGGTGAACAAGCACTTGAAATCGTTGAAATGTTAGCCCATTCGAATGCTATTGATATCATCATTGTGGACTCCGTTGCCGCCTTGGTTCCGCAAGCTGAATTAGATGGTGTCATGTCGGATATGCAAGTAGGATTACAAGCCCGTTTAATGTCCAAGGCGATGAGAAAATTAGCCGGTGTTCTAAATAAATCCTCATGTACGGTTGTTTTTATTAACCAATTAAGAGAAAAAGTAGGTATTGCTTATGGTAACCCAGAAGTGACCAGTGGCGGTCGAGCTTTGAAGTTTTACGCCACCGTTCGCATCGATATCCGGAGAACCGAAGCCATTAAGGTGGGTGAAACCATCATTGGCAACTCAGTGAAGATTAAAATCGTGAAAAATAAAGTTGCCCCACCCTTTAAACAATGCCAAGTGGATTTGATTTTTGGCGAAGGTTTTTCAAAATCGGGAGAAGTCTTAGATATGTCCACGGAACTAGGCTTAATTAAAAAGATGGGTTCCTGGTACGAATATGAAGGCGCGCGCATGGGTCAAGGACGAGAAACCGCGAAGGATTTTCTAAAAGCAAACCCTGACATCATGAAGAAATTGATTGAAAAGTTAAAATCTGGTGAAATTGCCGCTTAATTAGGGGAAAAACAAAATGAGGGTCAACCCCTCATTTTTTAGTTATTGTATAATGCGTTTAGATTCGTTATGATTAAGAGGTATCTTCGGATACGTTAAATATACACCAAAAGTCGCTAACCTTCTTATTGGCATTACGCCTCTTAGAAATACACAATTTAATCTTCCATAATTAAAATGTTAAACGATTTTTGCACAAATCTATGATTTTGGTATATTTTTGCATCAAACCCACCAATTCTAGTCCAATTGGAACGGTCCATGAAAGGAGACTCATATGGATACAATTTTAAGTGTGATCCTCATCGTAGTCGCTCTTTTCGTCGGTATTGGCTTAGGCGTTCTCGCCTATTCATCCGTACCCATTTTTAAAGCTAAAAATGCCAATAAGCAAGCTTCGAAAATTTTACGTGATGCAGACATTCGAGCGGAGCATATTGTCAAAAATGCTCAACTTGATGCTAAGCAAATGACCTATGAATTGAAGCAAGAAGCAGAGAAAGAAATCCGTGAACGTAAAAGTGAAGTGACCCAAATTGAAAACAAACTTTTGCAACGCGAACAAAACATTGATCGCAGGGATTCAGCCTTAACGGGAAAAGAAACCATCCTCGAAGATAAGACTGAAGCGCTGAATAAACGAATCAAAGAAGTGGAAAAGAAGGAAGAAGTTTTACAACAAAAACTGGATTCTATCATCCATGAACTCGAAAAGGTTTCCAACATGACCATGCAAGACGCCAAAACGGAAATCATGGCCCGTGTGGAAAGTAAATTAACCAAGGAAATTGCGCTTTTTATTAAACAAAAAGAACAAGAAGCCCAAGAAACCGCTTCAACCTATGCCCGTGAAATCTTAGGCATCACGATCAACCGATACTCGCAAGATTACGTGACCGAACGTACCGTGTCGGTGATTTCATTACCGAGTGATGAAATGAAAGGTCGTATCATTGGCCGTGAAGGTCGTAACATTCGTGCCCTTGAACAAATGCTAGGCGTGGATTTGATCATTGATGACACCCCCGAAGTCATTACCGTGTCATGTTTTGATCCGATTCGAAGAGAAATTGCTAAGAAAACATTAGAAGTCCTTTTAAAAGATGGTCGTATTCAA